>CAJUOD010000072.1:11466-14522 GCA_910587875.1 uncultured Oscillibacter sp. | reverse complement strand
AGGCGATGATGACGGCGTAGCCCAGCGCGATGCACATGGAGCCGGCCAGGGGCAGCCAGCCCAGCAGGCCGCCGGCCCTCCCCAGCTCCTTCCTCCGGCTGGCCCAGGCCATCTGATAAGAGCCCAGGGTGCCGGTACGGGCCCGGCGGCCCACGGCGTATTCAGCGGACAGACCCACAGTGCCGAACAGCATAATAAAAAACAGATAGGCCAGCAGAAAGGCCCCGCCGCCGTAGCTGCCCATTTTCGCCGGGAAGCCCCACACGTTGGCCATGCCCACGGCGGAGCCCACCGCCGAGAGGACGAAGCCCCACTGGCTGCTGAACTGGCGCTTCTTGTGCTCGTGGCTCATGCCGTACCCCCTTCCCGCTCCTCCTGAATCAGGGCCTCCAGCAGCTCCACCGCCGTGACGATCATGTTGTCGCAGTGGGCGGTGACGCCCAGGCGCTGGGAGGCAGGGGTCTTATCCGTCACGCCGGGCTTGGCCCGGAGCAGGTCGCCGCAGCGGGTGAGGCCGAAGACCTCGGAAAAGCGGCGGCGGTACTCTTTTGTAATCCGGTAGACGTTCCGCTTGGCCTCCTGGTCCCCCTGCTTGTCAAAGGGGAAGCAGAGGCTCAGAATCAGCGCGCCGCCGCTGACGGCGCCGCAGACCTCCTCGTGGCTGCCGCCCATGCCGCCGCCGAAGCCGCCCATGAGGGGCAGGACCTCCTCCGGCGTCCGGCCCGCCAGGTCCGCGCAGGCCGCCGCCACGGACTGGGCGCAGTTCCAGCCCTCCTTGTGATATTGATACGCCTTGGCGCAGCGATCCATAAAACCGTCTCCTCTCTATAACAATTCGGCCTCCATGGGCCGGTTTTTCTAAGGGTATTATACCAAGGGCGGATGGAAATAGCAACCAGGAAAAATCCCGGGCGAATTTAGAAGAAAGCGGAGCGGCCCAGCCGCTCCGCTTTTGGAATTGGGCTCACCGCTCCTCGGCGGTAAAGTACACGAAGAAGGTGTCCCCCTCGCTGTCGTCGTCGAAGAGCTCCAGGTGGGAGATGGAGAAATCCTTCTCGCCGGCGGGCACGTCGAAGACCAGGTCCCCGGTGCGGGTCTCGTTCACCGCCAGCTCGTACTCGGCGGGGAGCTGTTCCTCCGCCACGGTGTCCAGGCCGGCGCCGTCCTCGCCCTCGGTGATGGGCCAGGCGAACTCGTCGGTGTCGGCGCTGGCGGTCCACTGGCCCTGGAAGTCGTCGTCGTACATGGGGAGGCTCTCCTGGAAGGTGTTCCGGACGGTCAGATTCACCACCAGTACCTTCATCCCCTCCGGGGCGGCGTGGCCGTGGTAGTCGGCGGTAGTGTAGGCGCTGTTGACCGTGAAGTCCATAAAGTAGGAGTGTACCAGGTCGCCGATGCGGGCCTCGGCATAGCCGTCCTCCGCCCGGACCTCTCCGGCGCCTGCTCCGCCGCCGCAGGCGGTCAGGGTCAAAAGCAGCAGCAGGGCCAGGGTCAGGGAAAGCAGTCGTTTCATCGCGGGATATCCCCCATTCTGTAGTCTTGATTCTCTCTGCCGGAGGCAGAAATCCGCGCGGTTTGCGCGGACGCCCGCCGTCCTGGAAAAATCATACTACGGACCGCCGTTTAAGTCAACAGCTGTCACAGAGAAATTGCCCGCCGCATAGGCTGGAGGGAGACGGGAGGGGACGCGCGTGAAAAGGACGGTGTATATCTGGGGGGACCCGGAGCGCTTCGCCAATTACAGGCGCTGGGTGGAGTCCGCCGGGGCCCGGGCGGTGTTCGGGGAGGACGCCGGGGGCCGGGGGGCCAAATGGGACGCGCTGCTCCTCCCCGGCGGCGGGGACCTGGAGCCCTGGCGCTACGGGCAGGAGAACACCGCCTCCCGGGGCCTGGAGCCGGAGCGGGACGAGGCGGAGCTCCGGCTGCTCCAGGAGTTCACAAGCGCGGGAAAGCCGGTGCTGGGGATCTGCCGGGGGCTCCAGACCGTCAACGTCTTCTTCGGCGGGACCCTGGCCCAGGACGTCCCGGGCCACGGGACCCTGGAGGGGAGAGACCGGCTCCACCCCGTGCGGACGGCCCCCTCGTGCCCCCTCTGGATGGAGGCGCTGACGGTGAACAGCGCCCACCACCAGGCGGCGGACCGGCTGGGCGGCGGCCTCCGGGCCCTCCAGTGGGCGGAGGACGGCGTGGTGGAGGCCCTGCGCCACGAGCGCCTGCCCGTGTGGGCGGTCCAGTGGCACCCGGAGCGCCTGGGGAACCCCGCTCCGGGGCGGCGGCTGATGGAGGCCTTTTTGGATTTGGCCCGGTGAGAAAAAATTTCGGAAAATCCCGGGAAAACCGCGCAAGACCGCTTGACAGCCGGGGGCTTTCATGGTATGATATCCAAGCTGACGATTTCCAGGGGAGGCCGAAACCTCGCGGCCAACACTTACGCAGGTGTAGCACAATGGTCAGGGCACCAGCCTTCCAAGCTGGGGATGCGAGTTCGATTCTCGTCACCTGCTCCATCCAAAATTCGCGCCAGTAGCTCAGCCGGATAGAGCAACTGCCTTCTAAGCAGTAGGCCAGGGGTTCGAGTCCCTTCTGGCGTGCCAAGCTCTTCCCCGGGCGTCCGTCCAGCGGCTTCCAGAGGGTTGATATGTGGTGGGTGTAGCTCAGTTGGTTAGAGCACCGGATTGTGGTTCCGGGTGTCGTGGGTTCGAGTCCCATCTCCCACCCCACAAGAAGCAGGGGGATCGGGGCTTTTCCCCGGTCCCCGCGCTTATTTCCTTCCTACACGGGGACGTAGCCAAGCGGTAAGGCAAGGGACTTTGACTCCCTCATGCGCTGGTTCGAGTCCAGCCGTCCCTGCCAGACGCATAGCATTCCCCCGCGTAGCCTAGCCCCCGCCGGAGCCCAGCGCAAGCGGGTCCGGTGGGGAGAGGAAGAACAAACGGAACGGAGTGAAGCCTGCACGAAGGGCGGGATTCATGAAGTGCAGTTTGTTCTGACGATGACCCGGTAGCTCAGTCGGCAGAGCAACTGCCTTTTAAGCAGTGGGTCCGGGGTTCGAATCC
>CAJUOD010000072.1:0-11366 GCA_910587875.1 uncultured Oscillibacter sp. | reverse complement strand
TAGCTCAGTCGGCAGAGCAACTGCCTTTTAAGCAGTGGGTCCGGGGTTCGAATCCCCGCCGGGTCACCAGAAGCCCCCCAGAACCGCAGCGGTTCTGGGGGGCTTTATGTCTTTTGCAATGCCTTTGCTGTTTATCCCAAAAGCCTTGACAATAGGGAAAGTATAATTATAATATAATTATGGGAATCATAAAATTTGAATGGGACGAGAACAAAAACCGAATCAACCAGCGCAAGCACGGAATATCTTTCGAGGAGGCTTCGACGGTATTCTACGATGAACAAGCCCTTGTAAGGGACGACCCCGAGCATTCAGAGGAGGAAGAACGGTTTGTCATACTTGGCTTTAGCAATAAAGCGAATCTGCTCGTGGTCTGCCACTGCTTCCGTGCGTCCGAAACGGTAATCCGTATTATTTCGGCCAGAAAAGCGACCAAGAGCGAGAGCAAATACTACGGAAAGTGAGGCGAATGAACCATGCGTGAAGAATATGATTTCTCAAATGCGAGAAAAAACCCCTATGCCGCCCAGCTGAAGCGCCAGATTACCATCAACATCGACGGGAGCACCATCGACTATTTCAAGGCCCAGTCTGAAACGGCGGGGATTCCCTACCAGACGCTGATCAACCTGTATCTGCGGGACTGCGCCGTCAACAAGCGGGAGCTGAAGCTGGCCTGGGAGTGAGCGCTAAAAAAAGAGACACGCCTCTTGGCGTGTCTCTTTTTGATCTCACAGGTCCTTGAACATCTCCCGGTTGGGGTTCAGATACCCCAGGTCCTCCGGCTTCCCGGTGAGGGCCCGGAGGTTCTTAACTGCCGTGCGCTTCTTGCCGAGGGACGCCTTCTTCAGCTTCTCCAGGCCGCCCTCCATGGCGTCCTTGAACTCCAGCACGCCCTTTTCGCGGGCCAGATCCAGGAGCTGCTGCCCTTTTTCAGAGCGGACGATGATCTGGTTCCAGCCCTTGTCCACGTCCCAGCCGTCGGCGCTCCGAGCCCCGCCGATGGAGAGGTCCGCGAACTCCGCCGTCATGTCGGCGCAGTACCGGCAGCCGGAGCGGACCAGGGGGGTCACTTCGTCCAGGTTCACGGAGACGGTTTCTCCGTTTTCCCGTAGCTCCAGAGAGTGGTACTTGCTGGGGGGGATGTCCACGTGGGAGACCTTAGCCGGGTCGGCGTGCTTGGCCGCCAGGGCGTTCAGGCCGTCCCAGTCCAGGCCCCAGCCGCAGAAGAGGCCGAACACCATGCCGATGTTCCCGGCGTGGTTGTCGTTCTCCGGCAGGGGGTTCGCCTTCATCTTATAGACCGCCAGGGTCTTGCAGGGGGTCCCCACCACGCCGATGCTGTGGTACTGATCCTCCTTCAGGGCCCGGTTCAGCACCGCCAGGGTGGGGGGCACCTGGAAGCTGGAGCCGGAGCAGGCCCGGACCTCCTCCGCCGTGGTGGCCAGCACGCCCTCGGGATTCAAGCCCCCCTGGGAGCGGGTCAGGGCGGCGGCGTCGATGAAGCCCTCTTTTAGAGCCAGCTCCACCAGGGCGGTCATGCTGCCGCCGTGCTGGGCCTTGGCCCGGATGGACTCGTCGGCGGCCCGGGTCAGGTACAGACCCCGGAAGGGGCCGATCTCCGGGAGGATGGTGTCCTCGGGGAAGAACTGCTTCCGCAGGGCGTCCAGGTCGGTGGGCATCCGGGGGCAGAAGCGCTGACAGCGGCCATCCGTCCGCTCGCAGTCGAAGAAGCAGACGGTCCGCCCGTCCACGCTGCCCCAGTAGGGGCACAGGCCCTGGCAGGCCCCGCAGCCCGTGCACAGGCCGGGGCGGAGGACCTGGGTGTCTAACGCGATTGTACTTAACATGTTCCCATCTCCTCCTTTACACCAGCACCTGGGAGAAGCCGAAGAGATCCAGGACGATCTCCTCCGCGTCCTCCGGCACGTAGTCGCAGAGCCGGTGCTTCATGCCGCACAGGTGCTCCTGGTAGAGGCAGCGCCAGCCCGGCTTCTGCTGTTCCACGAAATTATGCTCGTAGAGCAGGGGCGTCAGGGCGGAGAACTGGGTATCCCGGGGCAGGTCCAGGGTCAGGGGAGCCTTGCCCTGGGGGTGGCGGAACACGACGCGAATGGTCTTCATCACACCGCGCCCCCTTTCCGCGCGGCCTCGCGGCCCATGGCAAAGGCCCTTTGGTTCAGCTCCAGGACCTTTCCCTGGAAGCGCTGGGCCAGGATCTTCTCCAGGTCCTCGCCGCTTAAGGGGGCGGCGTCCAGCTGGCTGAAGGCCCCCAGAAGGGCGATGTTGGCGGCCCGGGAATCCCCGGCCTCCATGGCGATATCCGCCGCCGGAATGGCCAGGGCCATGGTGGAGAGCTGGGCGATCTCCGCCTGGAGCTCCTCCAGGGGCGGGTAAGTCTGCACGCCCTGGAGGACGCCCAGGGGATAGACGGGCCGGGGGTCGTAGACGGTGACCGTGTCCGCCCCGGCGTACTTCCGGGCGATGCGCAGGGTCTCCAGGGGCTCGAAGCCGATGATGATGTGGGCCTCTCCGGCGGGAATCAGCACGCTGGGGTCCCACTTCTCGGAGACCCGGACGTGACTCATGACGGAGCCGCCCCGCTGGGAAGCGCCGTAGGTCTCGCCCACGGCCACCCGGCAGCCCCGGTCGCACATGGCGGTGCCCAGGGTCTCGGCGGCCAGCACGTTGCCCTGCCCGCCGATGCCGCAGACCACGATGTTCAGAGGGTCATATTTCAGCTTCATGCCTGTTCACCGCCTTCCACTTTGATGGCCCCGGAGGGGCAGAGCTTGGCGCACACGCCGCAGCCCACGCAGGTGACGGGGTCGATGAGCGCCTTGTTTTTCTGGAAGTCCCAGGTGTTGCCGGGGCAGCCCCAGACCCGGGAGCAGTACTTGTCGCAGCCGCAGCCGTCCCCGATGCACACGTCCTGGTCCACGTAGACCCGGACGGGCTTCTTGCTCCGCTCCTTGGTCATCAGCGTGGCGCAGGGCTGGCGCATAATCAGGACGTTCATCCCCGGCTGGTCCAGCATCCGGCGGAGGGTCTTCTCCGCCTCGACGACGTCGAAGGGGTCGGCCACTTCCACTTTACAGCCCACGGCGTCCAGGATCTTGGGGATGTCCATGGGCTTCACGTGGTCCCCCATGGCGGTGAGGCCCGTGCCCGGGTGGGGCTGGAAGCCCGTCATGGCCGTGGCGGAGTTGTCCAGGACAATGAGGAGCATATTGGCGTTGTGGTAGGTGGCGTTTACCAATCCCGGGAGGATGGTGTGGAAGAAAGTGGAGTCGCCGCACATGGTGACCACCTTCTGGTCCAGGCCGTAGTTGGTCAGCTGGCCCAGGCCCTCGGCCACGCTGACGCCGGAGCCCATGCAGTTGCAGGTCTGCCAGGCGTACTGCCCGGCGGACTGGCCCGCCATGAAGTAGCAGCCGATGTCGCCCACGACCACGCCGGGGTGCTTCTCCTGGCGCATGGCCCGCTTGAGGAGGTAGAAGGTGGCCCGGTGGGGGCACCCGGCGCAGAAGCTCATCTCCCGGACGGGGAGCTCCAGCTCGCCGGTGGGCTTCTTCACGGGCAGGGGCGCGCCGGTGAGCTTGCAGATGCCGGCGGTGGTCACGTCCGGGTCCAGCTCGCCGAAGGGCGGCAGGGCGTCGCCCCGGCCCAGGAACTTGACCCGCAGGCCCTCCCGGCCCGCCAGGGCCTGGACCGCCCGCTCCAGGAAGGGATCCACCTCTTCCAGGATCAGGACCTCCTCCGCCGCGCGGAGGCGCTTTAATATGTAGGTCTCCGGCAGGGGCCAGAGGGTCCCCAGGGCCATGAAGCCGGTCTCCTTGTCCACGCCCAGGCGGCGGAGGGCCTCCTGTCCGTAGAGCCGCCCGGTGCCCCCGGCGATGACCAGCTTTTTCGGCGCCTCCGGGCCCTCGTAGTGGTTGCAGGGGCTGGCCTCAAAGAGCTCCCGGAGCTTCTCCAGCTTCTGGAGGGCGGGGCCGTGCATGTAGGAGACGCAGACCATCCGGTCCCACTCCTTGACCCGCTCCAGGGCCCGGGGCTTCTCGGGAAGCTCGCCCAGGACCACATTGCCCCGGCCATGGCAGACCCGGGTGGTCACCCGGACCAGCACGATCTGGCCCACCTGCTCGGAAAGCTCGAAGGCGTAGGGAATCATGTCCTTGGCCTCCTGCATGGTGGTGGGCTCCAGCAGGGGGATGCCCGCCGACATGGCCTGCCAGCGGGAGTCGAATTCGTTGGTGGAGGAGTGGGCGCTGGGGTCGTCGCTGGAGACAATCACAAGGCCTCCCTTCACCCCGGCCTGGGCGGCGCAGTGGAGCGCGTCCGCCACGCACAAGAGGCCGTTCTGCTTCACGATGCACAGGGCCCGTCCGTTGGCCAGGGACGCGCCGGTGCAGGCCTGCAGGGCGCAGACCTCGTTGGTGGACCACTCCGCGTAAAAGCCCCGCTCCCGGGCGATCTTGCCCAGCATCCCCAGAACCTGGGAGGAGGGGGAGCCGGGATAGGAGGCGGCAAAGTTGATCCCGGCCTCCACCGCGCCCCGCACAATGGCCTCGTTGCCCTGCATCAGGCAGACCTGACCGGGGGCGTTGGCCGTCATTGTCCATTCCATGTCGCTTGAGTCACCCTCTCTTCAGAAATCGTTTCGTCGCGTATGGTTACTACGGCGTTTATTGTAGCACGCTCACAAGAAATTGCAAGGGGCGGAGACAGAAAAAACCCGGCGGAGGACCCGCCGGGCTTGCCTTTCTTTGAGAGCCGTGTTAAAATATCCTTAGGCGCCAAACGGCAGGCGGTTGGTCACTCCCTTTTGGAAGGGGGTGGAGCTGAATGCGAATCACGTTACATATCGGGCGGTTCACCGTTACGATCGTTGTGAAGAGCAGAAACCGCCACCCTGGCCGGTGACGGTTTCTCAGTTTTGACAAACCTTTAACCGGGCCAACCGCCTGCCGACGGCGCCCTTCTAGGTTTATTATAGGGCTCCCCGCCCCGTTTGTCAAGCCCCGGCTTCCGCCGGGGCTTGCGGCATTTTTCAGGAGTACCGTTTATCCAGTATTTCGACCACATCCGCAATGGCCCCCTCCCGGGCGTCGCGGACCACGGTGGCCCCGGATTCCCGGACGACAGCGGCGGCGTTGGCGGGGGCGAACCCTTGGGCGGCGGCCTGGAGCATGGAGAGGTCGTTGGCCTCGTCCCCGGCGCAGTAGACGTGGTCCATGGAGATGCCCAGCCGGGCGGCCAGGCGGCGGACCATGCCGCCCTTGCTGGCCCCCTTGATGGTCATCTCCAGCAGGTGGGATGTGGAGAAAATCAGCTCGTAGTCCTCCGCCCAGCCCTGGCTGACGAAGAAGGCCAGGACCTCCTCCAGGGTCTCGTGGCCCGCCTCGAAGAGGAGCTTCCCCAGGGGCAGGGGCACCTCCGGCAGGGAGGGGGCCTCCGTCAGCTCCGCGTGGGTCATGTGCTCGTGCTGGCGGGAGATTTCGTTGGGCCGGACCACGTGGATCACGTTGTCGATGTGGTAGGCCTCCACGGCCACGCCGGGGAAGCGGTCCAGGGCCGTCTGGCCCCGTTGGCGGGCGGCCTCGTCCAGCATGGCGGTCTCCAGGTATTCGCCCTTTTCAAAGTCGTAGATGGCCGCGCCGTTGCACACTACGCCGGGGGCGTTCATGGGCACGTCCGGCGCGTGGCGGAGGAAGGCGGGCAGGGCCCGGCCCGTGGCGACGGCGAAGCGGCCCCCCTGGGCCATGAAGTATTCCAGGGCCTCCCGGTTCCGCTCCGGCAGGGGCGGGAGGGGCGCACCGGTGCGCAGGGACTCCTCGGTGTACAAAAGCGTGTTGTCAAAGTCGCTGGCCAGCAGCACGCCGTCGAATTTTCCCATGGGATTCATCTCCTCGTTTTAATAGCGCCCCGTCCAGTCTGCCATGAGCAGCACCGGCAGGGTCCACAGCAGCAGGAAGGCCTCCAGCGCCAGGGGGTTCAGCAGCTCGTAGGCCCCCAGGCTGGTGAGGTAGAAGGTCAGCAGGGTCCCCGCCCAGCTGCCCAGCAGCGAGATGACCGCCGCCCGGCGGACCGCTTTGCAGAGCCGGAGGCTCCCTGCCACTGTCTCCGCATAGGGCAGCAGCCCCTCCCGGAACAGCAGGGCCCGGGGCAGGTCCCGGTCCTTCTCCGCCTCGCTGAGGGCGATGCGCTCCGAGAGGCTGGGGTACTCCATGTGGACGCCCCGGCTGAATTTCCGCTTGATGAGGGAGGGGGTGATGTTGGGGTCCCGGGAGGCCAGGATGGGCTGGATGCGGTTGCGCTGCATCAGCTTCATGGCGAAGTCCACGTTCTCCGAGGGGCTGTACTTCACGGCGAAGACCGCGATGAGCTCCTTGTCCACCGCCAGGAACACGCCGGTCTTCAGGTTCACGTCCGCCGGGAGCCTGACGTTCATCTTGCGCATAAAGGAGGCGCTGCCCATCAGCACGGACTCGCCCTTGACGGTCCCGGACCAGCCGCCCTCCTCGTAGAAGCTGAAGTCGTCCACCTTCTCATAGCGGCCCCCCTCGCTGCGGACCAGGCTGTTGAACAGGCGCTCCAGGCCGCTGCCCGCCGCCCGGGCCATGGAGGCCGCCAGGGAGACGGCCTGCTCCTGGGTCTCGGCGAAGAGCTTCCGCCCGTTGAGCTGGACGGCCCCGGGGGGGAAGAGGTCCGAGTCGGTGACGATCATCCGCCGCTTGGCGCTGATCTTCTGGGCCCCGGACCAGCCCGCCACGGCGCAGCCGGTCCTCTGCAAATGCTCGGACAGCTTGGACCAGGGCAGGGCCCAGCACAGGGGCAGGGAGAAGGTAGCCGCCGCCGGGAGGATGGCGGAGAGGTTCAAGAGGAAGTCCCCGCCCCGCTCCTGTCCTGCGGAGCTCAAGCCCGCGAAGACCAGGGACGCCGCCAGGAAGGCGGGCAGCAGGGCCGTCTGCCAGAAGGTGGCGAAGTCGCTCCGGGCGGCGGTGGTGAAGAAGCCGGGGACGGTGCCCCGCTGCTTGCAGGCCCCCTGAGAGGTGGCGGCCACCAGATAGGGCGGGTCTTCGTCCAGGGAGGCGGCCCGGAGCATGTCGTAATTGCCCTTGCTCTCCCGGCGGACGCCCCACTGGGCGAACACCAGCCCCAGGCAGCTGACGGAGGCGTAGGGCATGGGCCCCCCGGCCTGCTTTCCCAGGAGCCGGGCGGCGCAGTCCAGCCCGGAGACCAGGACGGAGAGGGACACCAGCAGCTCCGCCACGCACCGGCGGCGCAGCAGCATGCCGAAGCCCTTGAGAAACACATGGCGGCACAGCAGGGCCGTCAGCCCCAGGCAGGCCAGCAGGACAATGCACTGAATTTCCCGGTCCCCGGACCAGTAGGGGACCTTCACCTGATACCGCTCCAGGAGCAGGAAGACGGTGGGGGGCAGGGCCGTCGCCAGGGGCAGGAGCACCGTGTGCTTCCGGCGGATGTAGAGCTGCCGGGCGTCGTGGGCCGCCTCCCAGAGGGTGGGCTCGGGGCCGATGGGCTCCGGGTCGGGCTCGGGCTCCGGTTCCGGAGGCGGGGGGAGGGTTTCCGTCTCTTCCGGGGGCTTCCGGGAGAACAGGCCCCGTTTCGGGGGCAGGATGGGCTCCCGGGCCTCCTCCATCACCGCGTCCACGGTGCTGCCCACCACGTCCTCCAGGGAGATGGGCTTGGGGTGGGGGATGTTCAGCTTGGCCACGTTGGCCTCCGCCGCCTGTTCGGCCTCCCGGAGGGGGTCCGGCGTTTTGGGAGGCTCCGGCGGCGGGGACGGCTCCGGGGCGGCGGGCTCCTCCGCCGGGGGCTCCGGGGGCGTTTCCGGCTCCGCGGGGGGCGCTTCCTCAGGGGCGGGCTCAGCCGGTGGAGCCTCCGCCGGGGCGGGGGCCTCCTCCATGTCCCGGAGCAGATGGTGCTCCAGGCTGCCGCCGTACTCCGCCAGGATCTCCTCCAGGGAGTAATCGTCCTCCGGCGCGGGGACGGAGATGTTGTTGTCGTCCTTCGGGGTCATGGGGGTCCCTCCTTAGAAAAGGGGTAGATGAAAGAGGCTCCTTGGCTGCCGTCAGGCGTTCCTCAATTCCGGATAGCGGGTAATGGGAGGCTGGCCCGCTTTATGTTCTCCGATGGTCTTCTCCATCCAGATCATGTTGTACCAGCGGCCAAATTTATACCCGCATTTGTGGAACTCTCCCGCCTTCACATAGCCCAGATGCGCGTGAAAGCCGGCGCTGTTCGCCGTCAGGTATTCGTCGTCACGTTCCGGAAAGGCGATGCACGCGTACAGGTTGAGGATCCCCATATCGCGCAGGGCCTTTTCCAGCGCCTCATAGATCGTTCGGCCCATTCCGCACTTCCGGGCGTGAGGGTCGAGGTAAACCGTTGTTTCGCAGGACCAGTCATAGGCGGCTCTGCCCACAAAGGCGCCCGCGTACGCGTAGCCCTCGATCCGGCCGTCCTCCAAGACGACCAGATACGGATACGCCCGCATGGTCCTTGCCATCCGGCCCTTGAACTCGTCAAGGGAGGGGGTTTCGTATTCAAACGTGATCGCGGTATTTCTTACATAGTAATCGTAGATTTCCAGGATACGCCCGGCGTCTTCCAACGCGGCATTGCGAACCATTACCATCAAAGATCTCCTCCGCGGTATAAAGTCAAAGGATGGACGCTTCTGCTTTTCAGGCAAGCAGCCGCTGGCGTACGGCCTCATAAAGCAGGATCGCCGCGGCGGCGGAGGCGTTCAGCGAGGAAAGCTTCCCCCGCATGGGGATGCTGACCAGAAAGTCGCAGCGCTCGGCCACCAGGCGGCCCATGCCGCTGCCCTCGCTGCCGATGACGATGGCGGCGGGGCCCTTCAGGTCCGCGTCATAGAGGGCCGTGGTCCCGTCCGCCGCCGTGCCGAAGACCCAGATTCCCCGCTTCTTCAAATCGTCCAGCAGGGCCGGGAGGTTGGGCACCCGGGCCACGGGCACGTGGGCCACCGCCCCGGCGGAGGTCTTGGCCACCACCGCCGTCAGCCCGGCGCTCCGGCGCTTGGGGATGATGACCCCGTGGGCCCCGGCGCACTCCGCCGTGCGGATGACGGCCCCCAGGTTGTGGGGGTCCGACAGCTCGTCGCAGACCACCAGCAGGGGGGCCTCCCCCTTGGCCTCCGCCGCGCGGAGGATGTCCTCCACCGTGGCGTACTCCCGGACGGCGCTGAGGGCGATGACGCCTTGATGGGCGTGGGTGCGGCTCATGGCGTCCAGCTTGCGCCGGTCCGCCTCCACCACCACGGCCCCGGCGGCCCGGGCCTTGGAGGCGATGTGGCCCAGGGTCTTGTCCGTCTCGCCCTTCTGGAGGTAGATTTTATCAATGGCCGTCCCGGCCCGGAGGGCTTCGATGACGGCGTTCCGGCCCTCGATGATCCCGTCGGCCTTGGGGGCGGGGGTTCTGCGGTCTTCCATGGGCTGTCCTTCCCGGCCGGGGGCCCGGCCTGAAAATTTTGTCGATACACTCCTAGTATACCATAGCCTGGGAGGATAATAAAGCGGGAATTTACAGAAACTTCATGAGAAACTTTGGGAAACCTGCTTGTGAGTTTCCAGGTTCTGTGATATACTGCCATATGATTTTGCCGGGTTTCACGCTTTGACGGACACCGTGCGCTTTTCCCCGAAAGGAGCGATTCCATACATGGACCAAAACAACAACAAGAAAAAGCCGGACCAGAACAAAAACAGCAACTGGCGGGGCTTTATCCACCTGATCTGCTGGGCCGTGCTGCTGGCCGTGCTGGTGAGCTACGCCACCACCTACATGACCAGCATGGGCCACCAGGCCAGCTCCGTGGAGCTGGAGTACAGCACGTTTCTGGACATGCTGGACGCCGGAGAGGTGGCCGGGGTGGACTTCGACAACAGCGAGTCCATCCTGATCATCACCCCGGAGGACGGGTATGTCTACACCAACCCGGAGGGGATGGAATTCACCAAGGCCACCCTGGAGGACGGGACCGTCGTCTATGCCCGGACGGATGAAGAGGGCCGGGAGCTGAAGCTGTCCCTGGAGCTGTTCGCCGTGCGGCTGGAGTCCTATGACGCGGTGGTGGAACGGGTCCGGGCAGTCAGCGAGTCCCCGGCCCGGCAGGGCAAGGAACCCATCCGCATCAACCAGGACTACCAGCCCCCCATGAGCCCCATCCTGCTGTTCCTGGTGAACCTGGCCCCCTTCTTTATCATCATCCTGGTCATGAGCCTCGTCATGAACTGGATGGCCAAAAAGGGCATGGGCGGCATCGGAGGCATCGGCGGCGTGGGGAAATCCAACGCCAAGGTCTATATGGAAAAGCAGACCGGCGTCACCTTCCGGGACGTGGCGGGCCAGGACGAGGCCAAGGAGTCCCTCACCGAAATCATAGACTTTTTGCACAACCCCGGGAAGTACACGGAGATCGGCGCAAAGCTGCCCAAGGGCGCGCTTCTGGTGGGCCCTCCGGGCACCGGCAAGACCCTGCTGGCCAAGGCCGTGGCGGGAGAGGCCAACGTGCCCTTCTTCTCCATCTCCGGCTCCGACTTCGTGGAGATGTTCGTGGGCGTGGGCGCGTCCCGGGTCCGGGACCTCTTTAAGGAGGCGTCCAAAGTAGCCCCCTGCATCGTCTTCATCGACGAGATTGATACGATTGGCAAATCCCGGGACAACCGCATGGGCGGCAACGACGAGCGGGAACAGACCCTAAACCAGCTCCTAGCGGAGATGGACGGCTTCGACCCCACCAAGGGCGTCATCCTCCTGGCGGCCACCAACCGCCCGGAGGTACTGGACCAGGCCCTCCTCCGCCCCGGCCGCTTCGACCGGCGGATCACCATCGACCGGCCCAACCTGGCGGGGCGCATCGCCACGCTGGAGGTCCACACCCGGAACATCAAGCTGGGGGAGGACGTGAACCTGAAGAAGGTGGCCCTGGCCACGGCGGGCTGCGTGGGCGCAGACCTTGCCAACCTGGTGAACGAGGCGGCCCTCCGGGCCGTGCGGAAGGGCCGGAAGCTGGTGAGCCAGGAGGACATGCTGGCCGCCTTCGAGCTGGTCATCGCCGGTACGGAGAAGAAGGGCAGCGTCCTCACTGAGTTCGAGAAAAAGCTGGTGGCCTACCACGAGGTGGGACACGCCATGGTGGCCTATAAGCAGAAGAACACGGAGCCGGTGCAGAAGATCACCATCGTCCCCCACACCCAGGGCTCTCTGGGCTACACCCTGCTGATGCCCGAGGAGGACAAGACGGAGCTCCGGACCAAGGAAGAGCTCATGGCGAAAATCACCGTCTCCATGGGCGGCCGGGCCGCCGAGGAGGTGGT
>CAJUOD010000071.1:11578-14703 GCA_910587875.1 uncultured Oscillibacter sp. | reverse complement strand
GAAGATCCGCAAGACCGTCCAGAAGCAGGGACGGCACAAGAAGCAGACCGGCGGCAGCGGCCAGTTCGGCGACGTGTGGGTCCGCTTCGAGTACAACCCCGACGAGGAGGATATGGTCTTCGCCGAGGAGGTCTTCGGCGGCTCCGTGCCCCGGAACTTCTTCCCGGCGGTGGAAAAGGGCCTCCGGGAGGCCTGCCTCCACGGGCCTCTGGCGGGCTATCCCCTGGTGAACCTGAAGGCCGTGCTGTATGACGGCTCCTATCACCCGGTGGACTCCTCCGAAATCGCCTTCAAGACGGCGGCGCAGTTGGCCTATAAGGCCGCCATGCCCGAGGCGAACCCCGTCCTGCTGGAGCCCATCGGCGAGCTGAAGGTGACGGTGCCCGAGAACTACACCGGCGACGTCATGGGCGACATCTCCAAGCGCCGGGGCACCCCCATGGGCATGGACCCCGTGGGAGACGGGACGCAGGTGATTACCGCCGAGGTGCCTATGGCCGAGATGGGGACCTACGCCATCGACCTCCGGGCCATGACCCAGAGCCGGGGCAGCTTCACGTTCCACTTCGTCCGCTATCAGGACTGCCCCCCTGCCGCCCAGGAGAAGGCGATCGCGGAGGCCAAGGCTATGGCGGAGCAGTAAGACTCCCGTTTCAAGGCTGAATGAAAGGGCCCCGCTCCCATGGGAGCGGGGCCCTTTGTTTTTTCAGAAGACGCCGTCGAAGCAATCTCTGAACAGGAACGTGACAATCTGTCCTCGGGTGCAGGTTTTGTCAGGGGAGAAGGTGGAGCCATCGCCGGTGCCGGAGGTGACGCCCCGGCCCACGGCCCAATCGACCGCCTGCTTATACTCCGCATTTTCGGGGACGTCGCTGAAGGAGGAAGGACCGTCATAGGGCTCGGGGCAGCCGCCGGCCTTCCACATATAGGTTACCGCCATAGAACGGGTGCAGGGAGCATCCAGACTCTGCCCGTCTTTGATAAGGTCGTTTTCCTTGGCCCAGGCAAGGACGGCCTCGCGCTCGGAGCCGGAGCGCTCCACATCGTCGTACATGGTGTAGGCCCGGTAGAGGAAGGTGAGTATGTGAGAAACGGTGCAGACGTCATTGACGCCGAAACTGTCCGCCGTTTTTCCATTGGTGACCTTGGCTCTGGTGGCCCACTTCACGCCGTCCGAGTAGACGGAGGTGGGGGGAACGTCGAAGAAGGGATTGAAGGGATCCTTGGCCGGGGCTTCATCATTCTGGCCTAGAATTTGTATATAATAATTGTCGGGAACAGAGCCGTGAGTATCGGCTTCAGGATCAGGATCAATTCCTTCAGGAAGCAAAATACGGATTACATAAATTCCCTTTTCATCCAATACGATTTTTGAACCCGCGTCATAGCCTGTTTTTTTGTTTAGAGGAGTTCCGTCTGCGCTTAGGACTTGTAAATAGTCCTGTTCATCCTCAAGATAAGACCGCCTTGTTTGCCCATCGAACTCCTCAGATGGCTCCAAAAGACTGATCTCAGTGGAACCCCGGCAGACGATGGGAAGACCAGGAGCATTTAAAGCGATAGCGTCCAGATAATTGCCATAGTAAAGCACATTGGTGATTCGCGCAGGGCTCATTTCTAGGGTTTCCAGTTTCTTGTCTGCGGCGGCGGCGGGGACAGTCAGGCCAAGGCACAGTGCCAGGGCCAGCGCTAGGGACAGGATTTTCTTTTTCATGCTGTTCTCCTCTTTTCTTCAAAATTTCCAGCGGACGGTACTCCCTCCCGGCGGGAGAGGAAGTAAAAGAGAGACCCCGCCGGTCGGGCGTCCGCCGGAAACATAAAAGCGGTGCCGAGCCTCAAAACTCAGCACCGCATCAAATCATGCGTACGCACGCCTAGAAACCCGTCCCGCCGCCCTTGCAAAAAGGACGGGAGATGGGTATAATAAGCCCGTGGTGCAGTTGCGAAACTGCTGTGCTGAGTGGTCTGGTCACTCGTACAGGGCCGCCGGGTGTTGCGAGCGCCCGGCGGCCTGCCGCATTTATGTTTCCGCTTTTCATTGTAACTCGTTGGAGTGGAAATTGCAAGGAAAATTCTCCGGGCTCCCTGTAACGTTTCCCCCGCCCCGGGGATATATAGGCAGAAACAGGCGAAAGAAGGTGGGCTCCTTGGAGGACATGGAACAGGTCTATCAGCAGCACGCCCGGACGGTCTATAAGTTCCTCCTGGCCAAGACCCGGGACGAGCGCCTGGCGGAGGAGCTGACCCAGGAGACCTTTTACCAGGCCGTCCGGTCCGTGGACCGCTTTGACGGGACCTGCAAGGTCTCCGTCTGGCTCTGCCAGATTGCCAAGCACTTATGGTTCCAGCACCTCCGGAAGCAGAAGCGGGAGGCCCCGGTCTCCCCGGAGGACCTCCCCGAGTCCCCCGGCCCCTCGGCGGAGGAGAGCGTCCTGGAACAGGAGGGCCGTTTGGACCTCCTCCGGCTGGTCCACGGCCTGCCGGAGGCCCAGCGGGAGGTGGTCTATCTCCGGGCCTTCGGGGGCCTGAGCTTCCGGGAGATTGGGGATGTCTGCGGAAAGACCGAGACCTGGGCCCGGGTGACCTTTTACCGGAGCAAGGAGAAGTTACGGAACGGAGGCGCGAGCGATGAAGAATGATTTAACCTGCGGCGTGGTGCGGGACCTGCTGCCAAGCTATATCGAGGGATTGCTGGGAGAGGACTCCCGGGAGGCGGTGGACCGGCATCTGGAGACCTGTCCCGCCTGTGTCGCCCAGAAGGAGGCCATGGCCGCCATGCCGGGGGCGGAGGAGACGGAGGAAGCCGCCAAGGAGGTGGATTTTCTCAAGCGGGTGAAGAAGGGGACGGCCAAAAAAATCGTCCTGGCGGTGGTCTGCACGGCCCTGGTCCTGCTGGGGGGACTGGCGCTGAAGGTCTTCGTCATCGGCACGCCCCTCCAGGCCCAGAGCGTGGCGGTGGTTGTGGCGGAGGTCCACCCGGACAACACCCTGTATCTGTCCCTGAGCTCCACGGGGTCCGGCAACGCCTTCCGCGGCTGGAAGGTGGAGACGGTGGACGGCGTGACCTCCATCTATGCCCGGGACGTGCTGGCCTCTCCCCTCTGCTCCTCCGGCCAGGCGGAGCT
>CAJUOD010000071.1:0-11568 GCA_910587875.1 uncultured Oscillibacter sp. | reverse complement strand
TCGTCCAGGAGGTCTGGCTGGGCGGGACCTCCAGCCAGGGGCGACTTCTCTGGTCGGACGGTTTGGTTATCAGCCAGAACACCATAGACCTGCTGAACGCGAAAACCCCCTACTGCGGCGACGCCCCCGCCCTGGGGCGCATCGCGGAGCTGCTGCAAATTTCCCGGATGATGGGGCCCTACACCACCACCCTCCACACCAGCAGCGAGCCCTACGTCTGGGAGTTGGAATTCCAGGAGGAGTTCGGCGAGGGGGATCTGCGGCGGATGCGGTACTACGTCTATCAGATGCTGGCCCTGGTGGAGAACCTGGACAAAATCGCCTACGTCTATGAGCCGGAAAACGCCAACGGCAGAACGCGGGAGGAGCGGCTCCAGAGGGGCAGCGTCAGCGCGAAGAACGCGGCGCGGCTCCTGGCCGGGCTGACGGAGAAGTACAATCAGGAGCACAACGCCGATTGGCCCATCCACCAGAGCGTCAAGGAGTACGCGGAGAGCCCCCTGGAGTACCAGCGCATGGTGACGCTGCTGACCGAGCATCTCATTTACCAATACTGACGCGAAAGGACCGCCCGGGAGGGCGGTCCTTTTGACTTACTGCGGGCGGGTTGTAGGGGGTGCTCTTTTTTGTGGGGCCCGGTCCCCTGACCGGGCCATTTCCCGGAAGCATGGCAGTTCCTGGGGAATGGCCTGCACAGGGGTGCAGGCCCCACAGGGTGTCCTATCGATAGAAGGCTTCAGTATTCAATCTCCCCCGTATACACCAGCTTGGCGTCCCCTGTCAGGGTGACCCCCTCGTCGGTGTAGTGGACGATGAGCTCTCCGCCCTTCACCCGGACGGTGATATCCCGGCCCTTCTCGCACAGGCCGTTGGCAACTGCGGCCACCACGGCGGCGCAGGCGCCGGTTCCGCAGGCCATGGTCTCCCCGCTGCCCCGCTCCCAGACCCGCATTTTAATGGTGCTGGGGTTCACCACCCGGATGAACTCCGTATTGATGCGCTCGGGGAAGTAAGGCGCGTGCTCGAACCGGGGACCGATGAAGTCGATGTCCACATCGTCCACTCGATTGCAGAACACCACGCAGTGGGGGTTCCCCATATCCACGCAGGTGATGTTGTAGGGCCGCCCGGCAATGCGGACCGGGTAGTCCACCACCTGCTGTTCCGCAATGGTGAATTTCAGCGCCGCCGTGTCCAGGGTGGCCTTCCCCATGTCCACGCTGGCGGAGGTGACTTTGCCGCTGGTGGTGTAGAGGGTCACGGTCCGGACCCCGCTGGCGGTCTCCACCGTCAGGGTCTCCTTGTCCGTTAGCCCCCGGTCGTGGAGGTATTTCCCCACGCACCGGAGGGCGTTGCCCGCCATTTTTCCCTCGCTGCCGTCGGCGTTGAACATCCGCATTTTCGCGTCGGCGATCTCCGAGCGCTCCATCAGGATAATGCCGTCGGCCCCCACGCCGAAGTGGCGGCGGCAGAAGGGCACGCAGAGGGACTCCGGGCAGGTGATCTGGCCGTCGAAGTTCTCCAGGAAGATGTAGTCGTTGCCGCAGGTCTGCATCTTGGTGAAGGGCAGCTTCTCCCGGTGCTCCCGCAGGTGGCAGATGTCCACCAGCTCCGTGTTCCCCTGGTTGTACCGGGACTCCAGGATGTCCGCCAGGGCCCCGGCGGTGTCCAGGGAGGTGAGGCAGGGGATGCCCAGCTGGACGCAGCGGTGGTTGAGGCGGATGAAGTCCCGGATGTACTCCGGCTCCGTGGACCCGGTGAGGATGACGTAGTCAATCTTCCCGTCCTCTAAGAGCTGAAAGACCCGGTTGTCCTGGCCCAGCTTGCCCACGATCTCCACGCTGGTGCCCAGGCGCTCAATCTCGTGGGCGGTGCCGTCTGTTGCGTAGAGCTGGAAGCCCAGCTCGTCCAGCTTCCGGGCGGTGTCCAGAATCTCCGGCTGGTCCCGGCGGTTGACGGAGATGAGGACCCCGCCTTTTTCCTGCTTCTCCACCTTGTATCCGGCGGAGACCAGGCCCTTGAACAGGGCCTCCTGCATGTTTTTGCCTAAGCCTAAGACCTCCCCGGTGGACTTCATCTCCGGGGAGAGGGCGGCGTTGGCGTCTGTGAGCTTCTCGAAGGAGAAAACGGGGACCTTGACGGCAGTGTAGGGGGGCTGCTTGTAAAGGCCCGTGCCATAGCCCAGGGATTTCAGGGGCTGGCCCACCATGACCCGCGTCGCCAGGTCCACCATGGGGACCCCGGTGACCTTGGAGATGTAGGGCACCGTCCGGCTGGCCCGGGGGTTGACCTCAATAACGTAGAGCTCCCCCTGATAGATGAGATACTGGATGTTGATGAGGCCATGGGTCCCCAGGGACAGGGCCAGCTTCTCGGAGCAGTCCACAATGACCTTCAGCATCCGGTCGCCGATGGAGAAGGGCGGATAGACGGCGATGGAGTCCCCGGAGTGAACGCCGGTGCGCTCGATGTGCTGCATGACGCCGGGGATCAGCACGTCCACACCGTCGGAGATCACGTCGACTTCCAATTCCTTGCCCATCAAATACTGGTCCACCAGGACGGGGTTCTCCACCTTCCCGGACAGGATCACGTTCATATAAGTCCGCACGTCCTCGTCGTTGTGGGCGATGACCATGTTCTGCCCGCCGATGACGTAGCTGGGCCGGAGCAGCACGGGGTAACCCAACTCATTGGCGGCGCTCAGGGCCTCCTCCATACCCAGAACCCCCCGGCCCTGGGGGCGCTTGATGTGGAAGCGCTCCAGCAGCTCGTCGAAGCGCTCCCGGTCCTCCGCCATGTCGATGGACTCGGCGCTGGTGCCCATGATCCGGATGCCGCAGCTGTCCAGGTACTGGGTCAGCTTGATGGCCGTCTGGCCGCCGAAGGCCACCACCACGCCGACGGGCTTTTCCACATCGATGATGTGCATCACGTCCTCGGGATACAGGGGCTCGAAGTAGAGGCGGTCGGCGGTGTCGTAGTCCGTGGAGACGGTTTCCGGGTTGTTGTTCACAATCACCACGTCATAGCCCAGCTCTTTCAGGGTCCAGACGCAGTGGACGGAGGAGTAGTCGAACTCAATGCCCTGCCCGATCCGAATGGGCCCGGAGCCCAGGACCATGATGACGGGCCGCCCGGACCGGGGGAAGGCCCGGGATTCGCAGAACTGATCGAAGCTGGAGTAGAAGTAGGGGGTCTCCGCGTCGAACTCCGCGCCGCAGGTGTCCACCATTTTATAGACGGCGGTCTTGGCCTCGACCGGCAGGGCTTCCGCCTTGGCGAGGCGGAGCAGGGTCCCGTCGGGGTAGCCCAGGCGCTTGCCCTCGGCGTAGAGCTCCGCCGTCAGGCCGTCCTTCTCCAGGGCGGCCTCGAAGTCCGCCATGCCCCGAAGCTTCCAGAGGAACCAGCGGTCAATCTTGGTGATGGAGAAAATCTCATCCACGGAGATTCCGGATTTCAGGGCCTCGAAGACGGTGAAGATGCGCCGGTCGTCCACCCGGCGGAGGCGCTCCCAAATGGGAGCGGGGTCCGTGTTCTTCCGGTTCAGGCTGTCCTGGCCGATCTCCGCCCCCCGGACGGCCTTCATCAGGGCCATTTCAAAGCTGGGGGCGATGGACATGACCTCCCCCGTAGCCTTCATCTGGGTGCCCAAGGAGCGGGAGGCGTCGGCGAACTTGTCGAAGGGCCATTTCGGCATCTTGACCACGATATAGTCCAGGGTCGGCTCGAAGCAGGCGCAGGTCTTCCCGGTGATGTCGTTCTTGATCTCGTCCAGGGTGTACCCCAGGGCGATTTTCGCCGTGATTTTGGCGATGGGATAGCCCGTGGCCTTGGAGGCCAGGGCGGAGGACCGGGACACCCGGGGGTTCACCTCAATGACGGCGTACTCAAAGCTGTCTGGGTTCAATGCCAGCTGGACGTTGCACCCGCCCACGATGCCGAGATGGGTGATGATGTCCAGGGAGGCGGAGCGGAGCATCTGGAACTCCCGGTCCGCCAGGGTCTGGGTGGGGGCCACGACGATGGAGTCCCCGGTGTGGACCCCCACGGGGTCCAGGTTCTCCATGGAGCAGACGGCAATGACGTTGCCTGCCGAGTCCCGCATGGTCTCGAACTCGATTTCCTTCCAGCCGAAGATGGCCTTCTCAATCAGCACCTGGGTGATGGGGGACGCGTCCAGTCCCGTCTGGGCGATGACCCGGAGCTCCGCCTCGTTGGCGGCGGCGCCGCCTCCCGCGCCCCCCAGGGTAAAGGCGGGGCGGACGATGACGGGGTAGCCGATTCTCGCGGCCACCTCCAAAGCTCCCTCGATGGTCTCCGCGATGTCGGAGGCGATGACTGGCTGGCCGATCTCCGCCATGGCCTCCTTGAAGAGCTCCCGGTCCTCGGCCCGGGAGATGGCGGCGGCGTCGGTGCCCAGGAGGCGGACGCCCTGCTCCTGGAGGAAGCCCTCTTTATCAAGCTGCATGGCCAGGGTCAGGCCTGTCTGGCCCCCCAGGCCCGCCAGGATGGAGTCCGGCTGTTCCTTGCGGATGATGCGCTTCATGGTCTCCACGGTGAGGGGCTCTAAGTAAATCTCGTCCGCCATGGCCTGGTCCGTCATGATGGTGGCGGGGTTGGAGTTGCACAGGACCACGTCCACCCCGGCCTCCTTCAGCACCCGGCAGGCCTGGGCCCCGGCGTAGTCGAACTCGGCGGCCTGGCCGATGACGATGGGGCCGGAGCCGATAACCAGAACCTTTTTAATACGCTTGTCCAGGGGCATTACAGGTCGCCTCCTTCCATCAGGGCCACAAAGCGGTCGAACAGGAACGCGGTGTCATGGGGGCCGCCCCGGGCCTCCGGGTGGAACTGGACCGTGAAGGCCCGGAGGTCCGGGTAGTCCAGGCCCTCGCAGGTCCCGTCGTTGGCGTTGGCGAAGGAGACGCGGCCGCGCTTTACCGAGCCGGCGTCCACGGCGTAACCGTGGTTCTGGCTGGTGATGTAGGTCCGGGGGCCGCCAAGGTCCCGGACGGGCTGGTTCACGCCCCGGTGGCCGTATTTCAGCTTGTAGGTCTTCCCCCCCGCCGCCAGGGCGGTGAGCTGGTGGCCCAGGCAGATGCCGAACAGGGGGACCTTTCCCAGGAGCTTTTGAATCTGCGCAATCTGATAGACGTTTTCCGCCGGGTCCCCGGGGCCGTTGGAGAGCATAACCCCGTCGGGGCTTTGCGCCAGCACGTCCTCCGCCGCCGCGGAGGCCGGGAGCACCGTCACCTCGCAGCCCCGCTTGCGGAGCTCCTGGACGATGTTGCGCTTCGCGCCGTAGTCCAGCAGGGCCACGTGGAAGCGGGTCCCGTCCTCCGCCGGGAAGACGGCGGGGGCCTTGCCGGTGACGGCGTTGACCACGCCGGTGACGGCGTATTCCCGGAGGGGGGTCAGGTCCGCCGGGACCTCGTCGCAGATGCAGGCGTTCATGACGCCGGACTCCCGGATGATCCGGGTGAGCTGCCGGGTATCCACGCCGCAGAGGCCGGGGATGTTCCGCTCCTTCAGAAAGCCGTCCAGGTCCCCCTGGCTGCGGAAGTTGGAGGGGTGATTGCACCGCTCCCGGACCACGTAGCCCTTGACGCAGCACGCCCCCTCGTAGTCCTCGGGGATGATTCCATAGTTGCCGATGAGGGGATAGGTCTGCATGACGATCTGTCCCGCGTAGCTGGGGTCCGTCAGGGTCTCCACATAGCCGCACATGCCGGTGGTGAACACCAGCTCGCCCAGGGCGTCCGCCCCCCCGCCGAACCGGAGCCCCTGGAACACCTGGCCGTCCGCCAGTACCAAATAGCCTGTTTTCATGGATGCCTCCCTCGGTTTGATTGACGCGTTTTCTTCGATCTTATTATGAGGGTTTTCGTGCGGATCGTCAATCCTGGATTGATTTCCGGGCGGAAAAGTTTGTCCGGGAAAGGTATGACTTTTTGGTGAAAACGTGGAGGCGGGCTGTTCTTTCTCCCGGGAGCAGGGCGGTTCCGGGGAAATGGCCCGCACAGGGGTGCGGGCCCCACAGGGTGGTCTACCGGCAGAAAAAGTGTGGGGCCCGGTCCCCTGACCGGGCCATTCCCCCATAAGCACCAGCCGAAAAAGGACCGCCCCCATAGAGGGCGGTCCCGAAGATTCAAGTGTTGTCCCGGCTGATGGGCTCCCGCACCAGGAGGCGGCGGAGGGCCTTGCCGTTGAAGGGAATCAGGGGGTAGAGATAGCCCCGGCCCACCAGGGGCTTGGTGGTGGCAAGCAGGATCAGGATGCCCAGGAGGCCCAGGCCGTAGCCCCAGACGTCGAAGACGGCGGTGAGCAGGAGGAGGACCACCCGGAGGAGCTTGAAGGCGTAGCCCATCTCATAGCTGGGCTGGGCGAAGCTGGCCACGGACACGAAAGCCATATACACCAGCACCTCCGGCCCCAGCCAGCCCGCCTGGACGGCGAAGTCGCCCAGGATCAGGGCCCCCAGCATGGAGAAGGAGTTGGACAGGGAGTCCGGCGTGTTGAGGGAGGCCAGCTTGAGGACGTCCACCAGGAATTCCACTACAAGCAGCTGCCAGAGGAGCCCCAGGGCCGCGGGCTCCGGGGAGGACAAAAACTCCAGCGACGCCGGCAGGCGGCCCGACTCCTTCACCAGCAGGTACCAGGTGGGGGTGATGAGCAGGGAGATCAGGAAGACCACGATGCGCAGAAGGCGGAGGTAGGTCCCAACCAACGGCGGGAAGTAAAATTCGTTGGCCTCCTGGGTAAAGTCGAAGAAGGTGGTGGGCAGGATCATCACCGAGGGGGAGTTGTCCACCATCAGGATGACGTTCCCCTCCATGATGCTGGCGGCGGCGCTGTCGGGCCGCTCCGTGTACCGGACCTTGGGGAAGGGGTTGTACCACTGCTTGGGGCGGATGGCCTCCGCCACGCTCTCCTGGGCCATGGAGAGGGAGTTCACGTCAATGCCCGCCAGCTTCTCCCGGATGGCCTCCAGCAGGGCCGGGTCCGCCTTGTCGTCCAGGTAGCAGAGCACCGCGTCGGTGTGGGAGCGCTTCCCCACCTTCAGGCCCTCCATGGTGAGATGGGGATCCCGGATGCGGCGGCGGAGGAGGGCCATGTTGGGCACCACCGCCTCCACAAAGCCGTCGTGGGAGCCCCGGAGGACCTTGCCGTCCGGGGGCTCCTCCACGCTGCGGCTGGGGTAGTTCTTGGCGTCGATCTGCGCCCCGCCGGAGAGGCCCTCTACCAGCAGCAGGGTTTTTCCCATGAGGACGGAGGTGATGAGCTCGTCGGTGTCGGACCCCACGTCCACCTCGGAGAAGGAGATGAAGCGGTCCGCGAAGTCCTGCATGTCCCGGAGTCCCTCCAGGGCGTTTTCCGGCAGGGAGAGCCAGAAGGCCCCCATGCGCTCCAACGTCTCGTCCTTGCCATAGCCGTCGACGACCCAGAGCCGGGCCCGGCGGCCGCCGATGACGTAATCCCGGCTCACCATGTCCACGCTGCGCCCCACCCCCAGGGCCTCGTCGAAGAGCCGGACGCTGTCCATGTAATTGTCAGATAATGTTCCCATATTCCACCTCCACGAATGGGGGTAGTATGCGCGGGAAGGGGACGGGTTATCCATGAACAGGCGGCGGGGGAGAAATTTGACAAATTCCCCGCCCGATGATAAAATAATCCCGCCCCCAAAAGGGGCGGGAACGCTGCGCAGCGGACCAGGCGGCTGGCCACGTCCTCCGAAAGGAGGTGAGGCCGTATGCGGATTACGTTACATATCGGACGGTTTACCGTGACGATTGTCGTGAAATGCAGAAACCGCCACTCTGGCCAGTGACGGTTTCTTGACGGTTTTCACTGTCGGGTTTACCTAAGCACTAGGGTCAGCCGCCTTGCGCAGCGTTCCCTTTAGCTGTATTATAGCAGTCGGAGGGGCCGCTGTCAAGGCGGGCGGCCTCTTGAATCCAGCTTTTAAAAAGGAGAGGATCGTTATGCTGAGGCCAAAGGAAATCGTTCAGCTATGGGTAGACGCCTTTAACGCCGGAGACGCGGAGGCAATCTCCGCCCTGTACTGCGAGGATGCCGTCAACCACCAAGTGGCCAACGAGCCGGTCCGGGGCCGGGCCGCCATCCGGGAGATGTTTGCCGGAGAATTTGCCGCCGCCAGGATGGTGTGTATTGTGGAAAACCTCTTCGAGGACGGGCAGTGGGCGATTCTGGAGTGGCGGGACCCGCTGGGCCTGCGGGGCTGCGGGTTCTTCCAGGTGGTCAATGAGAAAATCGTCTTCCAGCGGGGTTATTGGGACAAGCTTTCCTTCCTGAAGCAGCACGGCCTCCCCATCGAGTGACGGGCGGGGCTCACGCCCCCTGCTCCTTCCGCAGAGCCATCAGCGTGCCGTTGAGCTCCGCGCCTAAAATCAAGACGTTGGCGGACATGTAGAGCCAGATCATCAGCACCACCACCGCGCCGATGGACCCGTAGAGCAGGGAGTAGTTGGCGAAGTTCTCCACGTACATGGCGTACAGCCAGCTTAGGGCCATCCACGCCGCCAGGGCCGCCAGGGTGCCGGGCCACAGGTCCCGCCAGGCCCGGCGTCCGTCCTGGGCCAGGGCGTAGAGAAAGAACAGGGCGAAGTAGCCTACCACCGCCGCCGCCGGGAAGCGCATCCGGGCCCAGAGCTCCGCCAGGAACAGCGGCAGGCGGAAGTTCCCCACGGCGTAGCCCAGAAGCCGGTCGCCGATGGTCATGAGAACCAGAGTCAGGGCGATGGAGGAGATCAGCACCACCGTGTAGAGCAGGGTCTTCAGCCGGTGGACTACCGCCCGCCTGGGGGGGCCCAGGTGGTAGGCCGTCCGGACGGAGACCATCAGGGCGTTGGTGGCCCGCATGGGAAACCAGATGGAGAAGAACAGGCCGAAGAGCATCAGCTTGGGGCTGGGGCTCCCGCCCACGTGGACCAGGTACGCCCGGACGATGTCCACCACATCCCGGGGCAGGAACTCCCCCAGGGCCAGCAGAATCGCGGTGACGTTCAGGTCCAGCAAGCCCAGCAGGGCGCTGATGAAGATCAGGAAGGGGAAGATCATAAACAGCAGGTAGAAGGCCAGGGCGGCGCTCTGGACCCCCACGTTGTGGCGGAAGTAGCGCCGCATCAAAAGATAGGCCCCCCGGGACAGCTTGCGGGTCATGGACGCATCACCAGCTTTCTTTGTTATTCCCAATGCTCCCAGACCTCCGGATGGAAGCCCACCGTCGCCTCCTTGCCGTTTCGGACAATGGGGGTCTGAAACAGGACGGGGTTCTCCAGCAGCTTCTCCTCCCGGGCGGCGGGGGTGATATACGGCATGTATAACTCCTTGTATGCTTTACATTTTGTATTTACCAGGGCCTCAAAGCCAACTTTTTGCTTGACGGATTGGTACTCCCGGGGGGATAATCCCTTTGAGGGGAGATCGACGTACTGGAATTTGATCCGGCGCTCCTTAAACCAGCGCTGGGCCTTCTTCGTGTCGAAGCACTTGGAGGAGCCGAAGATCTGAATGTTCATGAGACGTTCTCCTTTGAAACCGGTCTAGTACTTCCGGACTGAAAGGCAGGAAGTACTAGGTGCCATGTTTTGCGGTTGCCGCCGCTTGCGGCGGTGAGCAAAACGGCATACCTTATTATAATCCGCAGGGAGGGACCTTTATGACGGAAGCAGTCGAGACCCTGAAGAGCTGGGTGCGGGAGGCCAAGGCCATCGCCTTCTTCGGCGGGGCCGGGGTCAGCACGGAGTCCGGCATCCCGGACTTCCGCTCCACCGGGGGGCTCTACCACCAGGAGTGGAAGTACCCGCCGGAGACCATTTTAAGCCATACCTTTTATAAAAGCAACCCCGAGGAGTTTTTCCGGTTCTACCGGGCCAAGATGCTGGCCCCCGAGGCCCAGCCCAACGCCGCCCACCGGAAGCTGGCCGAGTGGGAGGCGGCGGGGAAGCTCACCGCCGTGGTCACCCAGAACATCGACGGGCTCCACCAGGCGGCGGGGAGCAAGCACGTCTGCGAGCTCCACGGCAGCGTCCACCGGAATTACTGCGAGAAGTGCGGGAAGTTCTACGGCCTGGACTTCATTCTGAATTCCACCGGCGTGCCCCGGTGCGAATGCGGCGGAATCATCAAGCCAGACG
This sequence comes from uncultured Oscillibacter sp., assembly GCA_910587875.1. Taxonomy (GTDB): domain Bacteria; phylum Bacillota; class Clostridia; order Oscillospirales; family Oscillospiraceae; genus Oscillibacter. Next base: position 1,405 of record CAJUOD010000071.1, on the reverse strand, counting down.
TGGTGCTGTACGAGGAGGGCCTGGACGGGGATGTGATGAACGACGCGGTGAACTCCATCGCCCGGGCGGATCTGCTCATCATCGGGGGGACCTCCCTGAACGTGTGGCCCGCCGCGGGGCTCATCAACTATTTTCAGGGTTCCCGGCTGGCCCTCATCAACAAATCCGCCGTGGCCCGGGACCTCTCGGCGGGGCTGGTGATCACGGACCCCATCGGGGAGGTGATGGCCTGTCTATAAGTTGTGGTGCAAGGGAAAGAAGACCACAAGAAGCCGCTGAAAAGTGCTAAAATTTCAGGATTTTTTTCCAGAAAACCCTTTACATTCCAAGGGTTATATGGTATAATAATAATAGGAGCGGGCCGCCCCCTTTCTTTATGATAGGAGCGGGCCGCCCCCTTTCTTTATGATAGGAGCGGGCCGCAAAAAAAGGAGAGATTGTCTATGAAGAAGAAATTCTTATCCCTGGTTTTGGTCTTGGCTATGGCCTTGACCCTGCTGCCCACGGCGGCTTTGGCGGAAGATAGCACTCATAACGGCTCCGACGGCCAGGCGTGCAGCGGTACGATTACCTGGACAAAGGATGAAAACGGCCACACGGGTACTTGCTCTGTAAGCGGCTGTCCGGGAATTAGCCAAGCTGCGCACACCTACGGCAGTTGGGCCGTAGATACGGAGGACGGCACCAAACACTCCCGGACCTGCTCAATCTGCGATTACAAGGATTCCGCAGCTCACGCCGCCGCATCTACTCCGGTGTACACCAAAGTGGATGACGACAACCACGCTCCCAAGTGCGAAGCTTGCGACGAAGTCATAAGCGCTTCCAAGGCGGCCCACGATTATAGCGGGACCCCCGCGAAAACGGATGAGACAAACCACACCTATACCTGCACTGCCTCCGGATGCGGAGCGACAAAGACCGAAGCGCATGACACGGACGGTCAGGATGGTGCCTGCTCCAAGTGCGGCTACAAAGCGGGCTCCACCACCCAGGCGATCACCCCCACGGCCGCCTATAGCAATGTGACGGCGGGAGCGACCGTAGCCCCCACGATTGGCGCTCAAGTAGGCGGCAAAGATGACACTACCGCTGCCGGGCAGCTGGAACTCGTCAGCGTTGTGTGGGTTAATACTACGACCAGCCAGACGGATAGTACCGGAGATAAGACGAAGGCCCCCTCCACTGCGGGCACTTTCAATGTTACAGTTACTGTGAAGTTGAAAGATACTGCAACCGGCTATACGCTGGCTAAGACCACAGTGGAGATTAAAAACCTTACGGTCAATGCCGCCAGCTCCGGCACCACCACCCCCACCACCCCGACGACTCCCACGACCCCGGACACCTCCAAGGACGAGGACAAGGCCCCCAGCACCAACGCCCAGGGCGTGCCCGTGGCCTC
>CAJUOD010000070.1:12464-14956 GCA_910587875.1 uncultured Oscillibacter sp. | reverse complement strand
CGGTGCGGAGGTGCTGTTGGGGTTATAGAGCGTCTGGATGGAGTCCACGATCAGCACGTCCGGCTGCTCTTGGGCCACCGCCTCCAGCATCTCCCCAAGGCCGGTCTCCGACAGGACCAGGAGGTTTTCGCTCTCCACATGGAGCCTCTGGGCCCGGAGCTTCAGCTGGTGCTGCGACTCCTCGCCGGATACATAGAGCACCTTGGCGAACTCACAGAGCTTGCCGCAGATTTGCAGCATCAGCGTGGACTTCCCGATGCCCGGCGCGCCGCCCACCAGGACCAGGGACCCCTTGACGGCGCCGCCGCCCAGGACCCGGTCCAGCTCCCCCATGCCGGTGGAGAAGCGGATCTCCGCGCTGTCCCCCAGCTCCGTCACCGGAAGGGCTTTGGGCGGCGCGGTCACCCGGACGGAGGACTTCCCCCTCCCCTTTGCCGCCGGTTCCGGGCGCTCCACCACCGTGTTCCACGCGCCGCAGGCGGGACAGCGCCCCGCCCACTTCGGCGTCTCATTGCCGCACTCCGTGCAGTAAAAAAGTGTTTTCGGCTGTTTCATTCCTGTTCTCCAAGTTCAGTTTCGGCGTCTCCGGCGTTCAGATAGCCCGCTGCCACGGCGGAGGCCAGCCGCAGCTGATAGGCCGGGTCCTGCAGCCGCTCCGTCTCCGGCGCGTTGGAGAGGAAGCCGCACTCCACCAGCACCCCCGGCGCGGTGATGTTCTTCATTAAATAGATGCTGTCGGGGATCTGCCGGGGGTGCTTATCGTTTCCCCCGTTGACAGCGGCGTTCAGGGCCTCCTGGATACTCCCCGCCAGAGCCTCCGCCCCCTCCCGGCGATTCCAGAACACCTGGGCTCCGTGTGTCACCGGGGACGAGGGCAGGCTGTTTTGGTGGACGCTGAGCAAAACGGCGTTCTCCGTCTCCTCCACCAGCTTCACCCGGTTTTTCAGGTCCGACGCCTTCCTCTGCCGCATGGTGTCCAGGCCCTGGTCGCAGATGGTCACGTCCTCGTCCCGGGTCAGCCGCGTCCTCTGCCCCGCGAAGCGCAGCAGCTCGCTGACCCGCAGGGACACCGCCAGGTTGATCTGGCTCTCCGCCACGCCGCCGGGAGAGACCGCTCCCCCGTCCTCCCCGCCGTGCCCGGGGTCGATGACCACAGTGACAGGGACTTCCTCCCGGGCGTGAAAGGCCGGAAGGACGGCGCCTCCCCTCCACAGCACCGCCGCCAGACCGAGGAAAAAACAGCAAAACAGGCAGGAGAGAATCAAATCGCGTTTTCGCAGCAGGATGAACACGGGCAGCGCCCCCTTCGCAAATCTCGTGCTAAGAGGATATGTCCGGCAGCTTATCCCATATGCGCCTATTATAGCAATCCCCGCCGCAAAAATCAAGGTATACCAGAACAATTGTCCCACTGCCCCGGCAGTAGCCCTTCCCTTCCCCACCGCATAGGATGGACTGAGCGCGAGACGCTCTCGCGCCATCCTTACGCAAGGAGGAACACAAGTATGGAAAGACCCAATCAGACGCCGGCCGCCCCCAGCTGCGGCGCGGGGATGGGCACGCTGCCCGCGTGCGCCTCGCTGGCGTTTCCCTATATTCCCATACAGGAGCAGAACCCGCCCCGCTTCAGCCGGGCGGAGGCCCTGCAGGCTGGGACCCTGTTCCCCGGCCTGGACCTTCCCTTCAAGGCGGCCATCCAGGCCAAGACCAAGCTGGCCAACACGGCCCTGGTGGAGCTGATGGCCCTGGACTTTGCCATCAAGGAGCTGAACCTGTACCTGGATACACACGCCAATGACCAGGAGGTCCTCCAGCTTTACTGGTCCTATATCAAGCTGGCCAAGGAGGGCCGGGAAAAATACGAGAAGATGCACGGTCCCCTAAAGAGCACCGATTTGACCCCTGAGGACGGCTACGCCTGGCTGAAGGACCCGTGGCCCTGGGACGTAGGAGGGAACGACTGATGTTTGTATATGAGAAGAAGCTCGAGTACCCGGTGAAGGTCAAAAACACCAACCCCAAGCTGGCGGCGGCCATCATCTCCCAATACGGCGGGCCCGACGGCGAGCTGGGGGCCTCCCTCCGGTATCTGAGCCAGCGCTACTCCATGCCCTACCCCGAGCTGAAGGGCCTGCTGACGGACATTGGAACGGAGGAACTGGGGCATTTGGAAATGGTGGGCACCCTGGTCCACCAGCTGACCCGGAATCTCACCGAGGAGCAGATCAAAACCGCCGGCTTCGACACCTATTTCGTGGACCACACCGCCGGCGTGTATCCCCAGTTTGCCTCCGGCTACCCCTGGTCCGCCTCCACCATGCAGGTGACCGGCGACGTCATCGGCGATTTGTCGGAGGACCTGGCGGCGGAGCAGAAGGCCCGCGTGACCTATGACAACATCCTCCGCCTCTCCGATGACCCGGACGTCAGCGACGTGATCAAATTTCTCCGGGCCCGGGAGGTCGTCCACTTCCAGCGCTTCGGCGAGGCGC
>CAJUOD010000070.1:0-12454 GCA_910587875.1 uncultured Oscillibacter sp. | reverse complement strand
CGAGAAGAACGTCTATTATATGAACCCTGCCTTCGACAAATAAAGAGAGAAAGAGCGGCGGTTTTCCCGCCGCTCTTTTTTGTCACTCCAGCATCTTCTCGAACTCCTCTTCCGTCAGAACGGGGACGCCCAGGTCCTCCGCCTTTTTCAGCTTGCTCCCGGCGGCCTCCCCTGCCACCACGTAGGTGGTCCGCTTGGAGACGGACCCGGCGGCCTTGCCGCCCCGCTCCTCAATGAGCGCCTGGGCGGCCTTGCGGTCAAAGCGGCTGAGGGTCCCGGTGAGCACAAAGGTCATCCCGGCGAAGCGCTCGTCCACCAGCTCCGCCTTGCTCTCCATGTTGACCCCGGCGGACTTCAAGCGGGCAATCAGATCTTTGGCCTGGGGGGAGGACAGGTAGTCCACCACGCACTGGGCCGTCACGCCGCCCACGTCGTCGATCTCCGTCAGCTCCTCCGCCCCGGCGGCGCAGAGCGCGTCCATGGTGCGGAAATGAGAGGCCAGCACCTTTGCTGCCTTCTCCCCCACCTGCCGGATGCCCAGGCCATAGATCAGCCGGGAGAGGTCGTTGGACTTGGAGCGTTCAATGGCCGCCAGCAGGTTTTCCGCAGACTTTTTCCCCATGCGCTCCAGCTCCGCCACCCGCTCCGCCTCCAGGCCGTAGAGATCCGCCGGGTTGCTCACCTGTCCGCTTTCGATGAGCTGCTGAATCACGGCGGGGCCGCAGCCGTCGATGTCCATGGCGTCCCGGCTGGCAAAGTGGGTCAGGTTCCGCAGCAGCTGGGCGGGACACTCCGCCCCGGTGCAGCGGATGGCGGCGCCGTCCTCATCCCGGCGGACCGGCGCACCGCAGACCGGGCAGACCTCCGGGAAGCGGTAGGGCTCCGTCCCCTCCGGGCGCTTGGAGCGGTCCACCTCCACCACCTCCGGGATGATCTCCCCCGCCTTCTGGACGATAACCGTGTCCCCGATGCGGATATCCTTTTCCGTGATGAGATCCTGGTTGTGGAGCGTGGCGTTGGTGACCGTCGTCCCCGCCAGGCGGACAGGCGTCAGCACCGCTTTGGGGGTCAGCACGCCGGTACGCCCCACTTGGACAACGATGTCCAGCACCTGGGCGGGCTTTTTCTCCGGCGGGTACTTGTAGGCCACCGCCCACTTGGGAAATTTCGCTGTACTCCCTAGTTTTTCACGGTCAGTTAAGGAATTTACCTTTACGACCGCACCGTCGATATCAAAGGGATATTCCAGCCGCTCGTCGTTGATCCGGGCGATTTCCGCCTGGCAGGCGGCGGCGCCGGAGAGGGTCTTGTGGGGAATGACCCGAAAGCGCTGGGAAGCCAGATAGTCCAGTGTCTCCTGATGGGAGACAAATTCCTTCCCCTCCGCCAGCTGCAGATTGAAGACCTGGATGTCCAGCTTCCGCTCCGCGCAGACCTTCGGGTCCAGCTGCCGGAGGGACCCGGCGGCGGCGTTCCGTGGATTTGCCAGCAGGGGCTTCCCCTGGATCTCCCGCTGGGCGTTCAGCTCCTCGAAGACGGCCCGGGACATGTAGACCTCTCCCCGGACGATGAGCCTGGGCAGCTTGTCCGGCAGGACCATGGGGATGGAGCGGACAGTTTTCAGATTCTCCGTCACGTCCTCCCCCGTCCGGCCGTCTCCCCGGGTGGCGCCCCGGACGAAGACGCCGTCCCGGTACTCCAGGGCCACGGACAGGCCGTCCACCTTGGGCTCTAGGGAGTAGGCGGCCTCTTCCCCCAGGGCCTCGTCCATCCGCTGGCAGAACTCCGCCACCTCTTCCCCGCTGAACACGTCCTGGAGGCTCTCCAGGGGGACCTCGTGGGTGTAGGAGGCGAAGCCCTCCAGGGTCTTCCCGCCGATCCGCTGGGTGGGCGAGTCCGGCGTGACCTCCTCCGGGTGCTGGGCCTCCAGCTCCTCCAGGCGGCGGTTGAGCATGTCATATTCATAGTCGCTGATGGTGGGCGCGTCCAGCACGTAGTATTTGTACCCGTGCTCGTTCAGCGCGTCCCGCAGCTGTTTGATCTCTTCACGGTAATCCATGAGGTCCTCCTAATTCAGTATATAGTCCTTCGCGTCGCTCTCGTAGCTCTCCGGCGTGGAGCTGAAATAGGTGTAGGTGTCCGGCACGGAGCCCACGATGACGGTCTCCGCCACCGTGACGGCGTTGGAGACGGTGGTAGCCGTGGAAAATCCCGGCAGCAGGATGCTGACCGCCACGTCGATGTTCAGCACAATCTGGTGCTTTGTCTGGTTGATGCCCGCCGAGGTGAACTCGTTCTCAAAATTGGCGGAGGAGGAGCCCACCGACTCCATCCTCACGGAGATCCGGGGGCCCCGCCCCGCCAGGAGCACGGAGCCGCTGAGGCTGCCCACCGGGATGGACAGGTCCCTGGCGGATACTTGGTCAATCCGGGCCAGGATGATATCCAGAATGTTGGACTGCAGGCGGTTGAAGGCTGCCATGTTGCTGTAGATGGCTGTGATTCGTCCCTCGTTGTCTTTTTCAAAGGTGATTAAATCGCTGTAGGTGATGTTCCCGCTGTCTATGGCCTCGTCCACCGCCTCGGAGACAATGCGGTTCACCATATTGGAGACCCGGGTGGTGGCCAGGCTCACCAGTATGGGCCGCATCTGCGTTGTGGCGAAAATCACAGCGGCCAGGGAGAGCGCCATGGCGGAAAAGGCCAGGACACCCAGAAAGGTCCGCCGGGTCATCCGCCGCCGGTAGTAGAAAAAGCCCATCCGTTACCACCCCCAGGCATTTTATGCACTGGAAGCTTGGTCTTATTTCAGCCCGTTCACGATCTCCTTAAAGACCCTGCCCCGCTCCATGAAGTTGGCGAAGCGGTCGAAGGAGGTGCTGGCGGGGGATAAGATCACCACGTCTCCCGCTCCGGCCCGACTCCGGGCCAGGGAAATCGCCTGATGGTAGTCTTCCACATCCACGATTTCCAAGCCATCGTAGTTTTCCGCCTGCTCCACGGAGGCGCGGATCACCCCGGCGGTGGCCCCGCAGAGAATCAGCAGCTTCACGTGGTCATTGACCACCGGGCCCAGGCTGTCGTAGGAGATGCCCTTGTCCTTCCCTCCGGCGATGAGGATCACCTTCTCCGGGAAGGAGTTCAGTCCCGCAATAGTCCGGTTCGGGCTGGAGGCGATGGAGTCGTTGTAGTACCGCACGCCGTCCAGCTCCCGTACCAGCTCGATGCGGTGCTCCACGCCGCCGAAGTTTTTGGCAAAGTCCCGGATGATCCCGTCGGGGACCAGCCCGTCCACGGCGGCGATGGCAGCCATGTAGTTTTCCACATTGTGGACCCCCGGGAGCTTGATTTCCGCCAGTGGAAGCACCTTGCGGCGGCCTGTTTCATTGGACACCCAGATAGCCGGACCCTCTCCGGCGCCAAACGGCGCCAGATAAGCGCCCCGCTCCACCGTCTCCCGGCGGCTGAAGGTGCGGAGAGCTCCCTTCTCCCGGCCCATGAAGGAGCGGGCGACCTCGTTGTCGGCATTGAAGACGGCGATATCTTCCGCTGCTTGATGTGTAAAGATATTTTCCTTTGCGGAAATATACTCCGCATAGTCCTTGTGGACGTCTAAATGGTTGGGGGACAGATTGGTCACGACGGCAATATGGGGGCTCCGATCCATAGTCATCAGCTGGAAGGAGCTCAGTTCCAATACGGCGATGTCCTCCGCCGTCATGCCTCCGGTCTCCGCCAGCAGCGGGTGGCCGATGTTCCCCCCCAGGTGAACGGTTTTCCCCGCCGCCCGGAGGAGCTCCGCGATGATGGTGGTGGTGGTGGTCTTCCCGTCGCTGCCCGTGACGGCGATGATGGGGCAGGGACAGACTTCAAAAAAGACCTCCATCTCGCTGGTCAGCTCGCTCCCCCGCTCCACAGCGGCGGTAAGCTCCGGCAGATCCGGGCGCATCCCCGGCGTGCGGAAGATGACGTCCTCCGTCAGGTCCTTCAGATAGTCCGGGCCCAATTGGAGGCGGCAGCCCTTCCCCTCCAGCTCCTCCGCCAGAGGACCCAGGGCCGCCCGGTCCTTTTTGTCGCAGGCGGTTACCGCCACGCCCCGGGAGAGCAGCAGCTCAATGAGGGGCCGGTTGGAAACCCCGATGCCGATGACGGCCACGGCCTTGTTTTGCAGCGAGGACAGATACTCCTCAAATCTCATGGAAATCGCTCCCTATCCTTCCCGCCCACAGGCGGGTTTTTCCTTCACAATATCAGCGCCTCCACAGAAGCGCTTCGGTAAATGGCTTACCCATTGTACCACGCCGGGCCCTTCCCGGCAAGACTTGCTTGAGGAGGAAATTTGTGATATGCTGTCGGACGAAACGGAAAGGAGGTCCGTCATGGAGCCTAAGTTTTTTCAAATCGGTCATATCCCCGCCGCTCTCTGGGGCCTGCCGTCGGAGCGGGTCGTAGTTGCCGTTCACGGAGCGCAGTCCTCCAAGACGGACATTCCCTTCCGCCTCCTGGCGGAGGCGTTTCCTGACCGCCAGATATTGAGCTTCGACCTGCCGGAGCACGGGGACCGCAGGGATGATTCCACCCTCTGCAAGCCCCCGGTCTGTGTTCGGGAGCTGTCCGCCGTTCTGGACTATGCTGAAAGCCGCTGGAGGGACCTTAGCCTGTTTGCCGTCAGCATGGGGGCCTATTTCAGCCTCCTGGCTTGCCCGGGCCGGAAGCTCTCTCACGCCTGGTTTCTCTCCCCGGTGGTGGACATGGAGCGCCTGACCCGGGACATGATGGGCTGGTTCCAAATTTCCGAGGCCCGCTTGGAGGCGGAGGGAATGATTCCCACCCCCATGGGCCAGACCCTGTATTGGGATGACTACCGTTATATCCGCAGTCATCCTGTTGACCGCTGGCCCTTCCCTACCGACATCCTCCGGGGAGCCGGGGACACCCTTGTGGCGGAGGAGACGGTGGCCGCCTTTGCGGAGCGCTTTTCCTGCCGTCTGCGGACCGTGGAGGGTGTGGAGCACTGGTTCCACACAGAGTCGGACTTGGAAGCCCTGTCCGCCTGGCTCCGTGAAACGGACTCCGGTTGACAAGCCTGCCGTATGCCTGTATAATGAATCTGCGAGTAAGACAGACAGCCGCGTGGGCAGGCCGAAAGGCCGTTCATGAGGAAAGTCCGGGCTCCACAGGGCAAGGATAACGGGTAACGCCCGCCGAAGGCGACTTCAGGAAAAGTGCAACAGAGATATACCGCTGGCCCGGCTTGCCGTGCCAGTAAGGATGGAAAGGTGCGGTAAGAGCGCACCCGACGGCTCGAGAGTGTCCGTCGCTGTAAACTCTATCCGGAGCAACACCGGTATGGGAGCACACAGGCTGGCCCGGCCGCTCCCGGGGTGGCTGGAGCGCGCCGGCAACGGCGCGCCTAGATAGATGGCTGTCAAATACAGAACCCGGCTTACAGTTTTGCTCGCAATATATGAGGACCGTCCGCGTGATCTGCGGACGGTCCTCTTTTCTATTGCCTCCGGTCGGCCGGATCATCTTACTACTGTAATTGGGCCCACCGCTCCTGCTCGGTCATCAGCCGTTCCTGCAATTCCGGAGAGACGCTGTCCAGCCAGAACCGGTCGATTTCCTTGACCTTGTAGTCATCGCACCAGTCGTAGACCACGTAGGGCTTTTCCGGCCAGCGGGTGCGAACTACCACCTCGTTGTGCCCGTCCTGGTCGATATCCGCCACTGCGGCGTTCAGGCAGTCCTCCACCAGCAGGATCGTCTCCCGGTTCCACTCCTCAACGTCCCAGTCTCCGATCCAGAAGCGGTAGTCGCAAAGGAACACCTGTCCTCTGGGCTCGCCGTAGGGGTCCGGGTAATAGTCCTCGCTGGTGTACCAAACCTCGTCATACCAGAAAAGCCGGTCACGTTCTGTCTCAAAAGTCACATCCATCATACTGCCCAGTAATACGCCGGAAAACTGACAGGCGGAAACCGTTCCCTCATAGGTCCGCTGGTTCCAGCGGCAGTCCATGCGATAGGATCGCTTGTCGCCATGCTCGTCCTCCAATGTGATACTATCGAAGTCCACTCCCTCCCCGCATTTCAGGTGGAGCAGATGGCCCTTGTCCTCCACATAGAGGTAGTTCTCATCACCTACGGTTTCTTTCATGACAATGGTTTGGTTCAGTTGACCCTGAACATGGGTACTGCAATACCAGATGGTCCCCAGGGTCGCCGCCAGCATCAGCGCCAGGGCCAGGATCGTCTGCCAGACGTGCTTCCGCCGCTCCGACTTCAGGTTTTCCCGAGAAAGCTCCATCAAATTCCGCATGGGCCGTTCCTCTTGAATGTTCTCCACTGTCTCTTCCTCCTCGTCCTTTTGTACCTCAATTCTCCGGCAGGCCATCAGCTCCTCCACGCCCAGTCCCAGGGCCTCCGCCAGGGGCTCCAGCAGGGTCACGTCCGGGTAACTCAGGGCCCGCTCCCACTTGCTCACCGCCTTGTCCGTCACGTGGACCCGGGCCGCCAGGTCTTTCTGCGTCAGCCCGGCGGCTTTCCGGTTCTCGGCGATAAAATTTCCAAATTGCTGTTTGTTCATTCGGCTCACCTCCCCGTTAGTGTACACCAACACCAAGGAAAAAAGCAACCGACCAGCGGTAGAATCCGGCGAAACCCGTTGGTTCCAGGCGTTTCCAGGCTTAAAAAAATATTTCCCGGGTTCCCAGTTTTTAAGGTTGGGCTAAGAAACCTCCTGTATGATGCCCCCATCCTCTTCAGAGAAAGGAGTCCCAGCATGAAGCCTCGGCACGAATGGAAGCACGAGATCACCGCCTCCGACCGCCTGGTCCTCACCGCCCGCCTCTCAGCGGTGGCCCGGCGGGACGGGCACGGGCGGAACGGCCGCTATGAGATCCGGAGCCTGTACTTCGACGACCTCCGGGACACGGCCCTCCGGGAGAAGATCGACGGCGTGGCCAAGCGGGAGAAATTCCGAATACGCTATTACGGCGGCGACGCCTCTTACATCTGCCTGGAGAAAAAGAGCAAATGGGACGGCCTGTGCGGCAAGCGCTCCGTCCTCCTCAGCGCTCAGGAGGTCCAGGCCCTTCTGGACGGGGACCTGGACTGGATGCCGGACAGCGGAAGGCCCCTGGTTCAGGAGCTCTACTGGAAGATGAAGTCCAACGGCCTCCGGCCCAGGACCATTGTGGATTACACCCGAGACGCCTTTGTCTTCCCCGCCGGAAACGTGCGGGTTACCCTGGATTACGACATCCGCACCGGCCTGGGGTCCACGGACTTCCTGAACCCCGCCGCCGTCACCGTCCCCGCCGGGGACGCCCCCAGCATCCTAGAGGTAAAGTGGGACGAATTCCTCCCCGACGTCATCCGGGACGCCGTGCAGCTCCCGGGGCGGCACACCTCCGCCTTTTCCAAATACGCCGCCTGCCGCATTTACGGATAATCGAGAAAGGAAATGACCATCATGACTACTTTTCAAGACATCTTTAAATCCAGCTTTCTGGAGAACGTCGCCAGCGTCAGCCTTCTGGACATGGTTCTGGCCCTGGTCCTGGCCTTCGGCCTGGGGCTGTTTATCTTCCTGGTTTACAAGAAGACTTTCACCGGCGTCATGTACTCCTCCGGCTTCGGCGTGACCCTGGTGGCCCTGACGATGATCACCACCATGGTCATCCTGGCGGTTACCAGCAACGTAGTGCTGTCCCTGGGCATGGTGGGCGCGCTGTCCATCGTCCGGTTCCGCACCGCCATCAAGGAGCCCCTGGACATCGCCTTCCTGTTTTGGGCCATCGCCGTGGGCATCGTCCTGGCGGCGGGACTGATCCCGCTGGCGGTGTTCGGCAGTCTGGTCATTGGGTTCATGCTGCTGGTCTTTGTCAACCGGAAGTCCCGCTGCGACCCCTATATCGCCGTTCTCCAGTGCGACGGACAGGACAGCGAAACCCGGGCGGCGGAATTCCTCCGACAGAACACCCGGCGATGCGTGGTAAAGAGCAAGACCGTCCAGAAGGACGCCGTGGAGCTGAACCTGGAGATTCGCCTGAAGGACGAAAACACCGGCTTCATCAACGCCCTGGCAGACCTGCCCGGCGTCCGCAGTGCGGTGCTGGTGAGCTACAACGGGGACTATATGGGCTAAAGGAGGTCCTCTATGTCGACCCATAAGTACATAGATAAGCTCTGCGCCGCCGCCCTGGTTCTCTGCCTGCTGCTGACCGTCGTCTTCATGAACGGCGAGGCCCTGGGCATCCGGCCCGCCGCGTCAGCCATGGGCTATGAGACCCGGCTGTTTGACACGGAGCGGGTCCACACCCTCGACATCGTCATGGACGACTGGGAGGGCTTTCTGGAGACCTGCGAAAACGAGGAATACGCCCAGTGCGCCGTGGTGATTGACGGGGAGGCGTACCAAAACACCGCCATCCGGGCCAAGGGGAACACCTCCCTCTCCATGGTCTCCGCCATGGACAGCGACCGCTACAGCTTCAAGCTGGAATTCGATCACTACGACAGCGGAAAAACCTACTACGGCCTGGATAAGCTGAGCCTGAACAACACCATCCAGGATACCACCTATATGAAGGACTACCTGACGTACCGGATGATGGGGGCCTTCGGCGTGGACGCGCCCCTCTGCAGCTACGTCTATATCACGGTCAACGGACAGGACTGGGGGCTCTACCTGGCGGTGGAGGGCGTGGAGGACGGCTTCCTCCAGCGGAATTACGGCAGTGATTTTGGAGAGCTCTACAAGCCGGACAGCATGAGCTTCGGCGGCGGCCGGGGCAATGGCCGGGAGTTTGACATGGACAAATTCCTGGATTCTGACGAGGACGCCGCCCAGAGCCGGACCTTCCCGGGCGGCGCACCCCCCTCCCTGCCGGACGGCCTGGCATTCGGAGAAAACGATTCGGGAGAAGCGGGCGGTGGAAAGGGCGGCTTCCGAGGCGGTCCCGGCGGATTCGGCGGCATGGGAAGCGACGACGTCAAGCTCCGGTACATCGACGATGATCCGGACAGTTACTCCAACATCTTCCAAAACGCCAAAACGGATATCTCCAAGGCGGATCAGAACCGGCTCATCGCCTCTCTGAAAGCTCTCAGCCAGGGAGAGGACCTGGAAACCGTTTTGGACACCGACGAGGTTCTCCGCTATTTCGTGGTCCACAACTTCGTCCGCAACGGGGACAGCTACACGGGCTCCATGGTCCACAATTACTACCTCTACGAGGAAGAGGGCCGTCTCTCCATGATCCCCTGGGACTATAACCTGGCCTACGGCACCTTCCAGGGCGGGGACGCGGACAGCGAGGTCAACGCTCCCATCGACACCCCGGTCTCCGGAGGAGACAGCCGCCCCATGGTGGACTGGATCTTTGACAGCCAGGAGTACACGGCGCTGTATCACCGGTACTTCCGGGAATTCCTGGATACGGTGGATATCACCGGGCTGATTGACCACGCGGCGGAGCTGATCGCGCCCTACGTGGAAAAGGACCCCACCGGCTTTTATACCTACGAGGAGTTCGAGACTGGCGTGGAGACCCTGCGGGCCTTCTGCCGCCTCCGGGCGGAGAGCGTTGCCGGGCAGCTGGACGGGAGTATCCCCTCCACGGAGGAGGGACAGGCGGCGGACGCCTCCGCCCTGGTGGACGCCTCCGCCATCACCCTCTCCGACATGGGCACCATGAACCGGGGCGGCGGCTTTGGCGGCCCCTCTTCCGGCGGCGGTCTGGGACAGCCGGACACGCGGCCTCCGGCGGAGCGTTCGCCGGACCAAGAGGACACGGCGCTGCCCGCCATGGAGGCCCAGACTGTGGAAATCCTCCGGCAGGGCCCGCCGGAACGGCCCGAGGGCGGCGGCTTCCCCGGCGGGGATTTCCCGGGCGAAGCGGCCCCCGCCGTGGGCGGAAGCGCCCTGCTCCTGACAGCAGCGTCCATGGCCGTGCTGCTGATAGGACTTTTAGCTGCCCTTCTCTACCGGCGCAGGAAGAACTGAAACCGGACCGCCGCCCCCTGCTTGGGGACGGCGGTCCGTTCTTGATCTTAGATAGTTATAAAAATTGCACAAAACAAAATTTTTGTTTAATAGAGTGGACTAAAAAGCGGGGCGGGCCTTTTCGGCCCGTCCCGCTTCTGTAGGTCAGTCGTTGTCCCAGTTGTGCCAGACGTTTTGCACGTCGTCGTTATCTTCCAGCATGTCGATGAGCTTTTGCATGTTTTTCACATCGCCCTCTCCGCTGAGTGTGATGTAGTTCTGAGGCACCATTTCCACCTCGGCGTTGACGAAGCTGTACCCCTTCTCCTCCAGGGCTTTTACCACGTCATTGAAGGCGTCGGGATCGCAGGTGATTTCCAGGGCGGGGCCGTCGGCCTCGAAGTCCGCCGCGCCGGCGTCCAGGGCGTCCATCATGACGGTTTCCTCGTCCAGTTCCCCTTCCTCGTTGTCGATGACAATCACGCCTTTTTTGTCGAAGGACCAGGACACGCAGCCGATGGCCCCCAGGTTGCCGTTGCATTTGTCAAAGGCGTGGCGGACCTCCGGCGCGGTGCGCTGGCGGTTGTCCGTCAGGGCCTCTACAATGACGGCCACGCCGCCGGGGCCGTAGCCCTCGTAGGTGACGGCCTCATAGCTGTCCGTGTTTCCCGCTCCCAGGGCTTTGTCTATGGTCCGTTTGATATTGTCGTTGGGCATATTCACCGCTTTGGCTTTGGCAATGACCGTGGCCAGGCGGGAGTTGTTGTTGGGGTCCCCGGACCCGCCCTCTTTCACCGCGACGATGATCTCCCGGGCGATTTTGGTGAAGGCGGCGGAGCGCTTGGCGTCCGCGGCGCCCTTGGTTTTTTGAATATTATGCCACTTAGAATGTCCAGACATGGCGTTTATTCTCCTTCCACATAATACTGAATCGCTTCCCGATGGAAAGCGGATTTTTGGACCTGCAATTTGGGGAAGCGTTCCGACAAAAAGGTGATTACCTTCCCGCAGACCGGGTCCTCCGTGGGGAAGTGCCCCGCGTCGACGAGGTTGATCCCCTTGACCTTGGCGTCCACAAACTGGTGGTAGCTCAGGTCTGAGGTGACGAAGGTGTCGCACCCGGCGGCAATGGCGGCGTCCTCGAACTCCCCGCAGGCCCCGCCGCCCACGGCCACCCGGTGGACGGGCTTTCCCGCGTCGGCGTACCGGACGCCGTTGCAGCCCAGCGCCTTGGAGACGAGGCGGACGAACTCCGGCAGGGCCATGGGCTCCGCCCGCCAGCCGCAGCGGCCCACGCCCTCATTGGTGAAGCGCTCCGGCTCCTGTATGCCCAGGGCCTGGGCCAGTACATCGTTGACGCCTCCCTCCGCAATGTCCAGGTTTGTGTGCATGCAGATGGCGGACACATTGGCCCGCAGCAGCCGGGTCAGGAGGCTCCCCTGGAAGGTGTCGTCCCGCACCGTCTGCACCGGGGACCACTTGCAGTTCATAATGGGATGGTGGGAGACAATCAGCTGACAGCCCGTCTCGATGGCCTCCTCCGCCACGGCGTGGGTGATGTCCAGCGCCACCATGCAGCGCTCCACCTCCTGGGCGGGATCTCCCAGCAGGTGACCCACGTTGTCCCAGTCCATGGTCCCCTCCCGGGGGGCCAGCTCAAACAGCGCCTTTTCAATGTCATGTACGGTTGGCACGCCGCCACTCCTCTCTCATGGACAGCAGCGCGGAGATGATCTCCCGCAGCGCGTCCGCTTTTTCCCGCCCGCCGCCGGAGCGGTTGAGTCCCGCCACCGCCGTTTGCAGACGGATGATCTTCCGGATGATGTACCGGTCCCCCAGCGGGTCCCGGAGCAGGGCCGCCCCGCCGTGGAGCTGGCCCAGGGTCAGGGACATCTCCCCTCCCCCGGCCTCCATCACCGGGTAGAAGACGCCCCGGTCCTCTACCAGCGCCTCCCGGCGGATGGCGTAGCCGTTCTCCGCCAGAAAGGCCCGGAGAACCTCCGCCCGGGTCTGGGGCTGGAGCAGCAGGGTGTGCCTCCCATCGGCGGTCCAGGGGGCCCGGGCCAGGATAGAGGCGATGTTCTCGCCCCCCATCCCGGCGATGACGACGGTATCCGCCTCCTCCGGCGAAACCGGCGCCAGGCCGTTCCCCAGCCGGTACTGGATGCCGTCTGCGCCCCAGGTCCTTCCGGTCTCCCGGGCCCGGGCCAGGGGCTTTTCCCGCAGGTCACAGGCGATGGCGGAGACGGCGCGCCCGTGGAGCCGGAGCCACACGGGCAGGTAGCCGTGGTCCGTGCCGATATCGGCCAGCCGCGCGCCGGGGGGCACCCAGTCCGCCAGCAGACGGAGGCGGGGCGTCAGTTCCAAGTCCCGCAAGTTACTCCGCCTTCTTGTTGGCCTCTTCGTTCACCAGGGCCAGCAGCTTCTCCACGTCGATGCCGTGGACCATGCAGGCCTCCTCCACGG
>CAJUOD010000069.1 GCA_910587875.1 uncultured Oscillibacter sp. | reverse complement strand
TTAAGGCTTACAAGGGAACTGTGAACTCCCGGTGGATGTTCCCCTCTCCGGTCAGTGAGGACTCGCCCAGAGACCCAGCCGCAGTTCGCAAAAGATTACAGACCGTTCTGGAACGGGCAGAATGTAAGAAAATCAGATTTCACGATCTCAGGCACACATTTTCTACCACTGCCCTGGAGCATGGGATGGATATCAGGACCCTGTCCACTATTATCGGCCATGTCTCCAGTAGCACCACACTGAACATCTACGCTCACGTTACCGATGAAATGCGCCGTACAGCGGCGGTAAAAATCGACCAGGGTATCGGCAAAACTGAGCTACAAGCAGAGAGTCAATTAGCACCTCGGAAGCCTGTTCCCAGTACATTCCAGGCCCACAAAGGCCAGAGGCGTAAAGCGGGGACCGGATGCGTCACTCAGATCAACGAGAAGCTCTGGGAAGGACGCTACTCTCCTATCTGGCCGGATGGCAAAAGACACCCTCGGAACATCTACGCTCACAGTGAGGAAGAGTGCGAAAAATTGCTGGCAGAGATGATAGCAGAAATGAAAAGGGAAATTGCCGCCGAGAGGAAACTGAAAAAAGCACTTTAAGAAAAACATCCCTTCGTTTGTTACTAGAAAATATTGCATATCAGAATGATACTCAACAGCTATAAGTTCTATATTAATCTTACCCCTAATTGTGGAGCTAGATTTAGTCGAATATATAGATGGAGCATGAGATTCAATCCATAGGGCTTATTGCCGCATTCTTTTTTGCGATAGTATAGCTAGACTATGATTTTCTATTTTATCTACGGTGTAATCTGTTCGATTTGCATCAGAAATTCTTTGCACGCTTCAATTTTTCTCCAAGAAAACTCTAATTTCATATATACCATGGCGAGAAAAGTGATATAATGGAGGCACAGTATTAGACACAAATAACTGGAGGCTATTTAATGGATATGCTGTTGCATTACTATGTGCTGTTTCCAACGGAATACTTCGACAACAATTATAGGCCGATTGTGCCACCGGGCAGCTATGACACATCTGGAACAACGTACATCTGGGATTCTGAGTTAACCGGCGTACTTCCTGCAATCTTGTATTTCCTGCATCTGCCGCGCATCGGCTACGACGTAATCAGTTGTGATATTGATTTGCTGCTCCATACAACGGATGAAGCGCATGATATTTTGCCAATTCCCTTTCCATTACACGATATTTCCCAACGGAAACGGCTGTACAATTTCCTCTTTAATCCTACGCTGATTATCTGCCCGGATGAAATATATGAAGAGGTAGTTCAGGACCCGGACATCCCGTGTCCGCTGTTGGGAATTTGCCGGATGTCCTCCCTCAACGTTGAGCTACTGCACAAGCATTGGAAACGAATCAGCGAGTTCGTTTTGAGCCATGAAAAAGAGGAATCGGTGTGCGTGCCGGAGGCTGACTTTCCTCTCGTGGGAAAGGATGAGTGGCAGCTCCTCCCACTACTGCCGTTGGCCAATCAGTTTGGATATACGAAGCAACTCATAGATGATCGGAACTCGCTTCTTGAAGATGACAACGCAAACAAGTTCAATGTAGCAATGCATAAGCGGTTTCTTCATATCTGCCGATTATATTTTGAAAAGGAACCGGAGTTGCGAAAAAAATGCGAGTCGGAATTAATAGAAAATCGAAATTTTAATGGCGTTCCCCTTGTGCTTACGATACCCGGTGGCCCAAACGCACAGAGGAAGCTGATGAAAACTTCAAAAGAGACGCCCACCGTGGAGCACGAGGTCATCGACTTACTTGGGGTGCATCGTGCTGCGGCAAAGTGTGCGCTTTATCTCCCGTTGGATGACCTACCGTCGAAGATTTTCTCATCCTTGTCGCAACTAGAGAGGCATTGCCGTGGTAAAATCGATAATCGCTATGTTTGGAATACGCTGAAAAGTTTTGGCGAAACTTTAGCGCAACAGCTTACACCGTATCAACTCGAGTTATTGCGTAACGCCTCACAACTGACGGTATTTTCTAACTTCCCTGTTGGGCTTGCAATTCTCCCGGAAGCTTCCGCGCCGCTTTGCTGTATGAAACCTATTTCCTATCAGCCGTTGACACCGCTCACACGCGCATTTCAGAACGAACTGCCAAAACATCCAAGTATTTATTTGGGAGGCCCCTTCAAAATTGCGGTTGCAGAGTGTGTAGAGAAGGATGATCCCGTTCGCAAGTATTGTGATAGGTTTACATGCCAATTGCGGAACATGGTGCAATCAGAAACAGACGTTTTCTTCGCAAGTGAAGAGATTTGCTCGCTTGAACAATTTAAAACTTTTCTATCCCGTCACAGAGATGCGCAAATTTTGCTCATTTCCGCCCACGGGGTGTACAACGAGCGCAATAATATGGCAGGGATCAGTATTGGTAATGAAATATGGATGGCGGATGACAATGACATTCATGTGCCGCCGGTCGTGCTACTCAGCACATGCCATAATATGCCGCGTGGATATGGTGCCGTCAGTGTAGGGGATTTGTTTTTGCGCGCTGGGGCGCTGGCAGTTTTGGGCACGTTTATTCCTGTAGGCGTGTATCGAAATGCAATACTATTTACACGTCTGTTTGCAAACATGTTTGAGGTAAGGCACGGCTGGAGTCATATGCGCACGCTGGATGAGATTTGGCAGCATACCGTGGCATCAAACGCTGTTCACGAAATTATAAATAGTTCCCCGCTGCTTGATCGGTGGTTTAATACCCCCAGAAATGGCGTGACGCCAAATGAGGAATTCAAGATGCATCGCTCAATCGGCCGATTGAGGATAACACACGTTTATAAAGATACTGAACAGCTTCTGCGCGAGATGGCCTATAAGGATCATATAGGCCACCAGTTTGACGCTGTCATCAATTCGAGTAGTTATTTCCCTGAATCAGTATTTTATCAGCTGATTGGTACGCCAGAAAATGTGTTTTTGCGCAACGCCACCTTTGAAAAAGTGTTTCAATAACATGGCAGATAAGCAATGCAGGCAGTCGCACAATAAGACAATATGAATTGCGAATTTATGGGCGGAATATTCAATAGTCCCCTCAGAGAGTGGGATAGAGATTTTGATTTCTAAGCCTTGTTTGAAAAATCGGTAAGAATAATACAGGCTAAGAAAACTCATGGCCCATCAAGGCAATATGCCCAGTGATCTGACGTTTTCTGTCTGTGGCTTGTTCTGTGGTCAGCACCAGGCTACGAAAATCAAAATAGCCAAAAATATGCTGAAACGCAAAAAATCCAGCCTTTTCTGCAGAAAAGGCTGGATTTTTTGGAGCTGCTACCCAGATTTGAACTGGGGACCTCATCCTTACCAACTGATTGCCAGCCTCGGGAGTGCCGCTTTCCGGTGCTTTCGGGGCCTTTTTGCTGCGGTGGCGCATGGTCTTTGGCACTTTCCCGTCCACTGACTCCGTCCGCTTTTTTCCGCATGTGGGTCACGGTGTGGGTCAAGTTAAAAAGCAGATGCTTGCCCCTCGCAGGATCTGATACGCTATACACAAAGAAAAGCTAAAAGACGTTTGGGAACCAACACCCCGGCAGAGAAGCGTGCGGCGGAGCTGGTAAAGCCCATTCCTTGCAGCGGATAGGCGGCTTTCCGCCGCGAGATTCCGCAGATATGTAATCAAAAAGGCGGATTCGTCTGCAGTTTGAAAGCCTCTCCGTTTGGGGAGGCTTTCCCGGTCCCCGGCGCACATGCCCTCACTTTTTCATCAGCCTCCACAGGGTGGTCCGGCTGATGCCCAGGCGCTTGGCGGCGGCGGTCTGGTTTCCGCCGGTCTCCTCCAGCACCCGCAGGGCCACGTCCTGGTTGATCTCCTCCAGCGTCCGCCCCAGGTCCAGGGGCACCGCGGCGTTCTCAGCCCGGGGGGCAAAGGTCCCGACGTGCCGCTCTTTCCGCAGGAGCTGGCGGACGCTCTCGGCGGTGATGGCCTGTCCCGGGGCTATGACGGCCAGGTCCCCCAGGACCCGGCGGAACTGGGTGTAGTTGTGGGGCCACTGGAAACTCTGCAAAAGGGACATGGCCTCCGGCTCCACGCCCAGAATCTGCCGGGGCATATCGGCGTTCAGGTAGCTCAGGGACAGGTTTACCAGCGTGGGGATACGCTCCGCCATCTGCCGGAGGGGCGGCAGATAGAGGGTGAGGCAGCGGAGCTTGTCGGCAAACAGCGAGCCCACGGCAGAGATGAACTCCCCCGGCTGGCAGACGCAGGAGAAGATCACCCGGTTTCTCCGGCAGACCTCCATCTCCGCCAGGGCGGCGAGAAGCTGCTGGCGGCGCTCCAGAGAGAGGATGTCCACACTGGCGAAATACAGGGTGTTTCCCTCGTCGGAGAGGGGAGAGCTGTGATGCTCCAGCAGGAAGGTCCAGCTCTTGTCGTTCAGCAGGCTGCAATTGATGGAGACCAGCGGGTGGTTCCGCAGGGCGCTGCGCATGTACAGCGCGCCCACCATGGATTCCTTGCCGGTGCCGTCCTCTCCGGAGACCATCACCGGGGCGCTGCTCTGATTGATGCGGGCGATTTCCTCCTGAAAGTCCCCGATGGTTCCCGCGAAGCTGAAGATGCTGTCGTAGAAGTCGCTCTCCGCCTCCGGTCGGGTGGCGAAGCGAATGCCGGACTGATTGGGGGACAGCGGGGTCTTCCGGGCGTCCAGGAAAAAGGCGGTGTAGGTCTGCCCGCCGGATCCGATCTGCCGGGTCCGGATGGAGTACAGCATCCCGCCCAGATTGCGGATAATCCGACGCTCCAGATCCTTCTGGGATTCCGGCAGCTCCCGCCGCAGAAGCTCCAGCAGCTCGGGCACCGGGTCGTTCAGGGTGGAGAGGAAGAGGCGCCCGGCCTGGTCGAAAACCACGGTCTGGCTGATCTGGCCCTGAATCAGCTCCCGGAGGAAGAGGTTCTCCTCCCGCAGACGCTGCTGGCTCCCGCAGATAAGCAGAGCCTGGTCAAAGGCCTTCCGGATGCTCTCAACGGAAGAGGTAACCAGAAAGGCGTTCAGCCCCAGGCGCTTGGCGGTGGTGTTGGCCAGCGCGTCACACAACACGGTCCGGCAGCTGTCCCGCTGGAGGCCCAGCAGAATGGGCTCCACCATGTCCGGGGAGTCGTAGGTGTAGACCTCCATGCCGTCCCCCATGACCTCGCACAGCCGCTGGGCGCTCTCGGCGATGCTGGGGGCGGCGATGAAGGCGGCCCGGCCCTCCAGCCCGTCGGCCAGCTTCAGGGCGCAGAGCAAATCGTACATGGTGACCTCGATTTCCACCACCGGCAGGGTCAAATCCCGCCGGAGCATGGCGGCGGTGTCGCCCCGGGAGATGACCACGTCGTAATTCCCGTGGAAATTGGCCCGGGCGATTTCCAGTCCCAGCTCCCGATCCCCCACAAACAGGGTTAAGTCCATCTGGGGATAGTCGCCCGCCAGATTGCTCATCAGGGTTTTCATTCCCTCATAGGGGGCAATGCCCAGTACACGAAGCGGTGTGTCCATAAGGCCCTCCAAATCCGTTCCATATTTAAACGAATTATACCAAACTAACAAAAATAACGCAAGCTTTTTTCGAACGGTTTCAAATTTAAACGATTTGACGGGTAAAAAAGATTGCTCGCCTTGGTAATACTGGATAAAATAGGGGTAAAGAACGAGAGGGAAACCAGTCATTTTGAGGAAAAACTCTGAAAAAGAATTTTTTCCAGGAAACTGTTTCAAAATTAGACGAAAGAAGTGCCTTATGATTAGACTCTTGCTGATTGCGGATGATTTCACCGGCGCGCTGGACACAGGCGTCCAGTTCGCGGCCCGGGGCGCGAAGACCTGCGTGGTGACGGATTCGGACTACCGCTTCTCCCAGGCGGGAGAGGAGGTCCAGGTGCTTGTTCTGGACGCGGAGTCCCGGCACCTGACGCCGGAAGCGGCCTATCGGACGGTGTTTCGGGCGGTGAAGGAGGCCCTGGCGGCGGGGTTCCAATATGTCTATAAAAAGACAGACTCGGCCCTCCGGGGCAACATCGGCGCGGAGCTCTCGGCGGTGCTGGACGCCGCCGGGGCGGATTGGATGCCCTTCATCCCGGCCCTGCCCAAAGCCAATCGAATCACCCGGAAGGGGATTCACTACATAGACGGCGTCCCCGTGGCCCAGAGCGTCTTTGGTCAGGACCCCTTTGAGCCGGTAAAATTCTCCCGGGTGGAGGAGATTATCGCGGCCCAGACCCGGACGCCGGTGGTCCTCCACCCTCTGGAGGGGGACGTGGGGGAGCTCCGCCCCGGCATCCAGGTTTACGACGCCGAGACCGAGGAGGACCTGTTCCGGATCGGCCATACGCTGGCCCGGGAGGGGCTGTGCCTCTCCACCGGGTGCGCGGGCTTCGCGGCGGTGCTGGCGGAGCTGCTGGAGCTGAACGGCGCGCCGCCGGAGCGGCCCGAGCTGGTCCCGTCCCTTCTCGTGGCCTGCGGCAGCGTGAACCCCGTGACCCTGCGGCAGATGGAAGAGGCGGAGAAGGCGGGCTTCCCCCATGTTCACCTGACTCCAGTTCAGAAGCTGGATCCGGCCTGGCTGGAGACGGAGGACTGCGCCGCCGTGACGGCCGCCTGGCTGGAGACCGCCAGACGGGAGAGGCGCTTCATTCTGGATGTCAACGACCCGGCGGACTGTGAGGATACGGCGATTTACGCGAAAGAGCGGGGCCTGACCACCGAGGACCTTCGGGTGGGCATCTCCGCCCAGCTGGGCCGCCTGGTCCGGCGCCTGCTGGACGGGGGGCTGGACGCCACCCTGCTCTGCACCGGCGGAGACACGCTGCTGGCCCTGACCCGGGCCGTGGGCGTGGCGGAGCTGACGCCGGTGTGCGACTTGGACACCGGGGCGGTGCTGACGCAGTTTGTGTACCTGGGAAAGGTTTATCAGATTATTTCAAAATCTGGCGGCTTCGGAGAACCGGACCTGTTCGTCAGACTGGCCCGGACACTGAATGCCGGAAATGAAGAGGAGGAACTATCGTGCTGACAAAGTATGAGTTGAAAATGCCCGGCGCTGTCTACAGCGGGGAAGACGCCCTGGGGCGGATTCCGGAAATCCTGGCCAAAAACGGCGTGAAGCGCCTGGTGGTTTTCACCGACAAGGGCATCGAGGGCGCGGGGCTGCTGGAGCTCCCCATGGCGAAGGTCCGGGAAACCGGCGTGGAGACCGTCGTTCTGGACGACCTGCCGGCGGAACCCTCCTATCTGGAGGCGCAGAAGCTGGTGGACCAGTGCAAGCAGTGCGGAGCGGACTTCATCATGGCCGTGGGCGGAGGCAGCGTCATGGACACCGCCAAGCTGGCCAGCATCCTGATGACGGATGAATACGGCGTCAAGGAGCTGCTGGACGAGCCCGGCCGGGCCAGGAAGTGCATGAAAACCCTGATGATCCCCACCACGGCGGGCACCGGCTCCGAGGCCACCCCCAACGCCATCGTGGCCGTCCCGGAGAAACAGCTGAAGGTGGGCATCGTCAACACGGAAATGATTGCGGACTATGTGATTCTGGACGCGGTGATGATCAAAAAGCTGCCCCGGAAAATCGCCGCCGCCACGGGGGTGGATGCCCTGGCCCACGCCATTGAGTGCTTCACCAGCAACAAGGCCAACCCCTTCAGCGATCTCTTTGCCCTCCAGGCCCTGGACATGATTCTGACCAACATCGAACGGGCCTGCGACGACCCGGAGGCTATGGACGCCAAGAACACCATGCTCCTGGCCAGCTTCTATGCGGGCGTGGCCATCACCGCCTCGGGCACCACCGCCGTCCACGCGCTGAGCTACCCCCTGGGCGGCAAGTACCACATCGCCCACGGCGTCTCCAACGCCATCCTCCTGGCGCCGGTGATGCGGTTCAACGAGCCCGCCTGCCGCCCTCTGCTGGCGAAAGCGTATGATCATTGCCTCAGGGGAAACGCTGTTGGTGAGACGGAGAAGAGCGCCGCCGTCATCCAGCGCCTGGAGGAAATCGTAAAGCACTTGGACATCCCTACCAGCCTGACGGAGTTCGGTGTGCCCAAGAAGGACCTGGAGGACCTGGTGACCTCCGGCATGGAGGTGACCCGCCTGCTGGTGAACAACATGCGCCCGGTTACGGCGGACGACGCCCGAAAAATCTACCAGGAAGTGCTGTAACGGAAAGGACAGGAGGTTTGTTATGAAAAAAGTTGCAATCAAAGGCATTATCTGCCCTATCTTGACCCCTATGAACCAGGACGAGAGCATCAACGAGGTGGAGCTGCGCAATCAGGTAAACCGGCTGATTGACGCAGGCGTTCACGGACTCTTCGCCTTCGGCACCAACGGCGAGAGCTACGCGCTGACGTCGGAGGAGAAGGACCGGGTCCTGAAGGTTATCGTGGAGGAGACCAATCACCGCGTTCCCGTCTACGCGGGCTCCGGCTGCATCACAACGAAGGAGACAATCGACACCAGCCGCCGGGCGCTGGATCTGGGGGCGGACGTCCTCTCCATCGTGACGCCCTTCTACGCCGCCGCCTCTCAGGATGAGCTGTACGACCACTACATGGAGGTCGCCGCCGCCGTGGACATGCCCATCGTCATGTACAACATCCCGCCCCGGACGGGCAACGCCCTGGCTCCCGCCACAGTGGCCCGGCTTGCCGGGGATGCGGCCAACATCGTCGGGGTAAAGGACTCCAGCGGAAATTTTGACAACATGAAGCAGTACATTGAGCGGACCGCCGGGCTGGACAAGGAGTTCAGCGTCCTCTCCGGCAACGACTCGCTGATTCTCCCCGCCCTGGTGTTTGGTGGGACCGGCGGAATCGCGGGCTGCGCCAATGTGTTCCCGGGGACCATGGTGGAGATTTACGAGGCCTTTGCGGCCGGGGACTTCGAGCGGGCCAAGCGGGTGCAGGACAGCATCCGGATCTTCCGAGCCTGCTTCCGCCACGGCAATCCCAACACCATTATCAAAATCGCGACGGGAATGCTGGGCTATCCCGTGGGCAGCTGCCGCAAACCCTTCTGCAAGCTTTCCGCCGAGGGTATGGAGGAGCTGACAAAGGTCCTGGAGCGCTGCAAGGAAAACGGCCTGCACTGACGGAGAACAGGAGGAAAAGGCATGAACAACCGACCAATTCTTGGTATCACCATGGGTGACCCCTTCGGCAACGGCCCCGAGATCACTGTCAAGGCCCTGGCGGACAGGGCGGTTTACGACCGCTGCCGCCCCCTGGTGATTGGCGACGTCAGCGCTATGGAGTACGCCGCGAGGGCGGCGAAACGGGTCAGCGGCGTCGAGATGAAAATCCGGGGCATCCGGTCCGTGGGCGAGGCGAACTTCGAGTATGGTGTCATCGACGTATTCGACCTGGGCCTCCTCAAGGCCTCCGACATCCCTGGCGATCCGGAGAGTCCCAAGCCCTTCGGCCTGGGGGCCACGGCCCTGGGCGGCGAGGCGGCTTTCCAGTATGTAAAAAAGGTCATCGAGCTGGCCATGGCGGGAGAGGTGGACGCCACCGTCACCAACGCCCTGAGCAAAGAGGCCATCAACATGGCAGGACACAATTACTCTGGGCACACAGAAATCTACGCCGACTACACGCAAACCAGCAAGTACACCATGATGCTGGCCCACGAGGAGCTCCGGGTGGTCCACGTCTCCACCCACGTCTCCCTCCGGGAGGCCTGCGACCGGGTGAAGAAGGACCGGGTCCTGGACGTCATCCGCATCGCCAACGAGGGCTGCAAGGCCATCGGCATCAAAGAGCCCAAAATCGCTGTGGCGGGCCTGAATCCCCACTGCGGAGAGAACGGCATGTTCGGCCGGGAGGAGATCGAGGAGATCCAGCCCGCCATCGATCAGGCCATGGCCGAGGGAATCATCATTCCCGAGAAGAAGCCCACCCCGCCGGACACCGTCTTCTCCAAGGCGCTGGGCGGCTGGTACGACATCGTGGTAGTCATGTATCACGACCAGGGCCACATCCCCCTGAAGGTCAAGGGCTTTGTATACAACAGGGCCGAAGGCCACTGGGATGCCGTGGCGGGCGTCAACGTCACCCTGGGTCTGCCCATCATCCGGGCCTCGGTGGACCACGGCACGGGTTTCGGCCACGCGGGAGACGGACACGCCAACGAATTGAGCCTGGTAAACGCCATGGACTACGGTATCCGTATGGCCAATGCCAAGGCGGAGAAGTAATCGTCAAACCCACAAAATAAGGGGGGACCGACCTATGAAAGTTACCATGACGGAGGGCATCTGCCAGGAGGGCATGGCCCTGCTGGAGGGAAAGGCCGATATTTTCGTGGCCCACGACGCCCATCCCCACAATTATCTGGATCAGCTCAAGGACACCGATGCCTTTATCGTCCGGGTGGCGGACAAGGGGGCCATCGACAAGGAAACCATGGAGTCCAGCCCGGCGCTGAAAGTCATCGGTCGCACGGGCATCGGATATGACAGCGTGGACGTGGAAGCTGCTACAAAGCTGGGCATCCCCGTGGTCATCACGCCGGGAGCCAACAACCGCAGCGTGGCTGAGCATGCCGTGACGCTGATGCTGGCCCTGTCCAAAAACATGGTGGAAAGCGACGCGGAACAGCGCAAGGGCAACTGGAAAATACGGGATGCCAAGAAGGTCTTCGAGGTGGAGGAAAAGACCTGCCTCATCATCGGCCTGGGCACCATCGGAAAGATCATCGCCCACCTGTGCCTGGGGCTGGACATGAAGGTCATCGGCTACGATGCCTTCCTCACCCGGGAGCAGATGACAGAGCTGGGCGTGGAGAAGTACGAGGACAAGTTCGAGGCTCTTCGGGCCGCCGACGTGGTCATCGTTCAGATGCCCCTGATTGAGGGCGTCACCAACAACACCATAGCCCGGGCGGAGCTGGAAGCCATGAAGCCCACAGCCATTTTGATCAACTGCAGCCGGGGCGAAATCGTCAACGAGCCGGATCTCTGCGCCGCCCTGAAAAGCGGGAGCATCGCCGGAGCGGGCCTGGACGTGTTCTGGAACGAGCCCACCCACACGGATGACGAAATCCTCAGCTGTCCCAACGTCATTGTCAGCCCCCACAGCGCCGCCCAGACCCGGGAGGCTGTCATCAAGATGGCGACCATGTGCGTAGAGGGCTGCCTGGCGGTAGTGGACGGGAAAAAGTGGCCCTACGTGGCCGACAAGGCCGTCTACGACCATCCCAAGTGGACCGGGAGGGAATGGACCGAGCCCTGACGCCTTCCCGGGCGCCGCTGAGAAAGGAGCGTAAGCAATGGAAATCAAAGAGCAGTCCGGCCTGCGGGCGATCCTGGAGCAGACACCCCTCCCCAAGATGTATCGGGTGCGGCAGATTTTCTCCCGGGACGGCATCCCGGACGTGCCCGCCCACTTGCGCCGGAAATTGGAGGAGCCGGATATTGCCCGGCGTATCCGGCCGGGCATGACCGTAGTCCTGACCGGCAGCAGTCGGCAGATCAGCCATATGCCGGAAATCCTCCGGGAGCTGGCCCGCTTCGTCAAGGAGCGGGGCGCCCGGCCCTACATCATCCCCGCCATGGGCAGTCACGGCGGGGCCACGGCGGAGGGCCAGCGGGAGATTCTTGAGAGCTACGGCATCACGGAGGACTTCTGCGAATGCCCCATCTTCTCCAGCATGGAGACGGTCCGGGTGGGCGTGCTTCCCAACGGGGACGAGGTGCGGGTAGACCGCTTCGCCCACGAGGCGGACGCCGTGATCGTGGTCGGCCGCATCAAGGCTCACACAGCCTTCCGCGGGCCCTATGAATCGGGGCTCATCAAAATGATGGCTATTGGCATGGGCAAGCGGGCCGGGGCCGACTCCCTCCACCGGGAGGGCTTTGGAGAGATGGGCCGCCGCCTCCCGCTGTACGCGAGGGTGGTTTTCGACCAGTGTAGGATCGCCTTCGGCGTGGCCCCCATTGAAAACGAGTTCGATGAGACCTGCCGCCTGGAGGTTATTCCTGCCGAGGACATTTTCGAGAGGGAGCCGGAGTTGCTGCTCTATGCCAAAAGACGCCTGCCCCGTCTGCTCTTTCCGGAAACGGATGTGCTGGTGGTGCGGGAGATCGGCAAAAACTTCTCCGGCAGCGGCATGGACCCCAATGTGACAGGGACCTTCGGCACTCCCTTTGCCTCAGGCGGCATCAAAAAGCAGCGGGTGGTGGTGCTGGACATCTCCCCGGAGAGCCACGGCAGCTTCGTGGGCCTGGGAAACGCGGACACCACCACCAAGCGGGCGTTTGAAAAGCTGGACACCAACGCAACCTATTTCAATATGATCACCTCCACCGTCCTGGGCGTGGGAAAAATTCCCATGGTTCTGGAGGACGACAAGCTGGCCATCCAGGCGGCGCTGAAAACGCTGACCCGGGTGGACAAGGATCACGTGCGCATGGTTTATATCAAAAACACGCTTTCTCTGGAGGAGATCATGGTCTCCCAGGCGCTGGCGGAGGAAATCCGGGGAAGGGAGGACCTGGAGGTCCTCGAGGGCCCCAGGGACCTGCGCTTCGACAGCAGGGGAAATCTGCTGGACTTCAATTCACAGGATTAAGAAGGCCCTGTGCTTCTTAATAAATAAATTCAGGAGGAATTGACATGAAAAAGAAATTACTCAGCGTTCTCTTGGCTGCGGCAATGATCCTCGCTCTCGCCGCCTGCGGCGGGAAGGACAGCTCCGGCGGCGGCGCTCCGGCGTCGGACTCCGGGAGCGCCAGCACCACCGCCCCGTCCGGCGGCGACGCCGGCTCCGGGGAAGCCGTTCACCTGACCCTGGCCCATGCCGACGCCGCCGACGGCAGCCTCTTCGGCGAGTGCACCAAGATTTTCAAGGAGAAGGTGGAAGCGGCCTCCGGCGGTTCCATCATCATCGACATCTTCCCCAACGGCCAGCTGGGCACCGTATCCGAGTACGTCACCGGCATCCAGAACGGCACCATCGACCTGGCTCCCGCCGTCACCTCCTTCGTGGCGAATTTCTGCCCCAACGTCTCCGTTTTCGAGATGCCCTTCCTCTTTGAGGACCACGACCATGTGTGGGAGTCTCTGGACGGCTCCGTGGGCGAGACCCTCAGCAAGGACCTGACCGACAACAACATCATCCCCCTCATCTGGTGGGGAATCGGCTTCCGCAACGTGACCACCAGCGAGAGTCATCCCGTCAATTCCCTGGCCGACTTCAAGGGCCTCCGCATCCGCACCATGCAGTCCGTCATTCAGCAGTCCCTGTTCCAGGCTCTGGGCGCCGACGCAGTTCCCATGGATTGGGGCGAGCTGTATACCGCCTTGCAGCAGGGCACCGTGGACAGCGAGGAGAACCCCTACACCCAGGTCTTCAGCTCCAACATCTGGGAGGTTAACCCCGTCATCGTCCAAACCGAGCACGAGTTCTCTCCCTCCGTGTTTATGATGTCCCCCACCGTGGAGGGCAAGCTCTCCGCCGAGCAACTTGACGTCATCTACAAATGCGCCGAGGAGTGCAAGCCCCTGTTCCGCCAGTGCACCATCGACATCAACAACAACGCCCTGAAATCCCTCCAGGATAACGGCTGCACCTTTGTCGACACCCTCGACAAGACGGAGCTTCAGGCGGCCACTATGTCCGTGTACGACCAGTATCCCGAGTACGCCGACCTGGTCGCGGCCATCCGGGCCCTCCGCGGATAATCACACGGTCCAGGCAGCAGCAGGTCCCAGGCGGAGAGCCGCCTGGGACCTGCCGGGAAAATCCCCCGGTCCGTATGCTCGTGAAAGATTAACTATTAAAAGTCAACCCTCAAAATGAAGGAGTGTGGAAAAAGTTAGACGGTTCAAAAAGGGCACAGCAAAGCAGAGGTCCAGGAGGACCCCGGAAAGCTATCGAAGGAACTCAAACTGCCGGGCAATAGGGTTGCCTGGACTTCTCCAGAGCGAAGATGAGCCGCACGAGCTTCTTGGCGGCATGGGATAAGGCAACATTGTAGTGTTTGCCCTCGGCTCGTTTCTTGGCCAGGTATGCAGCAAAGGCGGGGTCCCAGAGACAGACGTATTTAGTGGCGTTATAGAGGGCGTAGCGAAGATAACGGGAGCCTCGCTTCTCCATGTGGGGATAGCAGTTTTTGAGCTGCCCGGATTGGTAAGTAGATGGGGACATCCCAGCGTAAGCCAGCAGCTTGTCGGGGGAATCAAACCGGGAGAAGTCGCCAACCTCGGCCAGAATCATCGCCCCCATGCGGTATCCAATCCCCGGAATGGTGGTAATTGGAGAATGCAATTCCTCCATGATGGCCTGGATTGCGGTTTCAATTTCCTCAATCTCGGCGTCCAGCTCTCGGATCAGCCGAATGGTATGCTGCAATTCCAGGGACTTGGCGGGCATTCTGGAGCCAATGGAGCTTCTGGCGGCGTCCCGGATATCCACTGCCGTATCCCGCCCGTAGCGGCCACGAGAGGCATCGGCCAGCAGGGTTTTCAGCCTTGTCAAATGTGCATCAGCGATTTGCCGGGCTCCTGGAAACTCAGACAGCAGCGCATAAATAGACGCCATGTGAAGTGATGGCACCAGCTGCTCCAGTTCTGGGAAGAGGATGCACACCAGCCTGGAGACGGACTGCTTCAACTGGGCCCGTTCTTTTACCTTGTCAAAACGATATCTGGTGAGTGACTTTAACTCCTCGTTGTGGTATGCTGTATCTGTGTAGGGCTTGAGGCCCACATCGGACAGAAGCATAGCCGCAATCGTTCGCGCGTCCACCCGATCCGTCTTGGTCTTTCTGAGACTGAGGCTTTTCCGGTAAAGGTTGGTGCGCAGAGGGTTCAAGACATAGGTGGCCAGACCGTTGTCAAGAAGAAACCCAAGGATGTTGTAGCTGTAATGCCCGGTCGCCTCAAGCCCTACTTTTATGCTGTCCTGGGGTGTGGAGCAGACCCGGAGCTTGTCCAGCAGAGTGTTGAAGCCCTCCATGTTATTGGCGATGGTGAACACATCCGCCAGGACGGCGCCTTCTGAGTTGAGTATGAAGCAGTCGTGCTTGTCCTTTGCCACGTCAATTCCTACGCAAATCATAAAAACCTCCAGCAGTAAGATTGTGATGCTGCATCCACAGAACACTTTGCTTTTGTAGCCTTGTTCCACATAAACCGTCTAGCGGTATTTAACTGATTAACAAAACTGCAAAGGGCTGTGGTTGGAACCTTTCACGAACCATCTGTGTGGTAGGAGAAACTAACCAATCCACAGCATCCCTTACAGTGTAGCACAGCCCTTGGAGAGGGGCTTTAA
>CAJUOD010000068.1 GCA_910587875.1 uncultured Oscillibacter sp. | reverse complement strand
CGTCCTCGTTGAGGCCCAGGTTCAGGATGGTGTCCATCATGCCGGGCATGGAGGCGCGAGCGCCGGAGCGCACAGAAACCAGCAGGGGATTCTCCTGATCGCCGAACTTCTTGCCGGTAATCTCCTCCATCTTGACGATGTACTCCATGATCTGGGCCTGGATTTCATCATTGATCTTCTGTCCGTCCTCATAATACTGGGTGCAGGCCTCGGTGGTGATGGTAAAGCCCTGGGGAACAGGCAGGCCGATGTTGGTCATCTCGGCCAGGTTCGCGCCCTTGCCGCCCAGCAGCTCCCGCATGTTGGCGTTGCCTTCGGTGAACAGGTAGCAGTACTTTTTGCTCATTTTCATTCCTCCGTTTTTCTTTGCGTTCGCTGGGCGGCGGGCCTCCGCCGTCCGCTTGGCAAACGTTTGCCTAAATGCGTTACTTATTATAATCGTTCATTTTCTGGAAAGCAATACATAAATAGCATAAGAAATTACCAGACATTTAAAACAATCTGCCCAAAATCCATAAGAGGGCCGGAAAAAACCGCGGCCCCCGGGGTGTCCGGGGGCCGCAGCTCCATGCTTTGCTTTGGGCCGGTATCAGAGGTCCACGGCCTTGATGGCCTGCTCCTTGATGCCGTGCTTTTCCGCATAGCCGGTCAGGATCAGGGTCAGGGCGCCGTCTCCGGTGACGTTGCAGGCGGTGCCGAAGCTGTCCTGAAGGGCGAAGATGGCCAGCATCAGGGCCGTGCCGTCGCCGTCGAAGCCCAGGACGCCGGTGATCAGGCCCAGGGAGGCCATGACCGTGCCGCCGGGGACGCCGGGGGCGCCGATGGCGAAGATGCCCAGTAGCAGGATGAACAGGACCATGGAGCCCACGTTGGGCAGCTGGCCGTAGAGCACCTTGGAGACGATCATGACGAAGAAGGTCTCCGTCAGGGCGGAACCGCAGAGGTGGATGTTGGCGAACAGGGGGATGCCGAACTCCACCATGTCGGGCCGGAGGCTCTTGCTCTTCCGGGCGCAGTCCAGGGCCACGGCCAGGGTAGCGGCGGAGGACATGGTGCCGACCGCCGTCAGGTAGGCGGGGCCGTAGTATTTCACCACCTCAATGGCGCTGCGGCCGGAGTACACGCCGGCGAAGCCGTAGAGGACCGCCATCCAGATGTAGTGGCCCGCCATGACGATGACGATGGCCAGGATGAAGGCGGGGAACTGCTTGGTGATGGTGCCGTCGTAGGAGAGCCCGCAGAAGGTCAGGGCGATGAAGAAGGGCAGCACGGGGATGACCACCTTCTTGACCACGCTCAGGACGATGTTCTGGAACTCCTGGAGCACGGCGGTGATGGTCTTGGCCTTGGTCCACACAGCCGCCAGGCCGATGAGGACGGAGAAGACCAGGGCGCTCATCACGGGCATGATCTGGGGAATGTCCAGCTGGAAGGCCACGCCGGGCAGCTCCTTCAGCCCCTCCATGGTGGAGGCGATGGGCAGGAAGGGCACCAGGATGTAGCCCGCCACCATGGACATGAAGGTCGCCAGGACCGTGCTGACATAGGCCACGATGATGGCCACCATCAGCATCCGGGTGGCGTTGGAGCCCATCTTGGTGATGGACGGGGCGATGAATCCGATGACGATCAGGGGCACGCAGAACATGATGAGCTGGTTTAATACGTACTTCAGGGTGACCACGATGGTCATGACGCTCTCAGGCAGGAACAATCCGCACACGATGCCGACGGCGATGCCGATCAGCAGCTTCGGGGGAAGGCTCATGCCCTTTTTCTCAGCGGCCATAAAGATTCCTCTCTTTCTGTGTTGACACACATTTCAATTTTGCTCCGCGGGTCTTACTCCAGCATACGCGGGCCGGAGCCCGCCCATGCGCACGCCGGGTGGAAGCGAGGTATTTTACGCTTTGGGGGGCTGTCCGGTCATGATGCGGATAATCTCCCGGTCCGTCTCCCGCATGCCCAGGCGGCCCAGGCGGCCGATGTTGGCGATGGTGTTTTCCACGCCCTTGGAGACGATGCCCTCTCCGCCCCGGAACTGCTGCTCGCTGCGGTACATGTTCCAGCCCAGCAGGCCCGCATCCACAGCGGCGGCGATTTTCGCCGCGCAGGAGGGCTTGGCCCCGTCGCAGATCATGCCGGAGATGGTAGCCAGGGCGTTCACCAGGGTGTGGGCGACCTCCTCATAGCCCCCGCCATTCAGCCAGGCGATGGCGGCTCCGGCTCCGCAGCCGGCGCTGACCGCGCCGCAGTAGGCGCTGAGGCGCCCGATGCCGGTTTTCATATGGATGGTCAGCAGGTCGCTGAGGGTGACGGCCCGGAGGGTCTTCTCCCCGTCCGCCTCTAAGTACCTGGCGTATTCGATGACGGGGACCGAGGCGGTAATGCCCTGGTTCCCGCTGCCGGAGACGATGATGACCGGCATTTCGCAGCCGCTCATCCGGGCGTCGGACCCGGCGGCGGCCATGGCCCGGGCGCGGATCTTGATATCGTCTCCGTAATGCTCCCGGAGGACCTTGCCGATGTTGGCTCCCCAGGGGTTTTTCATGCCCTCCTGGGCGATGGCGTAGTTGTAGTCAATCTGCCGCTGGACGATTTCCCGCACATCCTCGATGTCGCAGGTGTTCACAAAGTCCACAATGGCCTCCACGGACAGACAGCTCCGGTCCGTCAGGCCCCCGGAGGCGTCCTGGGTCACCACGGTCCCGGCCTCCAGCAGCTTCTCGCCGTTTTTCTCAATGAGGACAATGTTGGTGTGGTAGTCCGCGATGCGCAGCCGGACGGAGTCCTCCCCGGCGGTGAGGGTCACGATGATGTCGAAGACCACGTCCCCGGGGGCCGGGGCCACCCGGACCTCGTGGCTCGCCAGGTAGTCCTTGATCTCCGCCTTCTGGGCGTCGGTCACCTGGGAGATGACCTCCAGGATCTTCCCCGCGTCTCCCGCCACCGCGCCGGCGGCGGCGGACGCCTCGATGCCCTTCAGCCCTCCGGTGTTGGGCACCACCACGCTTTTGACGTTTTTGATGATATTCCCGCTGGCCTCCACCAGGATCTTCTCCGGCAGGCAGCCCAGGACCTCCCGGGCCTTGGCCGCGCCGTAGGCGATGGCGATGGGCTCGGTACAGCCCATGGCGGGCACCAGCTCCTCCCGCAGGATCTGCACAAAATGGTGATAGCGCTGATCGGTTTTCTCCACGTTTCTCCTCCTTCCTTTCCTCTCCTTCATTTTCAAGGCTCCCTGCCGCAAAGCGGCCGGAAGCCCCCGCCGATTTTCATAAAACCGGCTGGGATAACCATAACATTATTTGGAAATTTTGTCAAGGGATATCGCCGTTTTCGCCCCCTCCAACGCCCTGTTGACATTTCCCCCCATTTGTCCCATAATGACAGGGAGATCAACTCAGGAGGACGCGCTTATGAAGACCATCCTCGGCATCGACATCGGGGGCACCACGACAAAAATTGTGGGCCTTGACCATACGGGAAACCTCCTCTCCACCCTCCGGGTCCAGGCGGAGGAGCCCCTCACCAGCCTCTACGGCGCCTTCGGCAGCTACCTCTCCGGAAACGGGCTCACCCTGGCGGACGTGGAGCGGGTGGTCCTCACCGGCGTGGGGGCCTCCTATGTGGAGGGGGACATCTACGGCCTGCCCACCTGCACGGTGGACGAGTTCTCCGCCAGCGGCACGGGGGCCCTGGCCATGAGCGGTCAGGAGAAGGCCGTGGTGGCCACCATGGGCACCGGCACCGCCTTCCTCTTCGCCCAGCGGGGCAAGGGGGTCCGGCACCTCTGCGGTAGCGGCATCGGCGGGGGCACCCTGGGGGGCCTCTGCCGGAAGCTGGTGGACATGGAGCGCTTCGGTCAGATCAAGAAGCTGGCGGAGCAGGGGGACCTGGGCAAGGTGGACCTGATGATCCGGGACATCACCCCGGACCCCGCCGCCACCCTGGACCCCACCCTCACCGCCGCCAACTTCGGCAACCTCTCCGAGGACGCCACCCCCGCCGACCTGGCCGCCGGGGCCGTCAACCTGGTGCTCCAGGCCATCGGCACCATGACCGTGCTGGCCTGCCAGTGCTGCGGGGCGGACACGGTGGTCCTCACCGGCTCCGTCACCACGCTGTCCCAGGTGAAGCCCAACTTTGAGAACTTCCAGCGGCTCTACGGCATCCGCTACATCATCCCGGAGCGGGCCACCTTCGCCACGGCCATTGGCGCGGGGCTCTACAGCCTGGAGCAGAAGGCGGTGCGCTGATGGACCTGGAAGCCCTGCGCCTGGCGGAGGCCTTCTTCGCCCGGAAGCCGGAGGCCCTGCCCTCCGTCCGGGCCTTCCTCCTGGGGGCGCTGGAGCGCTGGCCCGGGACGGAGGTCGTCACCCAAAAGTCCCAGGTGGGCCTCCGGGACCCCCGGCCCTACTGCGCCCTGACGGCCCCGGGAAAGCGCGTCAAGGGCCGGCCCACCCCCGGAGCTCTGCTGTCATTGTTCCTCCCCCGGCCCCTGGAGGCGGACTGCCTGCTCATGGCGGTGGAGGCCTATCCGGGGCGGTTTACCAACCACCTAATCCTCCCGCCGGACCCGGCGGACTTCCCGGAGGGCCTCTGGGACTGGACCGGCGAGGCCCGGCGTTTCCGCTGCGGAGGAGAATGAGCCCTTGCAAAATCCGGCGAAACGGGGTATCATAGACAAGGATATTTCAAAGGCAGGAGAACACGGGTATGAAACTCTCTCTGGTCATCATGGCGGCGGGCCTGGGGTCCCGCTACGGCGGCAACAAGCAGGTGGACGGCATCGGCCCCCACGGGGAGATCCTGATGGAGTACTCCATCCACGACGCCCTCCGGGCGGGCTTCGGCAAGGTGGTCTTCATCATCAAGCCGGAGATGCGGGAGATGATGGAGAACCTCTGCGGCTATCTCGCCCGCAGGACCGCCCTGGACGGCAGTCCCGTGGAGGTGGAGTATGTCTGCCAGGACTTCTCCTCCATCCCGGACTTCTACCCCATCCCGGAGGGGCGGACCCGGCCCTTCGGCACGGTCCACGCCCTGCTCTGCGCCGCGGACACGGTGCGGGAGCCCTGCTGCGTCATCAACGCCGACGACTTTTACGGCCTCGACGCCTATCAGAGCATGGCGCAAACCCTCCGCCGCCTGCCGGAGGAGGGGCACGCCGCCATGGTGGGCTATCTTCTGAAAAACACCGCCAGCCTCCACGGCACGGTGACCCGGGGCATCTGCGCCCGGCGGGAGGGCTTCCTGGAGAGCGTCCGGGAGACCCGGAACATCCAGCTCTGCGCCGACGGGTCCCTCCGGGACCTGGGCACGGGCCAGGATCTGGACCCGGACGCGGTGGTGTCCATGAATTTCTGGGGCTTCATGCCCTCCATCTTCCCCGTCCTCCGGCGGGACTTTGAGCGCTTCCTCCGCTCCGCCGGGGACGACCTCCGGGCCGAGCGGCTGCTGCCCGAGATGGTGGACGACCAGCTCCGGGAGGGCGGGCTGAAGGTCTCCCTCCTCTCCTCCGCCGGGCGGTGGTTCGGCATGACCTACCGGGAGGACCGGGAGGCCGTGGCCCAGGCCCTGCGGCGGCTCCACGAGAGCGGGGAGTACCCGGAGAGCCTCCGGGACTGACCCGTGTCATAGCGGAGCGCGGCCCCGCATACACTGGACGGGGCCGGGGGACCGGAGACAATCTGCCGCCAAAAATTTTAACAAATTGTTTCGACTTTTTTCGAGGGTTTTCGCGTATAATAAAGAGAGATGCTTCCCCGCCCCGGGGCGGGATGACGATAGATGAGGAAGGGATCACCTATGGGAAACGGGAAGAAGCGCCTGCCCGGCGTGGTGGCGGCCCTGGCGGCGGCCGCGCTGCTGCTGACCGCCGGGTCGTCCGGCGGCACGGTAATGAGCTCCCCGCTGGCGGAGGCGGCGGAGCCGGTGCTCTATAAGGCGGCCCCCGCCGCCGGGAAAATCGCGGCTACGGATCAGGCCAGGGCCAAGGCCCAGCCGGAGAGTCCGGAGGAACCGGAGCCCCTGCCCTCTCCCCCGCCCAGCCCCCTGCCGGAGACGGAGGCGGTGGAGGATACATACTTCGACGGCGCCGTCTTCCTGGGGGACTCCCGGACGGAGGGCCTGTCCCTCTACAGCGGGCTGAAGACCGGGCACTTTTACACCGCCGTGGGAGCCACGGTGGAGTCCGTGTTCACCAAGAAGAACTTTGAGACCGAGGGCGGCAAAAAGGTCCCCCTGCTGGACGCCGTGGCGGCCCAGGACTGCGACAAGGTCTACATCATGCTGGGCATCAACGAGCTGGGCTGGACGAAAACCAAGACCTACCACGACCAGTACGACAAGCTCATCGACCGGGTCCGGGAGGACCACCCGGAGGCCAAGATCGTCCTCCAGTCCATCCCCCCCGTCAGCGCCAAGCAGGAGGCCAAAAAAACCTACGTCAACAACGCCCGCATCGCCGAGTACAACGAGGTCATCCAGACCCTGGCGGAGGAGAAGGAGTGCTATTTCCTGGACGTGGCGGCCTGCCTCACCGGCGGGGACGGCTTATTGCCCAAGGATTTGAACTTCGACGGCATCCACCTGAACCCCGCCGGGTGCAAACTCTGGCTGAACTACCTGCGGACCCACAGCCTGGAGGACGAGGCCATCGCCGCCGCTGTGAAACAGAGCCAGGGGGCCTGACGGCAACAGCAAAAGGCAGAGACGAAACGTCTCTGCCTTTTTGATCTCAGTCCAGCGCCGCCGCCAGCTCCCGGGCAAAGGCCCTTGTCCGGGCCTCCTTCTCCCCGTCCATGAAGACGGTATCATAGCCCAGGTGCCGCTCCGCGCGGCCTCCCAGGTAGCGGAGGCCGGAGTGCCTGCAGTAGCGCCGCATTCCCTCCTCGAAGAGGTCCGTCCCCTTCTCCGGGCGGTAGCCGCAGGTCATCAGCAGGGCCAGGGCCTTCCCCTCCCAGAGGGAGGGGCCCCTCTCCCCGCCGTAGAACTTGTTCATGCCGTAGACCAGACGGTCCAGCAGGGCCTTCATGGGCGGCGTGCAGTACCAGGAGTAAATGGGCGTGGCCAGCACCACCAGGCCGCTGTCCAGAATCCTGTCAAACAGCTCCGGGACGTCGTCCGCCTGGGGACAGCCGAACCCGCTCCAGTTCTCCTGACACCGGCGGCACGCCGTGCAGGGGCGGATAGCCCGGTCGTAGAGCCAAACCGTCTCCGCCTCTATGCCCGCCGCCGCCAGCTCGGCGCAGAACGGGGCCAGCAGGGCGGCGGTGTTCCCGTTCCTCCGGGGGCTGCCCATGAGAATCAGCGCTCTCATACCACGGCCTTGGCCCGCCGTCCCAGGCGCTCCGGGGCGGGACGCTCCGCGGCGGTCCGGCGGGGGGCCTCCGCCTCCGGGGCCCGCTCCGCCAGGCGCTCCCGGGCCACGGCCAGCATCAGCTTGATGCGGTTCTCCTGGTTCACCCGGGTGGCGCTGGGATCGTAGTCAATGGGAGTAATGTTGGCCTGGGGATAGAGCTCCCGGATTTTGTTGATCATGCCCTTTCCGCAGATGTGGTTGGGCAGGCACCCAAAGGGCTGGGCGCAGACGATGTTCTCGTACCCCGCCCGGACCAGCTCGATCATCTCGGCGGTGAGGAGCCAGCCCTCCCCCATCTTGTCCCCCGTGCTGATGACCCCGTCGGTGAGCCGGATGAGCTCCCGGAAGGGCAGGGGCGCGTGGTAGCCGTTGTCCTTCAAGACCTTGATGACCACGCTCTCCATGCCCTCGATGTACTTCAGCACGAAGTCGGAGACGTGCTTTTCCAGGAAGGTGCCGCCGTAGAGCCGGGCGGTCTCCGAGGGGTTGTAGGCGCAGTACTGCACAAAGCCCATCAGCCCCGGCAGGTTTACCTCGCAGTCCTGGGACCGGAGGAAGTTCTCCAGCTCGTTGTTCCCCAGGGGGGAGTACTTCACGTAGATCTCGCCGACCACGCCCACCTTCACCTTGGGGACCCGGCGGACGGGGACGGCGGCGAACTCCCGGGCGATGACGGGCATGGCGGACTTCATCTCCCGGTTGGTCCAGCCCTTGTCCTGGTGAATCCAGCCGCAGATGGTATCCAGCCACTTCTCCTGGAGGCGCTCCGCGTCCCCCTTCCGGACCTCGTAGGGCTCCGTCTGGGCCCGGAGGGCCACCAGCAGGTCGCCGTAGTAGATCACCGCCAGCAGCTTGCGCAGCAGGTCCAGGGTCATGGGGAAGCCGGAGTCCTTCTCCAGGCCGGAGAAGTTCAGGCTCACCACGGGCACCTGGGGATAGCCCGCTTTCACCAGGGCCTTCCTCAGCAGGTGGATGTAGTTGGAGGCCCGGCAGCCCCCGCCGGTCTGGGTGATGATGAGGGCGGTGTGGTCCAGGTCGTACTTCCCGGAGGCCAGGGCGTCCAGGAACTGGCCGATGACCAGCAGGGCCGGATAGCAGGTGTCGTTATGTACGTACTTCAGCCCCAGCTCGCTGACCTGGCTGCCGCAGTTCTCCAGCAGCTCGCAGGTGTAGCCCGCCTGTTCCATGACCGCCGCCAGGATGCGGAACTGCACCGGGGCCATGTTGGGGATGAGGATCTTGTGGGTCCGCTTCATCTCCGGCGTGAATTTGGGATAGTTCAAGGCTTCCATAGGCTCACTCCTGTTCGTCCAGGGCGGCAAAGAGGCTCCGTAACCGGATGCGCACCGCGCCCAGGTTGGTGATCTCGTCGATTTTCAGCTCCGTGTACAGCTTGCCCCCGGCCTGTAAGATGGCCTGGGTCTCGTCGGTGGTGATGGCGTCCACGCCGCAGCCGAAGCTGACCAGCTGCACCAGGTCGCAGTCCCGGTGCTCCACGCAGTACCGGGCGGCGGCGTAGAGCCGGGAGTGGTAGGTCCACTGGTTCAGCACGGTGGTGGGGAATTTGTCCACCAGGCCGGAGACGGAGTCCTCCGTCACCACCGCCGCGCCAAAGCGGGTAATCAGGGTGTCGATGCCGTGGTTGACCTCCGGGTCCACGTGGTAGGGCCGCCCCGCCAGGACGACGATGCGCCGCCCCTCGGCCCGGGCCTGGGCCATGATGCGGGCCCCCTCCTTGCGGACCTGGGCCATGTGGTGGGCATACTCGGCGTAGGCCGCGTCCCCG
The DNA here is from genome assembly GCA_910587875.1 of uncultured Oscillibacter sp. Taxonomy (GTDB): domain Bacteria; phylum Bacillota; class Clostridia; order Oscillospirales; family Oscillospiraceae; genus Oscillibacter. Next base: position 6,394 of record CAJUOD010000068.1, on the reverse strand, counting down.
GCCTCCCGGACCTCGGACTTGGAGATATCCGGGAAGTGCCGCCGGAGGATGTCGGTGATTTTCCGGGTGAAGTCCTTGGGCCGGTGGAGGCCCACGTAGTCGTAAATGAACTTGGTATTTTTAATCTCGGGGCAGTTCCCGGCGATGACCTCCGGGTAGTAAGCCACCACGGGGCAGTTGTAATGGTTGTCCCCCAGGCCCTCGTCCAGGTTGTAGGTCATGCAGGGGTAGAAGATGGCGTCCAGCCCCAGCCGGGAGAGGAATTGGATGTGCCCGTGGGCCAGCTTTGCCGGGAAACATGCGGTGTCGCTGGGGATGGTGGCCTGGCCCTTCAGGTACAGGTCTCGGCTGGACAGGGGACTGTGGTACACGGCAAAGCCCAGCTTGGTGAAAAAGGTGTGCCAGAAGGGCAGCAGCTCCCACATATTGAGGCACAGGGGGATCCCGATCTTCCCCCGCTTTCCGGGGACGGGCTTGTAGCTCAAAATCAGCTTCCGCTTGTAGGCGTAGAGGTTCCGCTCCCCGCTGTCGGCCTTGCCGGTGACGGGGCGGTCGCAGCGGTTCCCGCTGATGAAGGTCTCCCCTCCCGCGAAGGTGTTCACCGTCAGCTGGCAGTTGTTGCCGCAGAGGCCGCAGACCCGGCTCTCCGTCTCCTGGGAGAAATTCGCCAAAGCCTCCCGGCCCAGCAGGGCGCTGGTCTGGCCCGGGGCGGCCTTGCTCCTTCCGTAAAGGGCCGCGCCGAAGGCCCCCATGAGCCCGGCGATGTCCGGGCGGATGACCTCCACCCCCATCTCCTTCTCAAAGGCCCGGAGGACGGCCTCATTATAAAAGGTGCCCCCCTGGACCACCACGTTCCGGCCCAGCTCCTCGGGGCTGGCGGCCCGGATGACCTTGTAGATGGCGTTTTTGACCACGCTGATGGACAGGCCCGCCGAGATATTCTCCACGCTGGCCCCGTCCTTCTGGGCCTGCTTCACGCTGGAGTTCATGAAAACGGTGCAGCGGCTCCCCAGGTCCACGGGCCGATCCGCGAAGAGGCCCAGCCGGGCGAAGTCCTTCACGTCGTGGCCCAGGGCCTGGGCAAAGGTCTGGAGGAAGCTGCCGCAGCCGGAGGAACAGGCCTCGTTCAAAAAGATGTTGCTGATGGCCCCGTCCTCGATTTTGAAGCATTTCATATCCTGCCCGCCGATGTCGATGATGAAATCCACATTGGGCAGGAAGTGCCTCGCGGCGGTGAAGTGGGCCACGGTCTCCACCACGCCGTAGTCCGCGTGGAAGGCGTTTTTCGCCAGGTCCTCTCCGTAGCCGGTGGTGGTGACGGAGGCCACGTGAAGGGCCGGGTGCTCGTCATAGAGCTGCTGCAAGACGCCCCGGATCAACGGCACGGGGTTGCCCAGGTTGGGCCGGTAGTCCGTGAACAGCAGCCGGGCCTCCTGGTCGATGACCGCCACCTTGACGGTGGTGGACCCGGAGTCGATACCGATGTGGACCGGGGCGGCGTAGTCCGGGCCGAAGGGGGCCCGGTCCACCCTGGCCCTGGCGTGGCGGGCCTGGAAGGCCTCGTATTCCTCCTGATTCTGGAACAGCGGCGGCTGGCTCCGGTAGGTCTCCGAGGCCCCCCGCTCCCGGAGGCGGTTCGCCACGTCCTCCAGGTCGAAGCTCTGGTCGGCGTAGAACGCCGCTCCCAGGGCCACGAAGAGGAGGCTGTTCTCCGGGCAGGTCCCGGTCACCCCCAGGGTCTTGTCGAAGCTCTCCCGGAGGCATTTGGAGAAGGTCAGCGGCCCGCCCAGATACAGGACGTTCCCCTTGATGGGCCGCCCCTGGGCCAGGCCCGCGATGGTCTGGTTCACCACCGCCTGATAGATGCTGGCGGCGATGTCCGTGGCTTTCGCCCCCTGGTTGATGAGGGGCTGGACGTCGCTCTTGGCGAAGACGCCGCAGCGGGAGGCGATGGTATAGGTCTTTTCCGCCGTCTGGGCGGCCTCGTCCATCTCGTCGGCGGTCATTTTCAGAAGGGTCGCCATCTGGTCGATGAAGGCCCCGGTGCCCCCGGCGCAGGAGCCGTTCATCCGGACCTCCATGCCGCCGGTGAGGAAGAGGATTTTGGCGTCCTCGCCCCCCAGCTCAATGACCACGTCGGTGCCCGGGGCCAGCCTGCCCGCGGCCACCCGGGTGGCGAAGACCTCCTGAACAAAGGGCACGCCCACGCTCTCCGCCATGCCCATTCCGGCGGAGCCGGAGATGGCCAGCTGGGCCCTTCCGGCGGGGACATACTGCCCGGCCACCCGGCGGAGCAGCTCCTCGGATTTCTCCAGAATGTGGCTGAAGTGCCGCTCGTAGGTGCTGTATACGATGTTGTCCGCCCCGTCCAGCACCACGCATTTGATGGTGGTGGACCCCACGTCAAGGCCGATCTTCAAGCCGCGCTCCTCCTTTGCGTAAACGATTACCCGCCGCCTTTCCGGCAGGAACCGCAAGGTATCATATCGTTGGTATCATACACGCTTTCGACGGATTTTTCAATCGGAAATCCCTTTCAAAACTGTAAAGAACCCGTTAAAAATGGCATGTCCGACCGGGCTTGCGGATTCCTCCGGGACGTGCTATACTCATCTTATTCACGACGGAAGCGAGGCATGACCATGAATACCGTACTCCTCCACTGCTGCTGCGCCCCCTGCTCTTTGAGCTGCATCGACCCCCTCCGCTCCGAGGGCGTCGAGCCCGTGGCCTTCTGGTACAACCCCAACATCCACCCCTGGAAGGAGTACCAGGCCCGGCGGGACTGCCTGCTGGAGTACGCCCCCGCCATCGGCATGGAGGTGCGGGTACGGGAGGACTACGGCTTAAAGGAGTTCTGCCGCCATGTGGCGGGGGATATCGACCACCGCTGCGCCTACTGCTATGAGCACCGCATCGAGGGAACGGCGAAATATGCCGCCGAGCACGGCTTTTCCGCCTTCACCACCACCTTGCTTGCCAGCCTTTACCAGGACCACGAGGGCATCGTCCGGGCGGCGGAGAAGTACGCGGCGGCGTACGGCGTGGAATTTTTATACCGGGACTTCCGGTCCAATTTCCGGGCGGGAAACCAGCGGGCCCGGGAGCTGGGGTTCTACATGCAGAAGTACTGCGGCTGCGTGTTCTCGGAGCAGGACCGGTATCAAAAACAGATTGACCGGGACAGGCTGAAATTTTCGGAAACGTGAAAACGCGGGAGCGTCACTGCTCCCGCGTTTCTTTCATGTCCAGCGCTTTTTCCGACAGCGTCCGCAAAACCTCCCTGGCATGCCGCTCCGTTTCCGGCTCCTCCTGCTCCATGTAGCGGCGGCGGCGGCGGAATTCTCCGTTCGCCCAAAACAGAAGGTCTATAACGATTTGGCGGGGTTTCTCCTCGCTTTGCAGCTCCGCCTCCGCCGCCAAAGCCCAAGCACACATGCGGTTTTCAAGGGCGCGGTAATCCTCCCAGGCCATGCTTTCCAGCGTATCCTGATTGAGTCGCATTTCTATCACTCCTTCTCCCTCTCATCATAGCACACGTCTCTGGAATATACCAGAAATTTCTCATTTATTATTATCATAAATTTTCTGGTAAGCTAGTACTATAAACAGGGCGGAGGTGAGGGAATGAATTTTGAAATTAAATCCACTCAAAAGAAAGAACCGGCGGTTTACAAGACGCTGTATATAAAGCGTTCCCTCGCCGAACGCATAGAACAAATCGCCGCTGAAAACAAAACCAGCTTCAACAACGTGGTCATCTCCATGATCGAAAGCTGCCTGAAGGAAGACTAAGGACCGCCCTGACGGGCGGTCCTTTCTCGTTCCCTTTTTCAGTTCCTCAGGCTGTGCAGCGGCGCGGGAATCCGCCCTCCCCGGCTGATAAAAGCGGCGGAGGACTCCCGGTGGACGGGCATCACCGGGGCGCTGCCAAGCAGCCCGCCCATCTCGATGGTGCCCCCCACGTCCTTCCCCGGGGCGGGGAGGATGCGGACCGCCGTGGTTTTGTTGTTCACCATTCCGATAGCCGCCTCGTCCGCGATGATGGCCGCGATGGTCTCCGCCGGGGTGTCCCCTGGGATGGCGATCATGTCCAGGCCCACGGAGCAGACGCAGGTCATGGCCTCCAGCTTGTCGATGCCGAGGGTCCCGGCCCGGGCGGCGGCGATCATGCCCTCGTCCTCGCTGACGGGGATGAAGGCCCCGGAGAGGCCCCCCACGCTGGAGGAGGCCATGACGCCTCCCTTTTTCACCGCGTCGTTCAGCATGGCCAAAGCCGCCGTGGTGCCGTGGGTGCCGCAGACGGCCACCCCCAGCTCCTCCAGGATGCGGGCCACGCTGTCCCCGACGGCGGGGGTGGGGGCCAGGCTCAGATCCACGATGCCGAAGGGCGTATCCAGCCGCCGGCTGGCCTCCTGGGCCACCAGCTGGCCCATGCGGGTCACCCGGAAGGCGGTCTTCTTGATAGTCTCCGCCACCACGTCCAGAGGCTGGCCCTTCACGGCCTGGAGGGCGTGGTACACCACGCCGGGGCCGGAGACCCCCACGTTGATGACCTTCTCCGCCTCCCCCGGGCCGTGGAAGGCCCCGGCCATGAAGGGGTTGTCCTCCACGGCGTTGCAGAACACCACCAGCTTCGCGCAGCCCAGGCCGTCCCGGTCCGCCGTGCGGTCCGCGGTCTCCCGGACGGTGCGGCCCATGAGGCTGACGGCGTCCATGTTGATACCCGCCCGGGTGGAGCCCACGTTGACGGAGGAGCAGACCAGCTCCGTCCGGGCCAGGGCCTCGGGGATGGAGCGGATGAGGCGCTCGTCGGCGCGGGTCATCCCCTTCTGCACCAGGGCGGAGTAGCCGCCGATGAAGTTCACGCCGCAGCTCTTCGCCGCCCGGTCCAGGGCCAGGGCGAAGGGCACGTAGTCCTCCGTCTCGCTGGCCCCGGCCACCAGGGCCATGGGAGTGACGGAGATGCGCTTGTTCACAATGGGGATGCCGAACTCGTCCTCGATGTCCTGCCCGGTTTTGACCAGGTTCTCGGCGCAGCGGCAGATCTTCTCATAGACCTTCTCGCAGGCCCGCTTGGGGTCCGGGTCGCAGCAGGAGAGGAGGGAGATCCCCATGGTGATGGTGCGGATGTCCAGGTGCTGCTGGTCGATCATCTCGATGGTGGAGAGAATTTCCTTCTGATTCAGCATGCGGGCCCCTCCTTAAATGCTGTGCATGGCGTTGAAGATCTCCTCCCGCTGGATGCGGATGGAGAGGCCCATCTCCGCCCCAAGGCCGTTCAGGCCCTCTTTCAGCTCGCCGAAGCTGGCGGTGGACTTGCTCACGTCCACGGCCATGACCATGGTGAAGGCCCCCTGGAGGATGGTCTGGGAGATGTCCAGGATGTTGACATTGTAGTTTGCCAGGCGGTTGCAGACCGCGGCGATGATGCCCACCCGGTCCTGTCCCAGTACGGTGACGATGGCGTTCATGGATGCTCCTCCTTTATTTTCAGAAACAGCCTCCGGCGAGGGGACCCCAGTCCCCCCGCCGGACGCGGAATTTACAGCTCGTCGAAGAACTTGTCGTGAATGGCCCGGACCGCCCGGTTCACGTCGGACTCGTCCAGGAGGACGGAGACCCGAATCTCCGAGGTGTTGATCATCTGGATATTGATGCCCGCCTCATAGAGGGCCTCGAACATTTTGGCGGCCACGCCGCAGTTGCTCATCAGGCCCACGCCCACGATGGAGACCTTTCCGATTTGGTCGTCGGCCTCAATGTGGTCGAAGCGCAGGGCTTCTTTGTGCTCGTTCAGGATGGCCTCCACCTCCTGCTGGTCCTTCCGGTGGATGGTGAAGGTGATATCCTTGGTGTCCTCCCGTCCGATGGACTGGAGAATCACGTCCACATTGATGTTGTGCTTGCTCAGCAGGTCGAAGACCTGGAAGGCGACGCCGGGGTTGTGCTGCAGGCCCACCAGGGCCACCCGGGCGATGCTGGTATCCTTGGCAACCCCGGCGATGTTGGTCTTTTCCACTTTCGTAACCTCCTTGACTTTCGTGCCGGGCTTCCGCTCCAGGCTGGAAAGCACTTCCAAATTCACTCTGAACTTCTTGGCCAGCTCCACGCTGCGGTTGTGGAGCACCTGGGCCCCCTGAGACGCCAGCTCCAGCATCTCGTCGTAGGTGATCTCATCCATCTTCCGGGCCGTGGGGACGATGCGGGGATCCGCCGTGTACACGCCGTCCACGTCCGTGTAGATCTGGCAGAGATTGGCCCGGAAGGCCGCCGCCAGGGCCACGGCGCTGGTGTCGGACCCGCCCCGGCCCAGGGTGGTCACATCCCCGTTCCGGTCCACGCCCTGGAAGCCCGTGACGATGACGATGCGGTGCTGGTCCAGCTCCGCCTG
>CAJUOD010000067.1 GCA_910587875.1 uncultured Oscillibacter sp. | reverse complement strand
GGTCTACAACGGCTTCGGAAAACCTCGGCCTGAGGAGGAGCTCATCCTGGGCCCCAACATCACGGACTGGCCCAAGATGCGGCCCTTGGCGGAGAACCTGCTGGTGGAGCTGGCGGCGGTGCTCCGGGACCCGGTGACCACCACCGACGAGCTCATCCCCTCCGGGGAGACCTCCTCCTACCGCTCCAACCCCCTGCGGCTGGCGGAGTTCACCCTCTCCCGCCGGGAGCCCGCCTATGTTGCCCGGGCCAAGGCGGCGGCGGAGCTGGAGGAACGGCGCGCCGCCGGGGAGGTCCCGGAAAAGCTCCATGCCCTGCTGGACCGCTGCGGCGCAAAGGCCGAGGACACCCAGTTCGGCTCCTGCGTCTTCGCCAACCGGCCCGGCGACGGCTCCGCCCGGGAGCAGGCCGCCTCCTGCCAGAAGGTGCTGGGGGGCTTCGCCAATATCTGCTACGCCTTCGCCACCAAGCGCTACCGCTCCAACTGCATCAACTGGGGCATCCTGCCCTTCACCCTGGACGAGGGGACGGAGTTCCCCTGGGAGGCGGGGGACTGCGTGTTCGTCCCGGATATCCGGGAGGCCATTGAGAAGGGCCGGGAGGACATCCCCGCCAAGGTTTTGAAGGCGGACGGCGGCGAGGCTGATATCCTGCTCCACGTCCGGGGCCTGACGGCGGAGGAGAGGGAGATCATCCTGGACGGCTGTCTCATGAACTACTACGCGAAACGATCCAATTGAGGGAGGCGCTATGATGGAAAAGATTCAAATGACCACCCCCCTGGTGGAGATGGACGGGGACGAGATGACCCGCGTCCTCTGGGGCGTGATTAAGGAAAAGCTCATCCTGCCCTTTGTGGACCTGAAGACCGAGTACTACGACCTGGGGCTTCTGAACCGGAACGCCACGAAGGACCAAATCACCGTGGACGCCGCCCGGGCCACCCAGCGCCTGGGCGTGGCGGTGAAGTGCGCCACCATCACCCCCAACCGCCAGCGGATGGAGGAGTACCCGGAGCTGACGGAGATGTGGAAGTCCCCCAACGGTACCATCCGGGCCATTCTGGACGGCACGGCCTTCCGGGTCCCCATTGTCCTGCCCATGATCCGGCCCGTGGTGAAGAACTGGGAGGCTCCCATCACCATCGCCCGGCACGCCTACGGGGACATGTACAAGGCCGTGGACATGACCACGGAGGAGCCGGGGACGGCTACCCTGACCTTTAAGGGCGAGAGCGGGGCGGAGAAGACGCTGACCGTCCAGACCGTGGACGGCCCCGCCGTCTGGCAGGGACAGCACAACCTGGAGAAGAGCATCCGGGCCTTCGCCCGGTCCTGCTTCCAGTACGCCCTGGCCCAGAAGCAGGACCTGTGGTTCTCCACCAAGGACACCATCTCCAAGGTCTACGACGGGGAGTTCAAGCGGATCTTTGAGGAGGAGTACGAGGCCTCCTACAAAGCCGAGTTTGAAAAGGCCGGCATCACCTACTTCTACACCCTCATCGACGACGCCGTGGCCCGGGTGGTCCGGTCCAGGGGCGGCTTCATCTGGGCGCTGAAGAACTACGACGGGGACGTGATGAGCGACATGGTCGCCGCCGCCTTCGGCAGCCTTGCCATGATGACCTCCGTGCTGGTCTCCCCCGACGGCACCATGGAATTCGAGGCCTCCCACGGCACCGTCACCCGGCACTACTACCGCTACCGGAACGGGGAGAAGACCTCCACCAACCCCATGGCCACCATCTTCGCCTGGTCCGGCGCCCTGAAGCGCCGGGGAGAGCTGGACGGCCTTCCGGACCTGGTGGGCTTCGGCGAGCGGCTGGAGGCCGCGTCCCTGAAGACTCTGGAGGACGGGATCATGACGAAGGACCTCCTCCCCCTGGTGGAGCCGGGCTTCCAGGTCCGGGGCGTGGACAGCTGGGAGTTCCTGGACGCCATCGCGGCGCGGCTTTGAGAAAACGAGACAGGAAACGGCGGCGGTTGATACCGCCGCCGTCTTTCAGCGCCGCCGCGCTCTTGTCAAAGCCTCGTTTAGAACGGCATGAACAACGCGCCACGCCTTGACTTTTCCCTATAAAGGTGTATAATCTTCATAGATTCGACATAATTTCCTGCCTGGCCGGCGGGAGTTTTCTATTGGAGTTGTTGTTCGCATGGCTTTCCATTCCGCGCCCTTTCTGTTTTTCTTCTTCCCGGCAGCCTGGCTGCTCAGCCTGCCGGCCCAGGGCAGGGGGAGGAAGTATGTGCTCATCGCCGTCAGTCTGGCTTTCTACGCCTGCGGCCAGTGGCAGGGGCTTCCCTGTCTCCTGCTGTCCGCCGCCATGAGCTGGGCCGCCGGTTTTTTCATGCCCCGCGTCCGGTCGCGGAAGGCCCTGCTGGCCCTGGTCCTGACCATCCATCTCCTGCTGCTGGGGTCCTTCAAATACTTGGACTTCTTCACCGGCTCCCTGAACGGCCTCCTGGGGACGGCGCTGCCCGCCGCGGGCCTGCTGGCCCCCCTGGGCGTGTCCTTCTTCACCTTCAAGTCCATGTCCTATGCCGTCGACGTTTACCGGGATGAAAACGCCCGGGCCCGGCGCTTCTCGGACGTGCTGCTGTATATCTCCTTCTTCCCGCAGGCAGTCTCCGGTCCCATCTCCCGCTTCAGCCAGTTCGCTCAGGGGCTGGAGAGTCCCCGGGTCACCGCCGAACAAGCGGCCAGGGGCCTCCGGCGCTTCACCGTGGGCTTCGCCAAGAAGGCCCTGATCTCCGAGATGGCCGCCACGGTGGTCAACACCGCCTTTGCCCTGGGGGACGGCCTGGACGCCCGTATGGCCTGGCTGGGAGCCGTCGCCTACACCCTCCAGATTTACTTTGACTTCTCCGGCTACAGCGACATGGCCATCGGCCTGGGGACGCTGTTCGGCTTTGAGACCCCGGAGAACTTTGACTACCCCTACGTCTCCGCCTCCATCACGGAGTTCTGGCGGCGCTGGCACCTGTCCCTCTCCTTTTGGTTTCGGGATTACCTCTACATCCCCTTAGGCGGCGGACGGCGGGGCACGGCCCGGAAGTGTTTCAACAAGGCCGTGGTGTTCCTGCTCTGCGGCCTGTGGCACGGGGCCAGCTGGACCTTCGTCCTCTGGGGCGCGTGGCACGGGCTCCTCTCCGCCCTGGAGAGCGCCCTGCCCATGAACAGGCTCCAGGAGAAGCCCCTGGGCCGCTGGCTGGGGCACGCGTACACCCTGCTGGCGGTGTGCGTGGGCTTCGTGGTCTTCCGGGCGGCGAATATCGGCGAGGCCATGACGGTCCTCCGGGCCATGTTCACCGGCTTTGCCCTCACCCCGGCCTCCACCCTGGCCCTGGAGCGGATCAGCCCGGCGGTCTGGTGCGCCCTGGGGGCCGGGATTGTCGGCAGCCTGCCCGTGGGGCCCTGGCTGAAACGGCGGCTGGACGGCCCGTGGCTGGAGTTCTCCTCCTTCGCCGGGGCGGCGGCCCTCTTCGTCCTCTGCCTCCTGGCGGCGGCGGGCAGCAGCTTCCAGCCCTTCATCTACGCCCAGTTCTAGGCTCCCTGAACTTTTTTCAAAAAATTTTTCCAAATCATAAAACCTGATGGGCCCATTTCGGTACTACTTTAATAGAGGGGTGTAATCTTCCCCTCCGCCGGCCCCCGGCGTCCGCATCGCAGAGAGGCGCTGCTATGAAAAAAAAGTTTGCTTACTCCGCTTTCACGGCACTGATTCTCCTGTTGTGCCTGATTCCCTCCCTGGGAATGCTCCTGCCGAAACAGGACGGTCCGGCGGGCGGCAACCAGGCCCTCTCCAGGGCCCCCTCCCTCCGGGACGCGGAGGGAAATTGGAATCCCAACTACCTCTCCCAGATTCAGGACTACGCCGGGGACAATTTCCATCTCCGCCAGGAGATGATCACCGCCTGGTCCGCCCTGAACGCCAAAGGCCTCCAAAGCTCCATCACCGAGGACGTGGTCCTCGGTACGGACGGCTGGCTCTACTTCGCCGACACCCTGCCGGACTACGTGGGGCTGGACCCCATGACGGACCGGGAGATCTTTGCCGCCGCCCGCAATCTGGCCCTGATTTCCGAGTACTGTGAGGAGCAGGGGGCCAGGTTCCTCTTCACCGTGGCCCCCAATAAAAACTCCCTCTATTGGGCCAACATGCCGGAGCTCACCCTTCCCTCCGCCCGGCAGCCCCGGGACGCAAAGCGGCTGGCGGAGGCCCTGGCGGAGCAGGGCGTGGACTATCTGGACTGCTTCTCCCTCTTCCGGGGGCAGGAGGAGGTCCTGTATTTCAAGACCGACTCCCACTGGAACGGCAAAGGCGCGGCCCTGGCCGCCGACGCGGTGAACAAGGCCCTGGGCCGGTCCTCCGGCTACTTCGACGGGCCCTTCACTCAGGAGGAGGTCCACAAGGGCGACCTCTATGACATGCTCTATCCCGCCGGGGACGGCCTGGAGGCCGATCAGGTCTATGGCGGGGAACTGGCCATAGAATATGATGTCCCCATCCGCTCGGCGGAGAACCTCACCATCATGACCCACGGCGGCGGGGAGGGATCCCTGGTGATGTTCCGGGACTCCTTTGGGAACAACCTCTACCCCTATCTGGCGGACAGCTTCGACGCGGCGCTGTTCTCCCGGTCCATGCCCTACCGGCTGGACCTGGTTTCCCAGCGGGAGGCGGACTGCGTCGCGGCGGAGCTGGTGGAGCGGAACCTCCGGTATCTCATCCAGAATGTGCCCGTCATGCCCGCCCCCTGCCGGGGGACGGAAAGTCCGGAGGGCTTCACCGTCTATGGAAGCGGCGTGCGCTTTGACGCGGAGCCGTCGGAGGACCTGCCGGGCTATGCCCTGGTCACCGGCCCCTCGGCGCTTGCAGGCCAGGAGTTCCCGGAGGCGATGACGGATTCTCCGGCGCTGGTTTTGGCTTCGGACGGCAATTATTATGAGGCGTTCCTCCTGGAGGACGGGGCCGCCGGCCTCTACCTGCCGGAGGGCGTGCAGCCCTTGGGTATTGCTTACCGCAGCCCGAAGGCCCCGGGCCTCTGATACCGCTACGCAATCAAGCACGGATAAAGGAGAGAACAAGCATGGGAAAGAACAGTTGGATCGCGCTTCTGCTGGCCCTGGTGGTGCTGGTCACCACCGTGCCCGCCTGCGCCTACGGGGTGGAGAGCGTGGAGACCTACAGCGAGGACGATTACGGCGGCCTGGCCCCGGACCCGGTGCGGCCCCCCAGCGCCCCCGGCCGTCCCGCCGGGGAAGGGGACAACGGCGGCATCGCCCCGGACCCCGCCCGGACGCCCAACACCCCCGGCCGCCCCGCCGGGGAGGGCGACAACGGCGGCATTGCTCCGGGGAACGAATACACGCCCGGCACGCCCGGACGGCCCGCCGGAGAGGGTGACAACGGAGGCGTGGCCCCCGGCCAGCCCTCCTCCTCCGGCCCCTCCAAGCGGAAGAACGTTCCCGTGGGCAAGGTGGCGGCGGGGGTCTCCCTGTCCTCCGACAGCCACATCGCTTACGCCCAGGGCAGCGCCGGGCTGTTCCCCTCCTTCAACCCCACCCGGCAGGTAACCCGGGCCGAGGCGGCCCAGATGCTCTACCGCCTCCTGTCCGGCGAGATCCCGGCCCCCGCCGCCGTCTATGCCGACGTGCCCGCGGGCGCGTGGTACGCCCCGGCGGTCACCGCCCTGGCGGACCTGGGCGTGCTGGAGGCCCAGGACGGCATGCTGGACACCGGCAGGGCCGTCACCCGGGGGGAGTTTGTCCGGTACATCGCCTGCTTTTTCCCCCTGCGGAGCGACGGCGAGCTGTTCCCCGACGTGGCGGAGGACGACCCCAACGCCCCCTTTATCCGCTCCGCCCAGGCCTACGGCTGGGCCCAGGGCGGCGGCGACGGGCTCTTCCACCCCGATGAGATCATCAACCGGGCGGCGGCAGTGGTGCTGCTGAACCGCTGCTTGGGCCGGACGGCGGACCGGGCGTACATCGACCAGAACCACCCCGCCTTCTATGTGGACGTGGCCCCCTCCAGCTGGTACTATTACGACGTCATGGAGGCCTCCGTTCCCCACGGGCACACGGGTTCCGGGAGCACGGAAACCTGGACCTCCCACACCGCCAGGGAGGCGGCGCCCCAGGACGGCCTTCAGCTGGTGGACGGCTGGCTGTACTGCTACGACAGCGCCCGGGGCGACGTGGTCCGGGAGGCCGCGGTGGGAACCCATTACTTCGGTATCAACGGACGCTTCACCACCGGGAATAACGAGCTGGACGCCTGGCTCCACAAGATCGTTCTGGCCCGCACCGACGCCTCCCAGACCCAGGAGCAGAAGCTCCGGGCCCTCTTCCTCTACACCCGGGACTCCTTCACCTACCTGCGCCGCCCGCCCTACGAATTCGGCGTGTACGACTACATGGAGACCGACGCCCTGCGCATCCTGGACACGGGCTACGGCAACTGCTACTGCTACGCCGCCCTCTTCTGGTACCTCTCCCGCTGGATCGGCTACGACGCCACCATCTACAACGGCACCGTGGGCGTCCGCCGCTCACCCCACAGCTGGGTGGAAATCAACCTGAACGGCAAAACCTACATCTTCGACACGGAGCTGGAAATGGCCTACCGCCGGAAGAAGCGGTTCGACGTGAACCTCTACAAATTCTATGACGCCGGAAACAGCTGGAACTACAGGCGGCCCCAGCACGGCGGCGCGCAGATGTGACCGAAAGGAGAAACGACCCATGAAAAAGAGATGGAGCTTCCTGCTTTGCGCCCTGCTGCTGTGCGCCCTCTGCGCCTGCGGCGGCCAGACCCCCCAGGCGGAAACCGTCCCCGCCCCGGCGGAGAACGCCGGAGAACCTGCGGCCCGGAGCGCCCCCGCCGAGACGGCGGAGCCTCCCCAGGACCAGGCGGAGCCGGAGGACGAACAGGACCAGCCGGAGCAGCCGGAGCAGGCCCCCGACGCCGGGGAGAAGGGAGAGACCCAGGTCCCCAAGGCGGACGCGCCGGAAAAGCCCAAGGACCAGCAGCCCCCCGCCCAGACGGAAAAACCCAAGGAGCAGCCGGCCCCGCAGCCCGCACCGAAGCCGGAGCCCAAGCCGGAACCCGAGCCTCAGCCGGACCCCAAACCCGAACCGGCGCCCGAGCCCACGCCTGATCCCGAGCCGGAACCGGAGCCCGCCCCCGCCCCGGCGGCGGACCCCAAGACCGTGGCCCAGGGGCTGGTGGGCCGTCCCGTCAGCGAGCTGTACGCCGCCATCGGGCGCCCCATCTCCTCCGACTATGCCCCCAGCTGCCTCATCGACGGCGAGGACGGGGAGCTGGTCTATGACGGCTTCGTCGTCTACACGGAAAAGGGCGCGGACTATGAGACGGTCTACGCCGTGTTCTGACGCGTTCCGCGCCGCGAGGGGAGTAGAATGTGATGGACACGCCCCAGTTTGACCCTTGGAGGAGAACACACCAATGACTCGAAAAATCATTTCAGCCATAGCCGCCGCCTTTGCGCTGGCGGCTTTGGCCTTGACGGCGGCCTATTTCTACATACCCGGCGGTGCGGGCCTCAGCTTCGGCGAGGAGGACGTCCGCGTCTGCCTGAACGCCGACGGGACCATGGAGCTGGACTGGCCCGAGGCCAGCCTGAAGCGCCGGGAGGGAGCCCCCGGGTCCTCCCGGGAGCGGGCCGTATTCTACGACCTGGACATCGAGAGCGGGGATAAGCACATCCAGAAGTTCCTAAGCGCTCCCGCCGTCTCCCTGGAAAAGCTGCCCTTTCCCCTGACGCTCCGCGTCCAGGCCAGGGCGGAGGGAAAAAACCTCCTGGGGCTGTACCGGAAGCTGTCCAGCCAGCCGCTGGAGGTGGAGATAGCCGGGGCGGACCTCACCGCGCCGGAGGTGGTGGGCACGCCGGGCCCGGCGGTCCTCTCCCTCTCCTGGAAGCAGGCCGGCCAGGTCCCGGGCTTTTACCAGATCTTCGCCCTGGACCGGAAGGACGGCGTGTTCCGCCAGGCGGCCGCCACCAGCGCCCGGCAGATCGACCTGAACGTCTACAAGGAGGGCGGTAGCCTGGTCCTGCCCAGCTATGAGCACCCCCTGGAGGTCCACGTCCGGGCCGCCGTCCAGGGGGAGGGCTACGTCCTCTGCGGCCCCGCCTCCAACCGCATCCGGGTGGAGCGCCAGGACCTGCTGGGGGACGACCTGAATCTGGCCTGCCGGGAGACGGAGCCCCTGGCCTACACCCTGGAGTGGGATGAGACCCGGGGAGAGTACTACGAGCTCCAGGAGTGGAGCCCGGAGGGCTGGACCCTGGTGGACACCCTGGACCCGGCGGAGAGCTTCGCCTATGACCTGGGCCGCCTGGGCTCCGGGTCCCACCACCGCTTCCAGGTGCTGGCCAGAGACAAGAACGGCACCGTCCGCTCCACGGAGGAGGCGGAGTTCTTCGTCTCCGTCGACCCCCTCTACGCCACCGTCTGGCCCATCATCGATCAGCCCTTCTACGAGAAGGCGGACAAGGGCTCCCCGTCCCTGGGGAAGCTCCCCGGGGGGACGGCCCTCTGCGTGCTGGAGGAGAGCGGGGACTGGTTCCAGGTCCGGTACAAGGACCAGTATGGCTGGGTGGACAGCCGCTTCTGCATGATCAACCTGCCGGAGTACGTGGGAGACCACTGCTCCTATGACATCGCCAACAGCTACCGCTCTGTCTTCAAGATCCACGAAAACCCCATCGCCCTCATCACGGACCAGGTGGTCAAGGGCTTCGAGCACATCCAGGAGGCCGACGGGGAATTCCTGGTCCCCTACCTCTACCCCTGCGCCAAGAAGCTCCTCAGCGCCGCCCTGGCGGCGGAGGCCGACGGCTACCGCCTGAAGATCTATGAGGCCTTCCGCCCCAACGAGGCCACCCGCTTCCTCTACGACACCACCGCCGCCCAGCTGGAGCTGGCCGCCCTGGTGTACAGCTATGAGGACGCCGAGGGCAATCCCCTGGGCGGGGACGAGGACCCCAGGGTCCTGGATCCCGTCACCGGCTGGGAGGTGGACCTGGAGGACGGGCTCCTGATCGACCCGGAGACCGGGGAGAAGATCAGCCGGGAGGACCTGGCCCTTCGGGAGGCGGAAGAGGAAGCGGAACAGGAGGGCGGCGCCGTCCCCGATCCGGACGGACAGCTCGTGACGCCCGCGCCCCAGCCTGGGGACGAGTTCCCCTTCTTCACCCTGCCCGAGGAGGGCGAGGGCGGCGGCCTGGACCCGGCGGAGGCCCCGCAGCCTCAGCCGGATTCCCAGCCCGCCCCGCAGCCGGAGAGCCCGCCTGATCCAACGGCGGAGCCCCAGGAGGGCGAGCCGCTGGATGAGGGTACCGAGGGCGAAGAGGAGGAGCCGGAGCCCGAGACCTACTTCCAGATCATGACCAACAACGGGCGGTTCAGCCTGGGGAGCTTCCTGGCCCGGGTGGCCTCCGCCCACAACCGGGGCATCGCCCTGGACCTGACCCTGGAGAAAATCGACAGCGGCGAGGAGCTGGAGATGCAGAGCGCCATCCACGATTTGAGCTGGTACTCCGCCGCCTACCTGAACAACGACAACGCCAAGCTCCTGGAAAAGTACATGACCGCCACGGGCATGCGGGGCCTGAGCTCCGAGTGGTGGCACTTCCAGGACGACGAGACCCGGGAGGCCATCGGCCTGACCAGCTATCTCTTCAAGGGCGTGGACATGGAGGGCTGGACCCGGGACGCAAACGGCTGGCGCTACCGGGACGCGGACGGCAGCATCTTCAAGGACACCACCGTCACCGTGGACGGGAAGCGCTACACGGCGGACCGGGACGGCTACATCCAGCAGTGACCTGAAATTTGAGCAGAAAAAAAGGCCCCTTGAAGGGGCCTTTTTTTGATCCGTTTATTTCCCGATGCTCACGCAGAAGCGGTGCAGGATCGCCGCCGCCTGACCGCGGGTCGCGCCGCCGGAGGGATTCAGGCGGCCGTCGCCGGTGCCGTTCACCAGGCTGCAGGCGTTGGCCCAGGACAGGGCCTCCTTGGCGTAGGACGCCGCCTTCGCGCCGTCGGAGAACTTGCCGAGGTCCGCCCGCTGGGTGGTCACGTAGCCCTTGTAGTTGTTGTAGCGGAACAGGAAGGTGGCCAGCTGCTCCCGGGTGATGGAGTCGCCGGGCCGGAAGAGCCCGTCCTTGCCTCCGGCGGTGATGCCGTTGGCGGCGGCCCACTTCACCGCCTTCTCACAGTAGGACCCGGCGGCCACGTCGGGGAAGCCGGAGCCGCTGACGGCGGGCTGGCCCTCCAGGCGGTAGAGGATGGTCACCAGCTGGCCCCGGGTGACGGGGGCCCCGGGATTAAACCGGCCCTCGCCCACGCCGCTCATCAGGCCCTTCTGGCTGACATAGGCGATGTCGGCGGCAAAGGTGCTCCCCGCCGCCACGTCGGAGAAGGTGGTGGGTCCGGCGGGCTTGGTCACGGCGAACTGGACGTTCAGCTTGGCGGACTCGCCGCTGCCGTAGAGCTCCACCACGCCGTTGTACAGGTTGGCGGGCATGCCCGTCCGGGGACGGATGGAGAAGGTGACGCTGCCGCCCGCGGGCAGGGAGGTCTGGCTCAGCAGGCTGATCTCATAGC
This sequence comes from uncultured Oscillibacter sp., assembly GCA_910587875.1. Classification (GTDB taxonomy): domain Bacteria; phylum Bacillota; class Clostridia; order Oscillospirales; family Oscillospiraceae; genus Oscillibacter. Next base: position 4,948 of record CAJUOD010000067.1, on the reverse strand, counting down.
TGTAGGAGGTGGGCTGGTCCAGCCGGATGGCGTATTCCGTGTTGTTTTTCACGGTGACCGTCTTCTGGGCCAGGGCGGTGTAGCCCTCCTCCACGACGCCGAAGTCCAGGGTCTCGGGCTCCACGGTCAGGGGGGCCAGCTTCTTCTCAATCACCACCGTGGCTTTAAACGTGGCGGTGGCGTTCTCCCGGGTCTGGAAGGTGATGGTGTCGGTGTAGGTGCCCACGGCCAGGCCCTGCTTGGGGACGATCTTGAAGTCGGCCTTTTCGCTGTTTTTCAGGGTTTCCGTGTCGCTTCTGACGGCCGTGACCGTGAAGTGGTCGTTTCCCTTCACGCCGTCCAGCCGGATGCTGGAGGCTCCCTTGTTCTGGATGGTGACGGTGACCTCGGTTTTCTTGGCCTCGTCCTCAGAGTAGCCCTCCTTCAGCTTGCCCAGGTCCTTGCTGGCGGGGTCCACGGAGATGGAGTAGCCCTTTTCCACGACTGTGGCGTAGAGGTAGAAGGAGAAGTCGTTAGAGCCGGAGCCGCCCACAAAGGAGGCGGTGATGGTCAGCCGTTTGTCATAGTTCCCCGTGCTGCTGGTGCTGGACAGCTGTGCGGTGACCGTAGCGGAGCTGTTCGCCGCCAGAGAGCTGGGGATGCCGGAGATGGAGTAGCCGCTGGGGGTGGAATAGCTGAGCTTCATCTCGTGATCGCTGCGGTTTTTAATCGTGAAGGTTTGGGTCCGGTCACTGCTGGAGGCGTTTTTCTCCAGCGTGCCGAAGTTCACGGAATCGGGATAGTCGAAGTCGCTGGACTTGGGGTAGGTGAGAGTTTCGGGCTTGGGAGGATTGCACTGCGTGCAGGTGTCAGGATTATTCCCGTGGGGACACTTTTTTTCTTCTGGTGGATTAACTGGTGTGTCCGGCGTATTCGGCGTATCCGGCGTATTCGGCGTATCCGGTGTATCTGGCGTATCCGGTGTATCTGGCGTATCCGGTGTATCTGGCGTATCCGGCGTATCCGGCGTATCCGGCGTGTCCGGTGTATCCGGCGTGTCCGGTGTATCCGGTGTATCCGGCGTGTCCGGTGTATCCGGTGTATCCGGCGTATCCGGCGTGTCCGGAGTCTCTTGCCCTGGTTTATCTGGTGTCCCAGCCTCGCCTTCCGCTGCCACGGGCACGACGGCCAGGCTTGCCAACAGGCAGAGCGCCATCAGCAAAGCTAATAATTGACTCTTTCGTTTCATAGATGTATCCAGTGTCCTTTCCTCATAAGTTTTCGGGGGTTGTCCCTTGTTCCCTACTCTACCACTTCCCCGTGGAAAATACAAGCGTTATCTGTCCGCCCCCGCTTCCATTTAAAGCCACGCCCCTTGCCCGCCGGGGGTGTGCTGAGGAACGGCAGTCCTACGAATGGGGATACACCTACGGCCCCCCCATGGCTGTCGCCCCCCTGCCCAACGTCCGGGCCGTGCTGGACTACGCCGTCACGGAAATGCCCGCGGAAAAAATCTTCCTGGGCGTGCCCAACTACGGCTACGACTGGCCCCTGCCCTTCATCCAGGGGGAGACCAGGGCCCAGTCCATCTCCAACCAGCGGGCCATTGAGCTGGCGGTCCAGTACGGCGTGGCCATCCAGTACGACGAGACGGCCCAGTCCCCCTATTTCCACTACACCGACGCCGGGGGGACCGCCCACGAGGTCTGGTTCGAGGACGCCCGGAGCATGGAGGCCAAGCTCCGCCTCGTCGCCGAGTACGGCTTCCGGGGGGCGGGCTTCTGGAACCTCATGCGGCCCTTCTCCCAGACCTGGCTGGTGCTGGACTCCCTCTATGACATCGAATAACGAAAAAAGGGACCCGGCTGCAAAGCCGGGTCCCTTTACACGTATCAGCGCTTAGACGTTGATCTCGGGCGTCTCGCCGTCTCCGGCCTCCGCCAGCAGGGGGGCGATCCCCTCCAGAAAGGCCTCCACCTGGGCGGCGCAGCGGCCGGTGTAGAGCTTGGGGTCCAGAACGGCCTCCATCTCCGCCTCCGTCATGGCGAAGGCGGGTTCCGCCGCCAGGCGGCGGAGCAGGTCGCAGGGCTCGCCTTCCTTCATCCGGGCCGTGGCCGCCATGGAGCAGGTGCGGATGGTCTCGTGGAGCTCCTGCCGGTTGCCGCCCCGCTTGACGCCCTCCATCATCAGGTTCTCCGTGGCGATGAAGGGGAGGTATTCCCGGCAGGTCCTATCCACTACTTTCTCGTTGACGTGGAGCCCGTCGGTGACATTCCGGGCCAGGCGCAGGATGGCGTCGGCGCAGAGGAAGCCCTCCGGCATGGAGATCCGCCGGTTGGCGGAGTCGTCCAGGGTCCGCTCCAGCCACTGGACGGAGGCCGTCATGGGCGCGTTCATGGCGTCCGCCATCAGGTAGCGGGACAGGGAGCAGATGCGCTCGCAGCGCATGGGGTTTCGCTTGTAGGCCATGGCCGAGGAGCCGATCTGGTTCTTCTCAAAGGGCTCCTCCACCTGCCGGTCGTGCTGGAGGAGGCGGATGTCGTTCGCCATCCGGTAAGCGCTCTGGGCGATGGAGGACAGGCAGTTCAAAATCCGGCTGTCCACCTTCCGGGGGTAGGTCTGGCCGCAGACGGGGAAGGTCTTGTCGAAGCCGAACTCTCCGGCAATCCTCCGGTTCATCTCGTCGATCTTGGCCCCGTCCCCCTCGAAGAGGTCCATGAAGCTGGCCTCCGTGCCGGTGGTGCCCCGGCAGCCCAGGAACTTCAGGTTCTCCAGGACGAAGTCCAATTCTTCCATGTCCGCCAGGAAGTCCTGCATCCAGAGGGTCGCCCGCTTGCCCACAGTGACCAGCTGGGCGGGCTGATAGTGAGTATAGCCCAAGGTGGGCGTGTCCGCGTACTGCCGGGCGAACTTTGCCAGATTTCCCAGCAGGGCGATCAGGCCCTTCCGGAGATACCGCAGGCCCTCCCGGTAGAGGATGAGGTCCGCGTTGTCGGTGACATAGCAGCTGGTGGCCCCCAGGTGGATGATGCCCGCCGCAGAGGGGGCGGCCACGCCGTAGGCGTAGACGTGGGCCATGACGTCGTGGCGGACTTCCTTCTCCCGCTTTGCCGCCAGGTCGAAGTCGATGTCGGTCAGATGCGCTTCCAGCTCCTTGACCTGCTCCGCCGTCACGGGGAGGCCCAGCTCGTGCTCCGCCCGGGCCAGGGCCACCCACAGCCGCCGCCAGGTCTCAATGCGCTTCCCGGCGGAGAAGAGGTTCAGCATGAACTCCGACGCGTACCGGGAGGAGAGGGGGGACTCGTAGCGGTCTTTACTCATAGGCATACCTCCTGAATGCTTCAAACCAATTTGCGGGGAAGTCCCTCAAACAGCCCGTCCAGCTGGGCATGGCTCATGGCCGGGATCAAGACGCATTTCTCCGACTTGGCCAGCGAGAAGGGCGCGAGGCGCCTCATGGCCTCCTGATACTCCATCTGTCCCAGGACGCGCTTTTCCGTGATGCTGACAAAGCTGAGGATCCAGTCTTGAATGGGCTTTCCGTTCGCCGACCATTGGCTCTCCGGGTGAAGAGGGAGCAGCGTGTCGACGCTCTCTGTCAGTGTACAGCTTCCCAGCAGAGAGCCCTCTTTCTGATACACCTCGGGATTTGCCCGGTAGGCCTCCTGCCAGAGCCGGGCGGTTTCCTCCTGGCTCTTGGGCTGCTTTTCGGTCTTCTTTTTTCCAAATCCAAACAGTCCCATAGGCGCCTCCTTCAGCGGATGATGATGGCGTCCCGCTCCGGACCCACGGACACGTAGCCGATGCGGCAGCCGATCTCTTTTTCCACATACTCCACGTACTTCCGGGCGGCCTCGGGCAGGTCCTCCCAGGTCCGAACCCCGGAGATGTCGCACTTCCAGCCGGGCAGATACTCCACCACCGGCTTGGCCTCCGGGAGCAGGGCGGGGAAGGGGAAGCGGTCCGTCTGCTGGCTGCCCAGCTCATAGCGGACGCAGATGGGGATTTTATCCAGATAGCTCAGCACGTCCAGCTTGGTCAGGGCGATGTTGGTGGCCGCCTGGCACTGGACGCCGTAGCGGGTGGCCACGATGTCGATGGGGCCCACCCGGCGGGGACGGCCCGTCTTGGCGCCGTACTCGTTCCCGGCCTCCCGGAGCTTGTCCGCCTCCTCGCCGAACCACTCGCAGGTGAAGGGGCCCTCGCCCACGCAGGAGGAGTAGGCCTTCACCACGCCGATGACCTCGTCAATGCGGGCGGAGGGCAGGCCGGAGCCCACGGGGGCATAGGCCGCCACGGCGTTGGAGGAGGTGGTGTAGGGATAGATGCCGTAATCCAGATCCCGGAGGGCCCCCAGCTGGGCCTCGAACAGGACCCGCTTGTTCTCCGTCTGGGCCTGGCGCAGGAAGGCACCGGTGTCCCGGATGAAGGGGCGGATCTTCTCGCCGTAGTCCGCCACCCAGTCCATCAGCTGCTCGATGGTGTAGGGCTTGGCGCTGTATACCTTGGTGAGGGTCAGGTTCTTCCACTCCAGCAGGTCCTCCAGGTGGGAGCGGAGGTGTCCCGGATAGAGGAGCTCCCCGGCCATGACGGTCTTCTTCTGGAATTTGTCGGAGTAGAAGGGGGCGATGCCCTGCTTGGTGGAGCCGTATTTCTTGTCCTTCAGGCGGGCCTCCTCCAGGCCGTCCAGGTCCCGGTGCCAGGGCAGCAGCAGGGAGGCCCGGTCGCTGATCATCAGGTTGTCCGGCGTGATGGTCACGCCCTGGGCGGTCACGTCCTGGATCTCCTTCCACAGGCTCTCGCAGTCCAGGGCCACGCCGTTGCCCAGGATGTTGACCACGCCGTCCCGGAAGATGCCGGAGGGCAGCAGGTGCAGGGCGAACTTGCCCTTTTCGTTGACGACGGTGTGCCCGGCGTTGCCGCCGCCCTGATAGCGGACGACCACGTCGTAATCCTGGGTAATCAGGTC
>CAJUOD010000066.1 GCA_910587875.1 uncultured Oscillibacter sp. | reverse complement strand
CGGTTCGTCTCGGACTATGAGCTGCTGGTGTTCGCCGAGGTGCTGGGAGTGCCGGCAAACTGGCTGCTGCGCGGTGAGGAAGCCCTTGACGCGGGGGCGGAGACGTGATATACTCCCACTGAACAAACCGAAAGGGGTGGAAGCGTGAGACTGACTTCCTGCTGAATGCCAAGTGACTTGGTTTCCGGCGCCGCGCAGGCGGGGCCGGGGCGGCGTTGTGCCGTCAAGCGGGAAAGCGCAGCTCACCTCCAGCCCTCGCGTCAGATACCGCCATGCCGCCCGTTTTGGGGGCGGCTTGTGCCGTGCTGTGACGGGCTGCGGGAGGCTTTCCTGCGGCCCTTATCTATTTTTCTTTATATCACATCACGGCAAGGAGATGACGCGTATGTCTATGATCCAGGCGGATCGCCTGACCTTTTCCTATCCCGGCAGTCCCGACCCCGTGTTTCAGGACGCCTGTTTTCAAATCGACACCGAGTGGCGGCTGGGCCTCGTGGGCCGGAATGGACGGGGGAAAACCACCCTGCTGCGGCTGCTGATGGGGGAATACCCCTGGGAGGGGAGCCTGGTCTCCTCCGTTCCCTTCGACTACTTCCCCTGCCCCGTCCCGGACCAGGAGCGGCTGACGGTGGAGGTGCTGGAGGACCTCTGCCCGGAGGCGGAGGGCTGGCGCTTCCCCAAGGAGCTGTCCCTGCTGGGGGTGGAGGAGGAGGCCCTTTGGCGGCCCTTCTCCACCCTGTCCAACGGGGAGCGGACCAAGGTCCTCCTGGCGGCCCTGTTCCTCCGGGAGAGGCGCTTCCCCCTCATTGACGAGCCCACCAACCACCTGGACGCCCAGGGGCGGGCCCTGGTCTCCGCCTACCTCCGGCGGCAGCGGGGCTTTATCCTGGTGTCCCACGACCGGCGCTTCCTGGACGGCTGCGTGGACCACATCCTGGCCCTGAACCGGGCCGACATCCAGGTCCAGGCGGGGTCCTACAGCTCCTGGCGGGAGAACTTCGACCGGGCCCAGCAGTTCGAGGAGGCACAGAATGAGCGCCTGAAAAAGGACGTCCGCCGCCTCCAGCAGGCGGCGCGGCGGACCTCCGTCTGGTCCGACCGGGTGGAGGCGTCCAAAATCGGGGCCTATGACAAGGGCTTCGTGGGCCACAAGTCCGCCAAGATGATGAAGCGGGCCAAGGCCCTGGAGGCCCGGCAGGAGAAGGCCCTGGAGGAAAAGCAGGGGCTTCTGAAAAACCGGGAGACGGCGGAGGCGCTGAAGCTCCGTCCCCTGGCCCACCACGCGAAGCGGCTGGTCTCCTGTTCGGAGCTGGTTCTGTGGTACGGGGACCGGCGGGTCTGCGGGCCCTTGTCCTTCTCCCTGGAGCAGGGGGAGCGCGTCGCCCTGGAGGGGCGGAACGGCAGCGGGAAGAGCAGCTTTTTAAAGCTGCTGCTGGGACAGGACATCCGGCACGACGGGACGCTGGCCCTGGCCCCGGGGCTGAAGATCTCCTATGTACCCCAGGACACCTCGTTTCTCCAGGGGCCGTTGGGGGACTTCATCCTGGAGCGGGGGATTGACGAGAGTCTGTTCAAGGCCATCCTGCGGAAGCTGGGCTTTGCCCGGGAGCAGTTCGAGCGCCGCCTGGAGGACTGCTCCGGCGGGCAGAAGAAAAAGCTCCTCATTGCCGCCAGCCTCTGCGAACAGGCCCACCTGTATGTGTGGGACGAGCCGCTGAACTTTATCGACATCGACTCCCGGCTCCAGATTGAGGAACTGCTGCGGGGCTTCGCCCCCACCATGATCTTCGTGGAGCACGACCGGGCCTTCCAGGAGGCCGTGGCCACGAAGGTAGTCACACTATAATAGAAAGGAAAGGACCCTGGAAGCCCTCCCTGCGGAGGGGCCTCCAGGGCCCTTTTTAAATCAGCGCCACGATGAGCCACAGCAGGCCGATGGCCGCCGCCCCTGTGAGGGTGTAGACCGCCGGGCTTAAGTCCCGCCAGGCCCGGCTGAACCTCCCGTGGTCTCCCCCGGCGTAGTTCCGGGCCACCCGGCGGGCCTCCTCCACCAGCTCCCGGGAGGTGACGCCCTCCCCGGCGGCGTCGTTCCGCACAATGAAAATTGCCTGCTCAAAAAACCGCTGGTCCGGGGAGTCCACCACGACCACCCGTCTGGAAATGCCTTTCACCATCTTGTGTATATGCCTCCTGTCAGTGATGGTTTCATTTTTCCAGCCCCGGGGGAAAATTATACCTGAGTCGGAAAAAGAGGAGGGGCGGAAATCCGCCTCTCCTCCGCGCTCATTTCATCAGCTCGTACATGACGGCCTTGATGGTGTGCATTCGGTTCTCCGCCTCGTCGAAGACGATGGACTGGGGGGACTCGAAGACCTCGTCCGTCACCTCCATGGCCTCCCGGCCAAAGCGCTCGCCCATTTCCCTGCCCACCTTGGTCTTGTGGTCGTGGTAGGCGGGGAGGCAGTGCATAAAGCGGCACTGGGGACCCGCCGCGTCCATCAGGGCTTTCGTCACCTGATAGGGGCCCAGGGCGGCGATGCGCTCCGCCCAGACCTCGGCGGGCTCGCCCATGGAGACCCAGACGTCGGTGTAGAGGACGTCCGCGCCCTTCACCGCCTCCATGGGATCCGAGAGGAACTCCAGGGTTGCGCCGGTTTCAGCGGCGATTTTCCGGCAGGTTTCCACCAGGACGGCGTCGGGCATGTAGGCCTTGGGGGCGCAGGCCACAAACTTCATTCCCATCTTCGCGCAGCCCACCATGAGGGAGTTGCCCATGTTGAACCGGGCGTCCCCCAGGTAGACCAGCTTGACCCCTTCCAGCTTCCCGAAGTGCTCCCGGATGGTCAGGAAGTCCGCCAGGATCTGGGTGGGATGGAACTCGTCGGTGAGGCCGTTGAACACGGGGACCCCGGCGTACTGCGCCAGCTCCTCCACGATGCCCTGGCCGAAGCCCCGGTACTCGATGCCGTCGTACATGCGGCCCAGCACCCGGGCCGTGTCGGCGATGGACTCCTTGACGCCGATCTGGGAGCCCGTGGGGCCCAGGTAGGTGCTGCCCATCCCCAGGTCCTGGGCCGCCACCTCAAAGGCGCAGCGGGTCCGGGTGGAGGTCTTCTCGAAAATCAGGGCCACGTTCTTCCCCTCCAGGTATCTGTGGGGAACGCCGGCCTTCTTCTTGGCCTTCAGGTCCGCCGCCGTGTCCAGGAACTGTCCAATCTCCGCCGGGGTGAAGTCCAGCAGCTTTAAAAAATGCTTCATCAATACCATCCTCCAAATATTATGTAGGGGCGGGCCTGTGTGTCCGCCCTTCTACAGGGAGTTCCCAGGTTTTGGGAGAAGGGCGGACACACAGGTCCGCCCCTACGTTATCCCAGCGTTTTTTTCATGATGGCCAGTCCCTTGTCCATCTCCTCCTTGGTGATGACCAAGGGGGGCAGCAGGCGCATGCCCGGCCCGGCGGTGAGGATCAGCAGGCCGTTTTCAATGAGCCTGTTGGCGACCTCTTTGTTGGTCCAGCCCTCTTTGACCTCCACGCCAATCATCAGGCCCAGGCCCCGGGTCTTGCCGAAGCAGGGGAGATTCAGGGCCTCGATGCCCTGGCGGAGGTAGGCGCCCTTTTCCTGAACCTCTTTCAGGAATTCGTCGCTGAGGGTCTCCTGGACCACCAGGCCGGCGGCGGCGCAGACGGGGTTGGCGCCGAAGGTGGTGGCGTGCATCCCCGGGCCCAGCACGTCCTTGCATTTCTCATTCGCCATAATGCCGCTCATGGGCAGGCCCCCGGCGATGCCCTTGGCAAAGCTCACCACGTCGGGCAAAAGGTCATACTGCTGGAAGGCGAACAGGGTGCCCGTCCGGCCCACGCCGGTCTGGACCTCGTCCACCAGGAGGAGCCAGTCCTTCTCGGCGCAGAGGGCCTCCACGGCTTTGACGTAGTCCTTATCCAGGGGCAGCACGCCGCCCTCACCCTGGACCAGCTCCACCATGACGGCGCAGACGTCCCCCTGGTCCTGGGCCTTCAAGTCCTCCAGGTTGTTGGCGGCGGCGTAGCGGAAGCCCTCGGTGAAGGGGAAGAAGTAGTTGTGGAACACGTCCTGTCCCGTGGCCTTCAGCGTGGTGATGGTCCGGCCGTGGAAGGAGTTCTTCAGGGTGACGATGGTGGCCCGGCCCTGGCCGTATTTGTCGAAGCTGTATTTCCGGGCCAGCTTGATCATGCCCTCGTTGGCCTCTCCTCCGCCGTTGGCGAAGAAGACGGCGCTCTCTCCGGTGCGGCTGCAGAGGATCTCCGCCAGCTTCGCCGGGGGCTCGGTGTAAAACAGGTTGGACGTGTGGCCCAGCTTGCCCGCCTGGGCCGCAATGGCCTCCGCCCAGGGCTGGTTTCCATAGCCCAGGGCGGCGACGCCGATGCCGCTGGTAAAATCGATGTATTCCCGGCCCTCCGGGTCGTAGAGGGTGGCCCCCGTTCCGTGGTCCAGAGCCACAGGGAAGCGGCCGTAGGTGTTCATAATATGCTGGTGGGTCAAGCTCTTGACGGCTTCGGATGTCATGGGATGTCCTCCTTTTTCATCATGGTGCCGATGCCCTCGTCGGAGAGCAGCTCAATGAGGATGGAATGGGGGATGCGTCCGTCCAGAATGTGGACCCGCTCCACACCGCCGTGGATGGCGTCCACGCAGCACTGCATTTTGGGAATCATGCCCCCGGAGATGACGCCCTCCTTTACCAGGGCCGGGACCTCCCGGGTGCGGACCACGTGGATGAGGGTGTTCTCGTCCTTGGGGTCCCGGAGGAGCCCCCGGACGTCGGTGAGCAGAATCAGCTTCTCCGCCCCCAGGGCCTCCGCCAGTTTCGCGGCGGCGGTGTCCGCATTGATGTTGTAGGCCGTGTCTCCGTCTACTCCCTGGGCCACCGTGGACACGATGGGGATATACCCGTTCTCCAGGGCGCTTTTCACCGGCTCCGGGTTCACGCCGGTGATCCGGCCCACCAGGCCGTATTTCTCGTCCAGCTGCTCCGCCTGGAACAGCTGCCCGTCCATGCCGCACAGGCCCACGGCCCGTCCGCCAAGGCGGTTCAGCTGGGCCACCAGGTCCTTGTTGACCTTGCCGCACAGTACCGCCTGGACGATGTCCATGGTGGTCACATCGGTGTACCGCAGGCCGTCCACAAATTTGGACTCGTGGCCGATCATCTTCAGCATGGCGGAGATCTCCGGCCCGCCGCCGTGGACGGCCACCACCCGGATGCCTACCAGATTCAACAGGATGATGTCGCTCATCACCGCCTGGCGCAGGGTGTCCGAGACCATGGCGTTGCCGCCGTATTTGACCACGATGGTCTTGCCGGTGAATTTCTGGATGTAAGGCAGGGCCTCGATCAGGGTCTGGGCCTGCTGCTCATGGGAAGACATACCGTCCGCCCCCTTTTTATGTTCTGTAGTCTCCGTTGATTTTGATATAGTCGTAGGTGATGTCACAGCCCCAGCAGGTGCAGGAGGCCTCCCCCTCGCCCATGGAGATGTTGATTTCCACGTCGTGCTCCGTCAGGATTTTCTTGGCAAGGTCCTCGTCAAAGTCCAGGCCCCGGCCTTTGGCGCAGACCTCGATATCCCCGGCGGCGCTGGCGAAGCGGACCGTCACCTTGTCGGGGTCAAAAGCCTCCCCTGAGTAGCCCATGGCGCACAGCACTCGGCCCCAGTTGGCGTCCGCGCCGAAGATGGCCGCCTTGGTCAGAGTGGAGGAGACCACGGACTTGGCGATGGTCTCGGCGCTCTGCTCGGACTTGGCCCCGGTTACATTACAGGTGATGAGGTGGCGAGCCCCCTCGCCGTCGGAGGCCATTTTTCTAGCAAGCTCCGTGCAGAGGGTTTTCAGCGCCGCGACGAAGGCGTCGTAGTCCGGGCCTTTTTCGGTGATGAGCTCGTTTCCCGCCAGGCCGTTGGCCAGGACGCAGCAGGTGTCGTTGGTGGAGGTATCCCCGTCCACGCTGATTCGGTTGAAGCTCACCCGGACGGTCTCCAGCAGGGCGGCCTTGATCATCTCGGGGGAAATGGCACAGTCCGTGGTCAGGAAGCAGAGCATGGTGCCCATGTTGGGATGGATCATGCCGCTGCCCTTGGCTACGCCGCCCAGGCGGACGGTTTTGCCGCCCACGGTGGTCTCCACCGCCGCCTCTTTTTTCACGGTGTCCGTGGTCATGATGGCGTGGCCCGCCGCGTCGCTGGCCTCCGCGGACCGCTCCAGGGCGGCGCAGAGAGCCGGGACAGCGGTCTCGATGGCCTCCACGTTGATCCGCTGTCCGATGACGCCGGTGGAGCTCACCAGCACATCCTCCGTCCGGCAGCCGATAGCCTTCGCCGCGGCGGCGCACATGCGCTCCGCGTTTTCCTCTCCCTGGGGGGCACAGGCGTTGGCGTTTCCGCTGTTGGCTATGATTGCCCGGGCCTTCCCATCCGCCAGGTGCTGGAGGTCCACATGGATGGGCGCGGCCTTGACGATGTTTTTCGTGAACACCGCCGCCGCCGCGCAGTCCACGTCGGAGACGATGAGGGCCACGTCCTTTTTCCACGCGGCGTGGGTCTTGACCCCCGCGTGGATCCCCGCGGCCCGGAAACCCTGGGCAGCGCAGACGCCGCCGTCGATAAACTTCAGCATATCCGTTCCTCGTACTTTCTTAGAGTTCCAGGCCCGCGGTTTCCTCGAAGCCCAGCATCAGGTTCATGTTCTGCACCGCCGCGCCGCTGGCCCCCTTGCCCAAGTTGTCCAGGCGGGCGGAAAGCATCAGCTGCTCCCGGTTCCCGTTGACAAAAATCTGCAAACCGTCCGTCCCGGCCAGATTGTTGGCGCCGATGAAGCCGCAGGAGGGCGCGCCGGCGGGATGGAGAGTCACAATGGGGCTGCCGGCGTAGTAGTCCTCGTACAGCGCCCGGAGGCTGTCGATAGACTGTTCGCCTTCCAGGTCCTCCACCCACAGCGGGACGGTAACCACCATCCCCTGGGGATAATCGCAGATCATGGGCGTAAACAGGGGCGGACGGTCCAGCCCGGCGACAGCCGCCATCTCCGGCAGATGCTTGTGGGACAGCGTCACCGCGTAATGCCGCGGGCTCTCCAGCTCCTCCGCCCGGTCCGGGTCGGTATACTGGGCGACGGCCTTTTTCCCCGCGCCTGTGTAGCCGGACAGTGCGTGGCAGGTCAGCCGGGCCTTGGGGGACAGCGCCCCCTTCTCCACCAGCGGCCGGACCAGTGAGAGGAAGCCCGTGGCATAACATCCCGGATTCGCCACCCGGACCGCCGCCTTGACGGCCTCCCGCTGCCCGGACAGCTCCGGGAAGCCGTAGGCCCAGCCCTCCGCCGTCCGGTGGGCGGTGGAGCAGTCGATGACGCGGGTGTGTTCATTTTCAATCAGGCCCACCGCCTCCACGGCGGCGGCGTCCGGCAGGCAGAAGAACACCAGGTCGGCGGCGTTGAGGAACTTCTTCCGCTCCGCCGGGTCCTTGCGTTTGTCCTCGCTGATCAGCAGGAGGTCGATGTCCTCCCGGGCCGCCAGGCGGTCGTAGATCTGGAGGCCGGTGGTGCCCTCTTTGCCGTCGATATAAACCTTTGGTTTCATGGGACCGCCTCCCTTTTATTCGTTCCGGGCCCGGACAAAGGCCTCGATTTCCTCGATCTGCCGGGTGGTCTCTTCCACGGCCGGGCCGCCAAAGCTGGCCCGAAGGGCCATGCAGTTCTCCAGCTTTAACGCCTCGTACACGTCCTCGCCGAAGAGCGGGGAGACCGCTTGCAGCTCCTCCAGGGTCAGCTCCTCCAGGGTCAGCTCCTCCAGGGTCTTCCCCTGGGCGGTGCAGGCGGCTACCAGCCGCCCTGTGGCGGTGTAGGCATCCCGGAAGGGCATGCCCTTTTTCGTCAGGTAGTCGGCGCAGTCCGTGGCGTTGATGAAGCCCCGGCCCGCCGCTTTGCGCATATTGTCCGGGAGGACCTTCATGGTTTCGATCATCCCCGCGAAGACCGGGAGGCACTGCTCCACGGTGTCCAGGGCGTCGAAGACGGGCTCCTTGTCCTCCTGCATATCCTTATTATAGGCCAGGGGCAGGCCCTTCATGACGGTCAGGAGGCCCATCAGGTCGCCGTAGACCCGGCCCGTCTTGCCCCGGACCAGCTCCGCCATGTCCGGGTTCTTCTTCTGGGGCATGATGCTGGAGCCTGTCGAGTATGCCTCGTCCAGCTCCACGAATTTGAACTCCCAGCTGCACCAGAGGATGACCTCCTCGGCGAAGCGGCTGAGGTGCATCATCAAAATGGAGAGATCGCTCAGGAGCTCCAGGGCATAGTCCCGGTCGCTGACGCCGTCCATGGAGTTGCCGCAGGGGCGGTCAAAGCCCAGGGCCTGTGCCGTCTGCCGGCGGTCGATGGGGTAGGTGGTCCCCGCCAGGGCGCCGGAGCCCAAGGGACACTCGTTGAGGCGCTTGCGGCAGTCCTCCAGCCGGGTCACGTCCCGGGCGAACTGGGCGGCGTAGGCCAGCAGGTGCTGGGCGAAGGAAATGGGCTGGGCCCGCTGCAGATGGGTATAGCCCGGCATCACCGTGCCCTGGTGCTGTCTGGCCTGGGCGCAGAGGACCTTCTCCAGGTCCAGGAGCTGGCCCACGACCGTGCCGATCTGCTCCCGCACGTACATCCGGAAGTCCAGGGCCACCTGGTCGTTCCGGGAGCGGGCGGTATGGAGGCGCTTCCCCGCCTCGCCGATCCTCTGGGTCAGCAGGGCCTCGATGTTCATGTGGATGTCTTCATTGGCGGGGGAGAACTCCACCTTCCCCGCCTCGATCTCCGCCAGGATGTCCGTCAGGCCCTGCTGGATGGCGGCCTTGTCCGCCTGGGAGATGACGCCCTGGGCCGCCAGCATCTCGGAATGGGCCATGCTGCCCCGGATGTCCTCCTTATAAAGCCGCTGGTCAAAGTGGATGGAGGACTGGAAGTCATTGGCCAGGGTATCCGTCTCCTTGCTGAACCGTCCGCCCCAAAGTTTCATGGTCTTCGCTCCTCTTAATTACAGTTTTCCCTGCTCCCGCAGCGCCAGGACGGTGTCGGGCAGGCCCCACAGGTTGATGAAGCCCGTGGCGTTGGTCTGGTCATAGGCGCTCTCGTTGAAGGTCACCAGCTCCTCGGAGTACAGGCTCTCGGGGGAGGTGATGGAGGCCGTGATCATGTTGCCTTTATACAGCTTCAGCTTCACGGAGCCGGTCACGTGCTCCTGGGTCTTGTCGGCGAAGGCGCTGAGGGCCTCCCGCAGGGGGGTGAACCACTTGCCGTTATACACCAGGTCCGCGAAGTCCACCGCCAGCTTGCTCTTCATGTGGGCGGTATCCTTGTCCACCGTTATCATCTCCAGGCACTGGTGGGCCTTATACAGGATGGTGCCGCCCGGGGTCTCGTAGACGCCCCGGTCCTTCATGCCGACCAGGCGGTTCTCCACGATGTCCAGCAGGCCGATGCCGTTTTCCCCGCCCAGCTTGTTGAGCTTCCGGATGATGTCGCTGGCCTTCATTTTTTCTCCGTCCACGGCCACCGGGACGCCCTTCTCAAAGTCGATGGTCACATAGGTGGCCTTGTCCGGGGCCGCCACGGGGCTGACGCCCATCTCCAGGAAGCCGGGCTTCTCATACTGGGGCTCGTTGGCGGGGTCCTCCAGGTCCAGGCCCTCGTGGCTCAGGTGCCAGAGGTTCTTGTCCTTGGAATAGTTGGTCTCCCGGCTGATTTTCAGGGGGACCTTGTGGGCCTCGGCGTAGTCAATCTCCTCGTCCCGGCCCTTGATGTCCCACTCCCGCCAGGGGGCGATGATGGTCATCTCCGGGGCAAAGCGCTTGATGGCCAGCTCGAACCGGACCTGGTCGTTGCCCTTTCCGGTGCAGCCGTGGGCAATGGCGTCCGCCCCTTCGGCCTTGGCGATCTCCACCAGCTTCCGGGCGATGATGGGCCGGGCGAAGGCCGTGCCCAGGAGGTACTGCTCGTAGCTGGCCCCCATCTTCAGGGAGGGGATAATCACTTCGTCCACCATCTCGTCGGTGAGGTCCGCGATGTACAGCTTGCTGGCCCCGGTCTTGAGGGCCTTTTCCTCCAGGCCGTCCAGCTCCTGGTCCTGGCCCACGTCTCCGGCCACGGCGATGATCTCCACGTCGCCATAGTTCTCCTTCAGCCAGGGGATGATGATGGATGTATCCAGACCGCCGGAATAGGCGAGGACGACTTTCTTGATGTTCTTTTTCATGACTGCGCCTCCACTTTATGAAATGATGTATGAATTATACAGCTGATGTGAATATTTATGCAATTGGCGGAATGCACAAGAATGCCGGGGGGAGAGGGGGAAATTTTGCCGGGGTTTCTTGCCGGGGATGTCGAAATGTGGTATACTGAGTCCGCTGCCCTCCTGGCAACAGGAAGGAGGTGGGTACGTTGTATATCCTTATCAGTTTTCTTGTGTCGGTCGCAGCCGGCATCGTCTGCCACTACATATGTAGATGGCTCGACGAACGCAAGAAGGGCAGTTAATGTTTCCTAGCAAAGATGAACCCCCGGAGAGATCGCAGCTCTCTGGGGGTTCGTCTTTGCTTTCGTGGGTTGTTGATATCCTTATCAGCTTGGCTTAATGCCAGTTTCATTATACCACTCTCTGCCCGGAAACGCAAGGGCTATTTTCCTTGCGGATTCTGTCGAAATGTAGTATACTGGGTCCGCTGCCCTCCTGGCAACAGGAAGGAGGTGAATACCTTGCTTAACATTGCCACCAGTTTCCTTGTGTCGCTGGCCGCAGGCATCGCCTGTTACTACATATGTAGGTGGCTGGACCGACACGGCAAGGGCAGCTAAGCCCAAAGCGAACCCCCGGAGAGACAGCACCTCTCCGGGGGTTCGCTTTGCTGCGTGAATACCTTCAACTTACCACCAGTTTCAGGGTAGCTTTATTATACCACCTCCGGTACGGAAACGCAAGGGCTATTTTCCTTGCGGATTCTGTCGAAATGCAGTATACTGAGTCCGCTGCCCTCCTGGCAACAGGAAGGAGGTGGGACATATGAATATCCTCACAAGTTTCCTTGTGTCGCTGGCCGCAGGCATTGCCTGTTACTACATCTGCAAATGGCTTGACCGGCACGGCATGGGCAGCTGACCACTGCTAAACGAGTCCCCGGAGAGATTGCGCCTCTCCGGGGACTCGTTTTCTGCGTGGGACACATTGAACTCCTCACAAGCTCTTTGCAGTCATGATTATACCATCCCCCGCCAAGAAACGCAAGGGCTATTTTCCCGCCACAGCAGGGGCAGGTAAGCACACTGAAAAACCGGAGGGGCAGCAGCCCTCCGGTTTTCCTTTTGCGTGTCTGCCGTGGACCTGATCGAAGTCTTGGCTGTGATGATTATACCACAGCCACTCTAGTATATGCAACCCCAAAATATTTCCCCCTTGCGCACGAGGCGTCGCATTCCTGCGTGCAACTCCTCCTCCTCCGCGCCCTTTCATAAGTCTAAATACAAGGAGGATTTGCCTTATGAAGCAAACAGACCAGTACGGATTAAACCAGTGGGAGCTCTCTGACCGGATTCAGATGGAGGACTTCAACGCCGACAACGCCAAAATCGACACGGCCCTGGCCGGGATGCTGGGGCGGGCCAGCCTGTACTGGTCGGTTCCCGCCACGCCGGGCTCCACGACCGGTCCCTCCACGATCAATCCCTCGGGGCTCGTGAAGGACTGGAGCGGCTACGAATACGTCATCATGATGGTGGACATCCCCGAGGGCAGCCAGCGGACCGGCAGCCCCCTGGAAATCCGGATCTGCGACAAGCCGTACGAGACCGTCGCCACCATCCCGGAGGATTCCTTCATCATGATCTTCCGCTCCCGGCGGGACGCCTCCAACAAGATCCAGGGAACGATCCTCAGCGCCGGAGGCGTGAAGTTCTTCACCTGCCAGCGCACGTTCAGCCAATTCAGCCATATGGTCATCTTCCCCACCGAGGGGCATATGTCCAGCACCGGCCTCACCTTTGTCGGCTTCCGGTAAGAGAAAAGAGACCCCCGGGCAATGCCCGGGGGTCTTCTTATTCCTCAGCGAGGAAGGGATGTCTGGGATTGATTAGGTTCTCTGGGATCACACCCAACCACTCCAGCTCTCAGCGGTGCCAGTGACCGTCAGGGTGTTCGTAACTCCCGCGCCAGTCACCTTGTCGGTGCCAGCCGGATCGTTCGCATTCGTGATGGCGGTCAGCAGCTTGATGCTCTCACCGGTCTGAAGCTCCTTGTCCAGCCGCAGCTCAATGGTGGTACCCTTGCACTCAGCCTGCACGAACTGAGCGCTGCTCGTGGTAGCTGTGATGGTGAACTCAGAACCATCGAACGTACCGTTAGCGCCAGCGCCCTTGGTCGCCGTAGCCATCTCGATGGTGTAGATGGCGGAGCCAACCGTGTGGGTAATAGTACCCGGGGCCACCTTGGCAACGGGAGTAACCGTCACGCTGGAGATCGCCTTGTTCGCGCTCATCTCGATCCACTTGGAGCCGCTTGCGGGTTCCAGATCAGCGGCCACAGCAGTCGTCGTGCACACGCCGGTCAGGGTCTTGCCGTCCACAACGACGGTGACCAGATAACCGACCTGTCCAGAGCCGAGGCCAGAGGCCTTCGTAATCGTAGCCTGGAGCGCCACAGAGTTGGTGCTGGGCAGATTGACCAGGGGGTCGCCAGAAGTCGCGTTGCTGATCGACAGCACCGCATCCGCGTTCGTGTCGCCCGTAGCACCCAGGGTGCCGATGGCAACGCCATCGTTCGTGCCAGCGCCGTCGGTGTCGAGCAGTTCGTCAACAGTGGAGGTGATGCTGTAGGTCGGGTCAGCCTTGGTCAGGGAGCCCAGGCCGGTCAGGGTCACGGTCACGGGGCCGTCCTGCGCGGGAGCAGTGACAGCGCCGGTCAGAGCGGTGGTCTTGCCGCTGATGAAGCCGGCAACAGCCTTGGCAGTCTCAACGTTGGTGGCCAGGCCCTTGGTGGTGAACTTCACGTTCGCCATGATGTCGGCGTCAGAGGACTTGGTGTCCAGCTTCAGCTTCAGGTCGGCACCGGTGCTCGCCACGCTGTCAGAGGTGTCAGTGCCCGTGACCACCCAATCGGTAATCACAGCGGTGTCGCCGCTCTTGAACTCAACAACCACGTTGGCGAAAGCAATCTTCTTGATCTCAATGCTCACGTTGGAGCCGGGGATCAGGCCCACAGCCTTGCTACCAGACAGGTTGAAGACCTTGCCGGTCTGATGCGTCGCGCCAACCTTGGTGGCAGCCGGAGTGGTATCAAAGGTATCGCCCGTCACAGACGCGATCGGGGCGCCGTCCAGCTTGATATCATAATCGATGCTCGCCAGGTCGCTAATAGCAGGCGTGCTGGAGAACTTAGCCCAGTCGGCGAGGAACTCCACATTGGCGAACCACAGAACGTTGCCGCGGCCGTCCACAGTCGCGTTGCCGCTGTTGACCTTCAGGACGTCGTCCTTATCGCGATCCACGACGGTGGAGGTAACCTTGCCGGCAACTCCGCCAACGGTGATCTCGATGGTCTTAGAAACGGGAGTCGTCTCCTTATCCTTGCTGACGTCCTTGTTGGTCACGGTAACGGTGACCTTGTAGGTGCCCTCAGACTTGGGAGTGAAGGTGACGGTGTCAGACTTCTTGTCGCCGTCGAGCCGGCCCTGGTCGATGTCCCAGCTGTAGGAGACGTCGGTCAGGTCGTCCAGGTTGGTCAGGCGGACGCTCAGCTCCAGCTCCTCGCCCTTGACAGCGTTGACCTTGGAGGCAACCTTGCCGTCGACGAGGGTGTCGAACTTGGGAGTCTCGGCCTTGCTCGCGCCGGTTCCGGCGTTGAGGATCAGGATGGCATAAGCGTGACGGAAGCCGTCGCTGTTGGGATTGCCGTTGACAATGAGCTTCAGCTCAATGTTCTCGTTGTTCTTCAGATCGAACAGGTCGCCGATCTCGTCAATGCCGCCGGGACGGCCGGAACGCAGGTCGATGAACTGGGTGGTGCCGTCGACCTTGATCAGGCCCTTCTTGTCGGTGCCGTCATTGACGCCCAGAACGTCCTTGCCGCTGAGAATCTCGCAGTTCTTCTCGGACAGGGACAGGATCCGGCTGCCCTTAACGCCGTTGCCCAGAGCCAGGGTGGCAGCGTTGTTGGTGCCGTTCAGTTCGTCAGCCTTCGGGCCCACATAGAAGGCGTTGCCGACCTTAGAGCCCTCCTGAGTGGTCAGAGGAGCGATGCCCTTGACATACATGCCGTCGGGGTTGCGGTCGGTGTAGTCGTTGGCATGGAAGTACTTGGCCCGGATGATGCCGTTGGCCTGGACAGTGCCGGTGACAACGTCGCCGACCAGCAGAGCCTTGTCGAAGTAACCGGTCTTCTCTTCCTTGAAGCCGTCCTCACCGGAGACATACTGACGGGTGTAGTAGGTACCGGAGGTGGGGGCCTCTTCAGCGCCGATGGTAGCGCTCTGAGACTTGGTGGAGGTGTTGGCACCCTTGTTATCAACGATAACCTTCAGGTCCTTCAGATTCGCCTCGGCGGAGTCGGACTTGATGACCACGGCCTTGACCTTGCCGCTGTCGTCGACATAAGCCTCGGCGGGGCTGGCAACGAAGTCGCCGTTGTTGGTGCCCACGTTCTTCCAAGCGCGGTTGATCTGCTTCAGCTCGTCATAGGAGACGTTCTGCACGCCGTCCAGGAAGTTGATGACCTCAACCTCGCCGTTGGCGTCGAAGCCAACATAGATGAACTTCACGCCGTCATAGGGAGCGGTGCGATACTGCCACATGTCGGCGTCGCCCTTGACAACCTTCTTGTCAGTGATGACCTCATCATCCTGATAGAAGTCGGTGGCGGCCGCAGTCGCGCCGGTCAGGATGCCGCACTCGGCGGGATCGGTAGCGGTGGTATCGGTGCCCACGATCGTGTTGGGCGTAGCGGTGGTCGCCTTGTCGTAATCGTAGTGAACGCCCTTGACCTCAACCAGAGCAGTCTCGTTCTTATCCTTGCTGTCGGTGTTGTAGAACTCCAGAGGCAGCAGGGTGTTCACGCTCTTGATGCTGTACTTGTCGTCAACAGTGGCCGTGCCGTTATACTGCTTGGCATACTGGGCGATGTTGTAGATGCCCTCGCCGGTCTGCACATCGTCCTTCACCTTGCCGGTGGGCTCGGTCCAGTCGGCCGGCCGACCGTTCTTCAGAACAGCCAGCTGGTTGTAGTTGGGCTTATACAGCTCATACTCGCCGTTGTTCTGGGAAGCGATGTCGTACTTCACCAGCTCGCCGGGAGCGTACTTCTCAGCCGCGCCGCGGATGGAGCTCAGTTCCAGATCGACCTCGTCGCCCTTGATGGTCCAGCCATGGACGAACCAGTTCACGCGGCCGGAAGCGCCGGCGGCCTGATAGTAATCGCCCACGATGATCCAGGAGTTGGAGTTGCCCACGTCCTTGGCCAGCAGGGCGTTGCCCATCTTGTCCAGGTACAGGGTGACGTCCTTCTTGGTCGCCCGGATCTTGGTGCCGGAGATCTCGCGCATATCCTTGTTCCACTGCGCGATGGGATAAGTGGTTCCGCCAACCGTGATGCCAATGGCGTTGCCGTCGGGCTTCTGGTTGGTGTTGTAGATGTCGACGTTGGTCAGAGCGCCGGAGACGGTCTCGGGCACATAGGCCT
>CAJUOD010000065.1 GCA_910587875.1 uncultured Oscillibacter sp. | reverse complement strand
CTGGTCCTGCAACCCCATGGATGTGCTGACGGCCCAGCAGAAGGACCATGTGAACTACTTCTTCATCGACGTTCAGGCCCGGGGCGCCTATCCCCGGTACGCCCTTCTGGAGATGGAGCGCAAGGGCGTGACGCCGGAGATGGCCCCCTCCGACGCGGAGGTTTTGAAGGCGGGCGAGGTGGATTTCGTCAGCTTCAGCTATTACTCCAGCCGCTGCACCGCCGAGAACCCCGAGGCCTGCGGCGCGCAGATTGCCGGAAACGCCGTCATTACCCTGCGGAATCCCCACCTTCAGGCGACGGACTGGGGCTGGCAGATCGACCCGGTGGGCCTGCGGATCACGCTGAACAACCTCTATGACCGCTACCAGAAGCCCCTCTTCATCGTGGAGAACGGCATAGGAGCCAAAGACACCCTGGAGGCCGACGGGACTATCCGGGACGACTACCGCATCGACTATATGCGGCGGCACATCGAGGAGATGAAAAAGGCCGTCTGCGTTGACGGCGTGGAGCTGCTGGGCTATACGATGTGGGGGCCCATCGACCTGGTGGCCTCCTCCACCGGGGAGATGAGCAAACGGTACGGCGTGATCTATGTGGACATGGACGACAAAGGGAATGGCTCCAAGGAGCGCCGCCGGAAAAAGAGCTTCTACTGGTACAAGAAAGTGATTGCAAGCAACGGCGAGGATCTGGAGTAAAAAAACTTTGAGAGGATGGCAACCCGGCGTATGGATTTTTCCCGTACGCCGGGGCGCTGTTCTATCCTTTCAGGAGGCGGCAAACATGGAACTGCGGGTATTGCATTACTTTTTAATGGCGGCCCGAGAGGAGAACATCACCCGGGCGGCGGAGCTGCTGCACATCACCCAGCCCACGCTCTCCCGCCAGCTCCAGCAGCTGGAGGGAGAACTGGGCGTCAAGCTGTTTCAGCGCGGCAAGCACAGCATTTACCTCACGGCGGAGGGCCTCCTGTTCCGGCGCAGGGCCCAGGAGCTGATCGCCCTGGCGGAGAAGGCGAAGGAGGAGCTCTCTCCCTCAACGGAGGAGCTGTCCGGCAGGGTATCCATCGGCTGCGGAGAACTGCTGAGCGTAGAGGAGCTCTCTGATATAATATCGGCGTTTCAGCGCCGGCACCCTCTGGTTAAATTCCACCTGCACAGCGGGTATAACGACGACACAAAGGAAAAAATCGAGCAGGGAATCCTGGACCTGGGTCTTCTGGTAGAGCCGGTGGACATCAGCAGGTACGAGTTCGTCCGAATGCGGCAGAGGGAGGAATGGGGAATCCTGATTCACCGCTCCTCTCCGCTCTCCCGCCTGGAAGCCGTCCATCCGGAGGACCTGTCCGGCCAGTCCATGATTACCACCATGGATTCTCCCATTTTCAGGGAGCTGGTCAGCTGGATGGGGGGCCGCATGGAGCACTCGCAGATCAGTGGGACCTATAATCTGCTCTATAACGCGGCGATGATTGCCCGAAAGAGCGGAGTCCCGGTGATGTGCCTCAGACTGAACTGTCATTATGACGATCTTGTGTTCGTTCCCATGCGGCCCAAGCTGGAACTCAGCTCCGTTCTGGCTTGGAAAGAACATCAGCCGTCCTCGCCGTCCGTCGGCGCGTTTATAGAGTTTGCCAAGAAATACAAAAATCGTATTTCTAATGATAAAATATAGGCATTGGACATTTTGGATTTCGAGGATTAAACTGTAGGCATCCGGAAATAAGGGTGCCTGCAGTTTTTCTTTGGGGGTGTCAAAGGGATATGACGATCACCGAGGCCAGCGAACAGTACAACATTCCCGTCTCAATTCTGCGGGAATATGAGAGCTGGGGACTGTGCGATACGGTCAAAACGGTCATGGGCGCTTGGCAGTATGATGATGAGGATATTGAGCGGCTGAGCATGATCATGACGCTGCACGATATCGGCTTTGAGCATAATGAAATCGCCTCGTATATGCGCCTCTGGCTTCAGGGGGACTCCACCCTGGCGGAGCGGATGCGGATCTTGAAACAGCAGCGTGACAAAACGCTGGATGAGATTCACTTCCAAGAGCGGCGGCTGGATCGCCTGGACTATCTTCGCCACCAAATTCGGAAACAATCAGACTCCGAAAAAAGTTCTTGACTTGAAGTTTACTTCAAGATGTAGGATAAATTGTCCCCTTAATTCAACAATTGGAGATGTGATATGCGTTACACAACATTAGGCGATTCCGACTTATCTGTCTCTCGTATCTGCCTGGGCTGCATGGGCTTTGGCGACGCGGCCAATGGCCAGCACTCCTGGACCGTGGACGAGGCCCATTCCCGTGAGATTATCAAACGGGCGCTGGAGCTGGGCGTGAACTTCTTCGACACCGCCATCGCCTACCAGAGCGGCACCAGCGAGCAGTACCTGGGCCGGGCCCTCCGGGATTTTGCCAGACGGGAGGATGTGGTGGTTGCCACAAAGTTTCTTCCCCGGACGGAGGACGAGATCACAGCGGGAATCACCGGCCAGCGGCACATTGAACGGATGCTGAATACCAGCCTGAAAAACCTGGGCATGGACTATGTGGACCTCTATATCTACCACATGTGGGACTATCAGACGCCTCTCTATGACATCATGGATGGGCTGAATCGGATGGTCAAAGCGGGCAAGGCCCGGTATATCGGCGTCTCCAACTGCTTCGCCTGGCAGCTTGCCAAGGCCAACGCCCTGGCGGAAAAAGAGGGCTTTGCCAAATTCGTGTCCGTCCAGGGACATTACAACCTGATCTTCCGGGAGGAGGAGCGGGAGATGGCGAAACTCTGCGCCGAGGACAACATCGCCATGACGCCGTACAGCTCTCTGGCCGGCGGGCGGCTGTCCAAGCGCCCCGGCGAGACCTCCAAGCGGCTGGAGGAGGACAGCTATGCCAGGCTGAAATACGACGCCGCAGCAGAACAGGACGGCGAGATCATCCGCCGGGTGACGGAACTGGCGGACCGGCGGGGCGTGTCCATGACGGAAATCTCCCTGGCGTGGCTGCTGACCCGCGTGACAGCCCCGGTAGCGGGGGCGACCAAGCTCCACCATATTGAGGGGGCGGCCAAGGCCGTAGATTTGGAACTGACGGCGGAGGAACTGGCCTATCTGGAAGAGCCCTATGTGCCCCACGCTCTGGTGGGCGTGATGGCCCAGAACACGGCCTCCGCCGCGAAGCAGGCCCACGTCTGGTCTACCGGCAATCAGGAAATCAATTAGTTAGGAGGAACTTACCATGAGCAAGAAATTAGTAGCGTATTTTTCCGCCAGCGGCACCACCGCCGCCGTGGCCAGGACCCTTGCGGAGGCGGCGGACGCCGATCTCTACGAGATCAAGCCCCAGGTCCCCTACAGCCCCGCCGACCTGGACTGGATGAACAAAAAGTCCCGCAGCAGCGTGGAGATGAACGACAAATCTTTCCGCCCGCCCCTGGCCGATCAGGACGCCCATGTGGAGAACTGCGACGTGATTTTCCTGGGCTTCCCCATCTGGTGGTACACGGCTCCCACCATCGTCAATACCTTCCTGGAGAGCTACGATTTCACCGGAAAGACCATCGTCCTGTTCGCCACCTCCGGCGGCAGCGGCCTGGGCCGGACCGCTGCGGACCTGAAGCCCAGCGCCCCCGGCGCGGTCATTCGGGAAGGGAAACTGCTGAATGGGCGGCAGTCCAGGGAGTCCCTTGCCGCCTGGGTCAGCAGCCTAAAGATTTGAGGTGATGCAGGATGAAGAAACCATCGTTCCTCCTCGTGGCGCTGGTCCTGCTGCTTAGCCTCACTGCCTGCGGCCCGGCCCAGGGGCAGAATAACGCCGCGCCCGCACCGGAAGCGTCTTCGCCCAGCCAGCCGGACAACTCCGTACCTGCGGAAGGCGGGGAACACTCGGAATCGGACAGCAGAGACTCCAAAATCCTGATTGCCTATTTCTCCGCCACCAACAACACGGAAAATATCGCAGATCACCTGTATGAGATTCTGGACGCCGGCCTCTATGAAATCGTCCCGGAGCAGCCCTATACCTCCGATGACCTGAACTACAACGATTCCTCCAGCCGGTCCAGCCTGGAGATGAACGACCCAGATGCCCGGCCCGCGATCTCCGGCAGCGTGGACAGCATGGAACAGTACGACGTCATCTTCCTGGGCTATCCCATCTGGTGGGGCGAGGCCCCCAGAATCGTCAGCACGTTCCTGGAGAGCTATGACCTGAGCGGAAAAACCATCGTCCCGTTCTGCACCTCCGCCAGCAGCCCGATGGGGTCCAGCGCTACGATGCTTCAGGAGCTGACAGAGGATGCAACTTGGTTGGAGGGGCAACGGTTCAGCGGCGGAGCCTCCGCCGGTGAGGTGCAGTCCTGGGTGGATACTGCGATTGCCTGGGCCGAAGCCACTGGGATTGTGGCCCCAGTCTCCGGGAACGCCTTTGCGCCCAAGAGCAGCGCCACCCGCGCCCAGGTTGCCGCCGCGCTGATGAGCTATGACCGAAGCCGGGAGGCGGCTTCGTCCCCCAACACACTTCCGGCGGAAGGAAAGGACGACTTTGCCTTGATTCCCGGCGGTACCTTTCAAATGGGAAGCCCCGCCGGTGAACCGGAGCGCAGCTCTGATGAAATCCAGCACAGCGTAACCGTGAGCGGCTTCTACATGTCGAAGACAGAGGTTTCTCAGCGGGAGTATCAGGCGGTCATGGGAATCAACCCCAGCGAAACCAAAGGAGACGGTCTGCCTGTGACCAATATCACCTGGTATGACGCCATCCAATACTGCAACAAGCTCAGTGAAGCCAAGGGCCTGACACCCTGCTACACCATCTCCGGAACGACGGTCACCTGGAACAAAGCGGCCAACGGCTACCGTCTGCCCACCGAAGCGGAGTGGGAATACGCCGCCCGTGCCGGGTCCTCCACCCCCTTCAGCTTTGGAGATTATGTGCAAAACCGTGACGCCAACTGCTACAACGCCTATGGCTACAACAACGACGCCAGCGGAAACTGGGTAAACGGGCCGGACAGTTACCTGCGGAAAACCGTGGCGGTCAATCAGTACCCGGCGAATCCCTTTGGCCTCTATAACATGCACGGCAATGCCGCCGAGTGGGTATGGGACTGGTACGGCGGGTACAGCGCCCAGGCAGTCACAAATCCCACTGGCCCGGAGGGCGGAAACGCCAAGGTTGTCCGGGGCGGCGGCTGGAACGACCATCCCAAGCATATCCGCTCCGCCTACCGGGGCGCTCAGCCTGCGGACGTTCCCCTTTACAGCATTGGTGTGCGTCCGGTGCGAAACGCGGAAAGCTCCACCGGACAGGTCCGGAGCAGTTACAGTGCCAAGGCCCGGCCGAATAGCGGCAAAACCCTGATTGTCTACTTCTCTCAAACCGGAAATACCGAGGGCTTGGCAAATCTCATCCATGAGATCAGCGGCGCGGACATCTTCCGCCTGGAGCGCGCTGTTCCCTATGCCTCCAGCAGCAACGGCCCGGTGCTGTACGGCGAGGCGCTGAACGAGCTGCGGGCGGAGGCTGTGCCGGAGCTGAGGGAATATCCCGACATTGACCAATACGACACCATCCTCCTGGGCTACTGCAACTGGTGGTCCTCCATTCCCGCGTCTGTGCGCACACTTCTGACCCGCGAGGATTTCAGCGGCAAGACCATCGTGCCCTTCTGCTCCATGGGCGGCGGGCGCTTTGGGCAGACCATCAGCGCCATCGCAAAGCTGGCCCCTGACAGTGTGATTAAAGAAGGCCTGGAGGTCACCTATTCCTCCTATGACCGGACTGAAATTCAGACATGGCTGGACAATCTGGCCAAGTAAAACCAGACATAAAAAGGAGACAACGTATATGAAACGCTTCCAAAAACTTGCCGCGCTGGTCCTGATACTGGCGCTGGCGCTTTCCCTGGCCGTCCCGGCCTTTGCCGCCGATTCCCGGTTTTCCGACGTGACCGGCGGCGCGCCCTATGCCGAAGCCGTCGACTGGGCGGCGGAACAAGGCTATATCAACGGGTACAATGACGGGCGCTTCGGAGTCAGCGACAACGTGACCCGGGCCCAGCTCGCCGCCATTTTCTACCGCGCGGCGGGCTCTCCCGCCGCCTCCGGCACCGCCCGGTTCTCCGACGTGGCGCCCACGGCCTACTATGTGGGCGCCGCAAGCTGGGCGGCGGACAGCGGCCTCATCAACGGCTACAGCGACGGGCGCTTTGGCGTAGGCGACCCCGTGACCCGCCAGCAGGTGGCCGCCATCCTCTGGCGCTGGGCGGGCAGTCCCGACGCCTCCGGGGAGGACTACGCCGACGAAGATGCCATCTCGGCCTATGCCCGAATCGCCGTGGACTGGTCCCGGTCCAACCATGTGATTGCCGCCCGTAGCGACGGCCGCTTCGATCCCCAGGCCAGCGCCTCCCGAGTGGAGATTGCCTCAGCCCTGTACCAGTATATGAACCTTCCTAAGGACGGCGAAACGCCCGCTCCCGAACCGGAGGCCGCCGGGGACGGCAAGGTCCTGGTTGCCTATTTCTCCGCCACCAACAATACGGAAAACGTGGCAAATCACCTGAAAGACATTCTGAGCGCCGACCTCTATGAAATCACGCCGGAGACGCCCTACACCGCCGCCGACCTGGACTACAACTCCGACTGCCGGGCGAACCGGGAGCAGAACGACGCCAGCGCCCGGCCCGCTATCTCCGGCGGAGCGGAGGACATGGAGCAGTACGATGTGATTTTCCTGGGCTACCCCATCTGGTGGGGCCAGGCTCCGAAGATTATCAGCACCTTCCTGGAGAGCTATGACCTGAGCGGAAAAACCATCGTGCCCTTCTGCACCTCCGGCAGCAGCGGCATCGGCTCCAGTGCCACGAACCTCCACTCTCTCGCCAGTTCTGCCACATGGATGGACGGCCAGCGGTTCGGCGGCGGCGCCTCCCGCTCCACCGTGGAGGCTTGGGTGAATGGCTTGGGCTTGACGCTGACACCTGCGGCGTAAACTTGAAAAGCCCTGTCCTCCATGGGGCAGGGCTTTCTTTTGAATGAATCTTCTTAGCCATTGGATAAGAGGTGCTTATGTTCGATATTTTGCGCCGGGAAGGAATTTACCTCTGGTACTATTTCAGCCTTCAGTTGGAACAGATTTTTGGCTATTGGGTGTTGGGAATGGCCCTGGGCTCCGCCGTCTCCGTTTTCCTGAAAGACCGTATTCATGGCCTTTTTCGCTCCATGAGCGGAAAGCGGCTGGGAGTGTTGGGAATCGCCGCCGCCAGCGCTCTGGGGATCGCCTCGCCGCTTTGCATGTACGGCACCATTCCCCTTGCCGCGTCTTTCTCTGAAAGCGGCATGGAGGACGACTGGCTGGCAGCGTTTATGATGAGTTCCATCCTGCTCAACCCCCAGCTCATTCTATACAGTATGGCCCTGGGCCGGACGGCGCTGGTCATCCGTATCCTGTCCAGCTTCCTGTGCGGCACGGCGGCGGGCCTGTTGATTCGGGTCTTTTACCGGGAAAAGGGCTTTTTCAATTTCGCCGGTTTTTCCGTTCCCGCAAGCCGGGACACGGACCCGGATATCCTTGTACGCTTTCTAAAAAACCTGGGCAGAAACCTAAACGCCACAGGGCCCATGTTCCTGCTGGGCGTGGCCCTGTCCGCCCTGTTCCAGCGGTATGTGCCCTCTGAGCTGGTGGCCGGTCTCTTTGGGGAAAACCAGGGCTTCGGAATCTTGATGGCGGCAACCATCGGCGTCCCTCTCTACGCCTGCGGCGGCGGGACCATTCCGCTGCTTCAGGCGTGGCTGTCGGACGGCATGAGCATGGGCAGCGCGGCGGCATTCATGATTACCGGCCCTGCCACGAAAATCACGAATCTGGGGGCGGTGAAAATCGTGCTGGGAGTGCGGCGATTCGCCCTGTATCTGCTGTTTGTCATCCTGTTCGCTCTGCTGTCGGGGTGGCTGGTAAATCTAATTTTGTAAGGAGATGAACTACGATGAAGCAGACAAAAATTCTGTCGGTACTGCTGGCGCTTTCTCTGCTCCTCAGCGCCTGTTCCGCCGCCGCCGTCTCGGAGCCGGAGGCCGGAATGAGCTTGGCAATTCCGTGGGAGGAAGCGGTGGGCAATTTCTCAGACGTACCCGCCGGCGCGTATTACGCCGAAGCCGCCAATTGGGGCCTGAGGAAGGGCATCTTTGATCCGGGACTCTTTCAGCCGGACCTTGCCATGGGCCGCGCCATGGTAGCGGACGCCCTGTACCGGGCGGCGGGAAGTCCGGCGGCGTCCGGTTCCTCGGGGTTCCCGGACATTTCCGCCGGAAGCCGCTATGACGCTCCAGCGGCCTGGACGGCGGAACAGGGACTGATCTTAGGCTATGCGGACGGGACCTTCGGGCCGGAAAGTCCGGTGACGCGGGAGCAGATGGCGGCCATCCTCTGGCGCTATGCCGGAAAGCCCGCGGCCGGAACGGGAGAGGACTTCGCGGACGAGGCATCCATCTCCGAATTTGCCAAGACTGCCGTGGATTGGGCCAGAGCGCGGGGCGTCATCGGCGGCAGGGAGGGCAACCGCTTCGCCCCCAAGGACCCGCTGACCCGCGCTCACACAGCCGCGATTCTCTATCGTTACCTGACCGGGGCCGGCGACGTTCCTTCTCTGGAGCCGACGGGAGATAATCCGGTGGTCTACATGACTGCGGATATCTCCCCTGACGGCTTGATATCGGTTTATCAAGCGCTGAACTGGACACCCGGCGATCACGTCGCGGTCAAACTCTCCACCGGGGAACCGGGCAGCAACTACCTTCGCACGGACCTGATTGGAGATTTGGTGAAGTCCCTGGACGATCCCACCATCGTGGAGTGCAACACAGCCTACGGCGGCTCCCGCGCCAGCACCGCCCTGCACTATCAGGTGGCGGAGGACCATGGATACACGGCAATTGCCAAAGTGGATATCATGGACGAAAAAGGCTCCATAACCCTGCCGGTGACGGGCGGTGAAAATCTGACGGAAAATTATGTGGGCGCGAATTTTGCCAACTACGATTCCTTCCTGGTCCTCTCCCATTTCAAAGGCCATGCCATGGCGGGCTTCGGCGGGGCCATCAAAAATATCTCCATCGGCATCGCCTCTTCCGAGGGGAAAAGCCATATCCACAGCGGCGGCTCCGGCGGCAATATGTGGAGCGGCGACCAGGACGCGTTCCTGGAGTCCATGGCCGAAGCCGGGAAGTCGGTAGCAGAAGCCCTGGATGGAAAAATCGTCTATATCAATGTGATGAACCGGCTGAGCGTAGACTGTGACTGCGACGGAAGCCCCGCCGAGCCGGATATGCACGACATCGGCATCCTGGCCTCCTATGACCCAGTGGCGCTGGATCAGGCCTGCGTGGACCTGGTCTACGCGGCGAAGGACGGGCGTTCCCTCATCAACCGTATGGAATCCCGGAACGGCCTGCATACCCTGGAACATGCGGAGAACATCGGACTGGGAAGCCGGGAGTATCAGCTTGTCCGCATAGACGGAGATGAAAAACCGGCAGCGGACCATCAAGTAAAGATGACTGTGGCGGGCCGGGAATACACCATTACCCTGTATGATAACCCCTCCGCCAATGATCTGTACAACTCCCTGCCGCTGGAACTGACCTTTGAGGACTACAATCAAACGGAGAAAATCAGCTATCCGCCCAAGACGCTGACGACAGAGGGGATGCCGGATACCTTTGACCCTGATGTGGGGGATTTGTGCCTGTATGCCCCTTGGGGCAACCTCTGCATGTTCTATCGGGATTTCCGCGAATCCGCCTCCCTGATCCC
This sequence comes from uncultured Oscillibacter sp., assembly GCA_910587875.1. Lineage (GTDB taxonomy): Bacteria > Bacillota > Clostridia > Oscillospirales > Oscillospiraceae > Oscillibacter. Next base: position 6,045 of record CAJUOD010000065.1, on the reverse strand, counting down.
CTTAGGCCACGTTGACAGCGGGATGGACGTGATTGGGAGCATAACTGAAAACTTTACTGTGACAATGGAGGCAATCAAATGAAACGAACGGAACTGACGGAAAAGAACAATCAGAACTGGTATCGGGGACAGGCTTTTTCTGATCATGGCTGTGACCCGGAATTTCAGGAAATCGCCCAAGGCTTTTTGTGCGGCGACGTAACCGAACACGGCGCCCTGTCCGACCCGCAAAAGGCCCTGATCCGGCTGACGGCCTTGACCGCAACCCAGACCTGGAAGCCCCTGGCCCGGTATACGCTGTCCGCCCTGAATGTAGGCGCTACCCCGGAGCAGATCAAAGAAGCGCTTTATCAATGCGCCCCCTATATCGGCCTTGAAAAGGTGCAGTGTGCACTGGATGAGGTCAATCAGGCATTTCGGTCTGCCGGCATTCCCTATCCTCTGGCGAAACAGTCCACGGTCTCCGAGGAAACCCGGTTTGAAAAGGGTCTCGCCGTTCAGCAGAAGATTTTTGGAACGGACACCATCAACGCCATGCGGGCTGCGGCCCCGGCAGAGCGAAAACATATCCAGGATTATCTCTCCGCCTACTGCTTCGGTGACTTCTACACCAGAGGCACGCTGGATTTGAAAATGCGGGAGCTGATTACCTTCTGCGCCATCTGCTGTCTCGGCGGCTGTGAGCCGCAGGCGAAAGCCCATGCGGGGGCGAATCTGAGCGTGGGGAATACGCGGGAGACCTTGATTGACGCCCTGACCCAATGCCTGCCCTTTATCGGGTTCCCCCGGACGCTGAACGCCCTGGCTTGTTTGGAATGAAGCGGGCGTATAAAAAGTATTACGCCCAATACATGAAGGGCAAATATGAGTGAGGCCGAGTTCAGGACTTGGGCAGAGCAAGCCGCAACGGAGCGAGAGCCGCCATCGAACAACTGCGGGCAGCTTGTTTTTCACGCCCCTTGTGATAAACTATTTTTGAAGCGAATTGCTGGACTGCTATCGCCGGGAATTCGGCGCACGTCAAGTCGGCTCTTACGATCCTTTTCGGTTAATGTGGCGGAGCGCCTGATTGCAGAATACAGGAGGGATACCAATGTCTGAAATGAATAGAGATGAGCTGTTGAAAGCTGAGGCTGTTGACGCTGAACAAGGCTGGTATCCAATTGGCGGGACAGCGTAACTCCCCTCAGCCGCCCACCCAATTTGGACATACCCGGTCAAAGGAGCCCCTTTTCAATCAGCTCCCTTGCCTCCAGCAGGCTGGCACAGACCCTGCTGACCGCCAGGCCCTCGGGCGGAGGGACCAGGTCCGGGATCATCACGGTCACGCAGCCCGCCGCCATCCCGGCCCGGACGCCGTTGATGCTGTCCTCGAACACATAGCACTCCTCCGGCGCACAGCCGATCCGCTCCGCCGCCAGCAGGAAGATGTCCGGCTCCGGTTTCCCCTGGGCAGCCTCCTGCCCGCTGACGATCGCGTCAAACAGGTTTTCCAGCCCCGTCTGGCGGAGGTTCGACAGGATGCGCTCCCGGCCGCTACTGCTGGCGACCGCCGTCTGAACGCCCTTCCCGCGAAGGAACTCCAGTATTTCCCGGGCTCCCGGCTTTTCAGGAGCGCAGCGGTGATTCAGGATGCCGTCCACACGGGAGATGCAGTCCCGCTGAAACGCCCAGGCGTCCACCTCCGGGTAGTACCGGCGGATGACCCGCCGCTGTTCCTCGCCGTTGGTGCCGCTGACGGCTGTGGGAAACTCCGGAAACGGCATCTGGCCAAACCTCCTGGCCGTTTCCATCCAATTCTCCTGGTACACCCGCTCCGTGTCCAGCAGCAGACCGTCCATGTCGAAAATCGCGCCTTGCTTCATCTCCGGGACCTCCTCTGTTTCTGCGCTTACTTCAGGCCCTTCAGGCGGACCTCCAGCGCTTCTCTTGCCTCATCATACCCCGGCTTGCCCAAAAGTGCAAACATATTTTTTTGTAGCCGGAAACCGCCGGGCTCATCCCAGAGAAGCACAGCAGCGCGGAGATGGGCGGACGGCTTAAACATCTGACACGGATCAGCGGAACACCCCGCAAAAGGGCCCGGAGGCTTTACGCCTCCGGGCCCTCTTCCCATGTCCTCACTTCTTCCCGCCAAACAGGCCCTTGAGAAAGCCGCCTTTTTCCCGGTCCTTTTTCTCCTTCTTCTCCTGTGCCCCGGCGGGGTTCTTCAGGCGCTCCAGCGCCTCCACGGCGTGCTTGTAGTCCTGCCGGGCGGAGGCCTCGTAGAGCTCCCGGGCCCGCTCCGCGCTGGCGGCCACGCCCTTGCCGTGCTCGTAGCACCAGCCCAGGAGGTACTGCCCCCGGGCCTGGCCCTGCTCCGCCGCCTGGCGGTAGTAGTTCACGGCCTGGTCCCAGCTCTGCTCCACGCCCTCGCCGGTCTCGTAGAGGTAGCCCAGGTTGCACGCGCCGGTGGCGTCCCCGGCCTCGGCGGCACGACGGTACCACGCCGCCGCCTTGGCGGCATCCTTTTTCGCCACCCCCTGGCCCGACTCGCAGAAGTACCCGTAGTTGCACATGGCCCGGGGATAGCCCGCCTCCGCGGACAGCTTATAGAGCCGCGCGGCCTCCAGGGCGCTCTGCTCCACGCCCCGGCCCGTCTCATACATATAGCCCAGATTGCACTGGCCCGCCGGGTCCCCCCGCTCCGCCGCCCGGCGGTAGAGGTCCACAGCCTTTTCCAGGCTCTTTTCCACGCCCTCGCCGAACTCGTAGCACACGCCCAGATTGCACAGCGCCCGGGTGTAGCCCGCCTTCGCCGCCCGCTCGTACCACTTGGCGGCCTCGGCGTCGTCCCGGTCCAGGCCCTTGCCGTGCTTGTAGCAGAGCCCCAGGCAGAACATGCCCCGGCCCTCGCCCTGCTCGGCGGCCTTGCGGTACCAGTGGACGGCCCGGGTCAGGTTCTGCTCCACGCCGCTGCCCGTCTCATAGCACCAGGCCAGGTTGCACATGGCCCGGGGGAAACCCTGCTGGGCGGCGGCCGAGTACCACCTCACCGCCTCCTCCCAGCTCTGCTCCACGCCCCGGCCGGACTCGTACATGAAGCCCAGGTTGCACTGGCCCGGGGCGTTGCCCATCTCGGCGGCCTTTTGGTAGAGCTCCACCGCCTTCTCAAAGCTCTGGGGCACGCCCTCCCCCCGCTCGTAGCACACGCCCAAATCGCAGGTGGCAGGGGCGGACCCGGCGTCGGCGGCTTTCTGGTACCACCGGGCGGCCTCCTCCGCGTCCTGGGCCGCGCCGATGCCGTAGTCATAGGCCCGGGCCACGCTGAACAGGCCCCGGGGGTCCCCCTGCTCCGCCGCCCGCTTGTACCAGAGGAAGGACTCCTCCAGATTTTTCTCCACGCCCTCGCCGTGCTCATAGCACCACGCCAGGTTGCACATGCCCCGGGACAACCCGCCCTCGGCGGCCTTGCGGTACCACTCCACGGCGCTCTCCCAGCTCTGCTCCACGCCCTCGCCGCACTCGTACAGGAAGCCCAGGCAGCACGCGCCATCCTCGTCCCCCTGCTCGGCGGACTTGCGGTAGAGCTCCGCCGCCTCCGCCTTGTCCACGGGCACGCCCCGGCCCCGCTCGTAGCAGAGCCCCAGGCACAGATAGCCCCGGGGATACTCCTGGTCCGCCGCCGCCCGGTAGAGCCGCACGGCCTCGGCGTAGTCCTGCTTCACCCCCTGGCCGTGCTCATAGCACCACGCCAGGTTGCACTGCGCCCGGGGATAGCCCTTGTCCGCCGCCTTTTGGTACCAGTCCACGGCGGCCTCCCAGCTCTGCTCCACGCCCCGGCCGGACTCGTACATGAAGCCCAGGCAGCACATGCCCGGGGCGCTGCCCTGCTCGGCGGCGGCTGAGTACCACTTCACCGCCTGCTCCAGGTCCTGCTCCACGCCCTCGCCGAACTCCAGGCAGCGGCCCAGCTCCGTCTGGGCGCCGGGGTAGCCCAGCCAGGCGGCGGACTGATACCACTTGGCGGCCTCGGCCGGGTCCGCCTCCACGCCGGTCCCCCGGCGGTAGGCCTCGCCCAGCAGGAACTGGGCCCGGGGGAAGCCCTGCTCCGCCCCACGCTGGAAGCACTTCAGGGCCTTGCCGTAGTCCGTCTCCACCCCGATGCCGTATGTATAGCAGTAGCCCAGGTTTGTCAGGGCGGGCATGTACTCCTGCTCCGCCGCCTGGGCGTAGAGCATGACGGCCTGCTTCGGGTCCGCCGGCACGCCCACGCCCGCCTCCAGGCACCAGCCCAGGTTCGTCAGCCCCAGGGGATCGTTCAGCGCCGCCGCCCGCTGATAGGCGGCCAGGGCGTCGGTCTCCCGCTTCTCGTCCACGGCCTGGTTGCCCAGATTCACCCAGTCGGAGGCGGTCATCTCCTCCTCCGTCAGGGCGGTGAAGAAGGTCCCCCCGCAGCGGGGGCAGATATCGGGCTCCTCCTCCGCCACGAAGCCGCAGTCGGGGTTTTCACAGCGATAGAAATCCATAGTGTATTCCTCCCTTATAGCAGGTCCGCTCCGCCGCCGGGAAGCGGGGAGCCGTTGTATATCTCAGTGAAGGTATGGGCCGTCCCCCGGTGCTTGAAGCCGGGGAAGGTGTCCAGCTGGACCCCGTGGATGGCCCGGAAAATGCTCTTTTCAATGTTGGGATTCGTCTTTTTCAGCTCCCGCAGGAGGAGCTTGATCTCCTGACGCTTGCTCTCCCCGATTCCGTCGCCGGAGGCGTCCCGGTTTTCCGTAAAGCGGCAGGCGCACTGGAGAAAATGAAGCTCATTGTAGTCCCGCCAGCGGACAATGGCGTCCTCATGGACGCAGTACAGGGGGCGGATCAGCTCCATGCCGGGGAAGTTCTTGCTGCGGAGCTTGGGGGCCATGGCCTGGAGCTGGGCCCCGTAAAAGAGGCCCAGCAGGGTCGTCTCAATGACGTCGGAGAAGTGGTGCCCCAGGGCGATTTTATTGCAGCCCAGCTCCCGGGCTTTTGCGTAGAGGCAGCCCCGGCGCATCCGGGCGCAGAGGTAGCAGGGGTTTTTGTCCACCTGCACCGTCACGTCGAAGATATCGCTCTCGAAGATGGTCAGGGGAATGCCCAGCCGGGCGGCGTTCTCCTCCAGCACGCGGCGGTTCGCCGGGCTGTAGCCCGGATCCATGGACAGGAAGGTCAGATCAAAGGGCCGGTCCGTGTGCTTCTGGAGCTCCTGCATCAGCTTGGCCAGGACAAAGGAGTCCTTTCCGCCGGAGACGCAGACGGCGATATGGTCCCCCGGGGAAACCAGCTCGTACCGCTTCACGGCGGCGATGAAGGGATTCCACAGGGATTTTCGGTAGGTCTTGATGAGACTGCGCTCGGCGGTCTCCTGGGGGGTCAGCTCACGGGACATAGGGGTCCTCCCGATACATGTTTATAGCCATATAGATCCTAAACGGAAGATAGACGCGCACATCCGGCGGAACCAGGAGCGCTTGTTCCAGTCCTCCAGGGTGTAGGGCGCGCTCTCCGCCAGGATGCCGTCCATATCCTCCAGCAGCTCCTCCACCACCGGCATGTGGTACAGCAGCACGCCGCACTCGTAGTGGAGCTGGAAGGTCCGGTAGTCCATATTTGTGCTGCCCACCAGGGCCACCTCCCGGTCCGCCATGACGCTCTTGGCGTGGAGGAAACCGGGGGTGTATTTGTAGATCTTCACGCCGTGGCTCAGCAGCTCGCCCCAGTAGGTCTCCGCCACCATGTAGGTGAACTTGTGGTGGTCTGGGACGCCGGGGATGAACAGGCGCACGTCCACCCCCGCGTCGGCGGCGATGCACAGGGCCTTCTGCATGGACTCCTCCACGGCGTAATAGGGCGTGGTGAGGTACAGCATCTTCTGGGCCGAGGCCATGATCTGGAGATAGACCTCCTCGATGGGGTTGTCCGGGTTGTTCAGCGGCCCGTCGGTGAAGGGCTGGCAGTACCCCGGGAGCTTCTCCAGCTCGTGGCGGGGGCGGTAGTAGTCGTCCTCGTTGTGGAAGGAGCCGCCCATCATCTTCC
>CAJUOD010000064.1 GCA_910587875.1 uncultured Oscillibacter sp. | reverse complement strand
ACTGGCGGACCTACTGCCACGACTGGCTCATCGGCCTGAACGTCAAAGAGGAGAACCTCCGGCTCCGGGACCATGAGCCCGAGGAGCTGGCCTTCTACTCCAAGGCCACCACAGACTTCGAGTATCTCTTCCCCTTCGGCTGGGGCGAGCTCTGGGGCGTGGCGGACCGGACGGACTACGACCTGTCCCAGCACCAGAAATTCTCCGGCCAGGACCTCACCTACTTCGACCAGGAGAAGAACGAGCACTACGTGCCCTACGTCATCGAGCCCTCTCTCGGCGCGGACCGGATGACCCTGGCGTTGCTGGTGGAGGCCTACGACGAGGAAGTGGTGGACGAGGCCAAGAACGACGTGCGCACCGTCATGCGCTTCCACCCCGCCATCGCCCCCTTCAAGGTTGCCGTCCTGCCCCTCTCCAAGAAGCTCAGCGCCAAGGCCCAGGAGATCCAGCAGGAGCTGGCCAAGGAGTGGATGGTGGACTTCGACGAGACCGGCTCCATCGGCAAGCGCTACCGCCGGGAGGACGAGATCGGCACCCCCTACTGCGTCACCGTGGACTTCGAGACCGTGGGCGACGCAGAGAAGGCGGGAGACAACTGCGTCACCGTCCGGGAGCGGGACTCCATGGCCCAGGTCCGGATTCCCATTGACCAGCTGAAGAGCTACCTCACCGAGAAGCTGGCGTACTAATCAACCTGGAAACGTATCGCGGGGCCGTGGGGGTTTCCCACGGCCTCGGAGTTTTAATGCGATGAAAAAAAACCTTCTTTCCAAAAAACGCAAGGCCCCCATCGGTCCCCCCTGGCTCCGGCTCTGCCTCTTTGCCGCCGCCGCGGTCTGCATGGGGCTGGCGGTCACCGCCGCCATGCAGTGGATTGCCATCGGCACCCTGCCGGGGGTGCTGGAATGGGCCCGGGACTACCCGGGCCACCTGGCTATGACCGCCCTGCTCTGGGCCGTGCCCGTGGCCGTCCTGGGGACGCTGACGGGGCGGCTGTGGATCGCCGCCCTGCCCGTGGGGGCCGCGGGGCTGATTCTGGCCCTGGTGGACTACTTCAAAAACGCCATCAACGGCACGCCCCTGGAGCTGGCGGACTTCGGCCTGGCGGGCGCGGCGGGAAACGTGGCGGGCCTTGCGGGGGACCTGACGCCTCCGGAGGATTTCTGGCTGGCGGCGGCGGCCCTGGCGGTATGCGTCCTGGTCCTGCTCCTCACCCGGCGGCTCACCGCCCTGGAGGGGACAACCCGGGGCCGGTCCTGCCTCTTCTCCCTGGCCCTGGCGGGGATCCTCCTCACCGGAACCGGGACCCGAGCCATAGGCGGAGCGCTGGGGGTGGACTTCTACACCCGGATGGACCCGGCGGAGAACCACAGCCTCCACGGCCTGACCCTCAGCCTCTGGCGGGACGCGTTTCCCCAGCCCAAGACCCCGCCGGAGGGCTATGACGCAGACTTTATGCTGGAGGTGCTGGCCCGGGTGGACCAGCTGCTGGGCCCCGCCCGGGAGGAGCCGGAGGCCAAGCCCAACATCCTCTTTATCCTCTCCGAGTCCTTCTACGACCTGACCCGCCTGCCGGTGCTCCGGTACGAGGGGGACCCCCTGGAGAACTTCCATGCCCTGGAAGCCGAGAGCGTCAGCGGGACCTTTCACAGCCACTACCTGGGCTACGGCACCGGGTATCTGGAGGTCCCCATGCTCTACGGGCTCAACGCCCTGGACCTGCCGCCGGGGACGAATATTTGCTTCCAAGACGAGGCGGTCTACGAGCGCTTCGACGCCCTGGCAGAGCAGTATACGAAATCCGGCGATTACACCGCTGAAATGCTCCACGCCTATGATAACACTTTGTATAACAGAACCGTCACCTATCCCCTGCTGGGTTTCAACAATCTGTATTTTTCCGACGATATTCAACAGATGGGCATTGAACGGGCGGACGGGGCCTACGGCGGGTTCTACATGCGGGACGGGTACTTCTTCCAGGGGATGCTGAAGCGCATGGAGGCGGTGAACGCCGCCGGAAAGCGGGCCTTCCTCTACGGCATCACCATGGAGAACCACCAGCCCTTCGAGCCCCAGAAATTCAACTACGAGTGCCAGATTCCTCTGGTGGCTCCGGACTTCACCCCCGCCCAGCGGGACATTATCCGGGTCATGCTGGAGGGCATCACCCGGGCGGACCAGGCCCTGGGGGAGCTGACGGACTACCTCCGGGACTGCGGGGAGCCCACCATTGTGGTCTTCTTCGGGGACCACCGGCCGAACCTCTTCATGCCCGGCGGGGACACAGTCTATACGCTGCTGGGCCTCTGCCCGGAGAACGACACGCAAAGCTGGACAGAGGAGCAGATTAACGACCTCTACTCCACGGACTATCTCATCTGGGCCAACGACCCGGCGCTGCTGGAGGGCCTGGCGGGGACAAAGCGGGACAGCAGTATCACCGCCCTGGGCCCCCAGCTGCTGGAGCTGACGGGAACGCCTGTCAGCCGCTACTGGGGACTGCTGGAGAAGGTCAGCGAAGTCTGCCTGACCCAGACGGACCTGTATTTTGTGGACGGCGAGGGCCGGGCCAGCTACACCCGGGAGGAGGCGGACCTCTCCCCCGAGGCCCTGGAGCTGCTGGAGCTCCGGGACGCGGTAGTCTATGACGCCGTGTATGGAAAGCGGTATATCACGGAGGAAATGAACCAGCCCCCGGGGGCGTGAGGGAAAAGGGCGGACACATAGGTCCGCCCTTCTTCTGTCGATAGGACACCCTGTGGGGCCTGCACCCCTGTGCAGGCCATTCCTCCGGGAGTGCCGGGCTTGCGGGGAATGGCCCGGTCAGGGGACCGGGCCCCACTGGGGAAAATTTGCTTCTGGGGAAAGCCCTGCTTACATAAACATCCCCATAAACCCATCCGGCCGCTCCTGGGCCTGATTCCAGATCTCATAGAACAGCCCCGGGGAGATCTCATGGGCGGAGAAGTCCCCCTCCTCCGGGGCGGGGAGGTCCCGCAGGTCCTCCGGGAAGGGCTCCGGGTTGAGCGCCCCCTCGTTCCCCCGCTCGCCGCCGTAGGAAAAGGTGATTCCGTTCCGGTAGAATTCCACCCGGCGGACCTCCCGGCGGCTGCCGTCCAGCTCGGAGTAGACCAGATAGGGCTCGTCGTCCAGGTCGTGGTCCCACTCCGCCAGCACGTATTTCATCGGCTCACCTCCTGAAAAATTCCTCGATGGCCTCCCGGCCCGCCGCCACGCTGCCCTGGGCGAAGCCGTTCCGGCCTCCGCCCCGGCCCTGGAGGGCCTGGTTCAGTTCCTTTACCAGGGGAGAAATGTCCGCACCGTCCGCCCGGACCAGGGCATAGCTCCACTTCTCCCCCTCGCCGGAGAAGACCGCCGCCAGCCCGCCGCAGCTCTTGCCCACGGCGTCCGCCAGGCGGCGGAGGCTGTCCGGGCGCATGGGGGACTGGAAGAGGACCACATCTCCCCGCCCCGCCTGCTCGGCGGCAATGGCGGCGAAGGCCGTCTGCTCCAGGTCCGCGATCCGGGCCTTGGCGGCGGAGAGCTCGTCCTCCAGCCGCTCCACCGCCACCAGGGTCTCCAGGGGCTTCACGCTGAGCCTCTGGCCGATGGCCCTGGCCTGGTCATAGGTCCCGGAGAGATACCGGAGGGCCCGGGCCCCGCAGAGAAGCTCAATCCGGACCCCCTCCCGGAATTTCTGGCAGGAGAGGACCTTGATGGGGCCCGCCTGGCCCGCCCGCTCCACGTGGGTGCCGCAGCAGGCGCAGCGGTCCGCCTCCGGGAACTCCACGATGCGCACCTGGCCGCTGAGCTCTTTCTTGCTCCGGTAGTCCAGGGCCGCCAGCTCCTCGGGGGACGGGTAGGTGATCTCCACCTCCCGGTCCGCCCAGACGGCCTCATTGGCCAGGCGCTCCGCCTCCAGGGCCTGCTCCCAGGTGATGTCCGTATTGTAGTCAATGGTGACGGCCTCCGCCCCCAGGTGGAAGCCCACGTTGTCGCAGTGGTACAGCCGGCAGAGGACGCCGCTGATGATGTGCTCTCCGGAGTGCTGCTGCATGTGGTCGAAGCGCCGGGCCCAGTCCAGGACGCCGGTGACCACCGTTCCCGGCTCCACCGGGGCGGAGCAGGTGTGGACCACCGCGCCGTCTTTTTCATGTACGTCGGTGACGGGGACCTCCCCCGCCGGGGTTCTCAAAACGCCGTGGTCGGCGGGCTGTCCGCCCCCCTCGGGGTAGAAGGCCGTCTGGTCCAGGACCACCTTCCAGACCTCCCCGGCGGCCTCGCAGGAGAGGACCGTGGCGGGGAACTCCCGGAGGAAGGCGTCGTCGTAGTAGAGTTTTTGGGTCATCCTATGTCCTCCTTTCAGGTCACATCCGGCAGGGGGATGTTATAGAGCTCCCCATCCTCCCCCGGCGCCAGCAGGCCCAGCTCCAGCTTCCAGCGAAGCACCCGGAGACAGGCTTCATCAATCAGGCCTTCCTCCAGCGCGCCGTCCCGCACGGCCTGGATGACCCGGGGGATCTGGGTCCGGTAGTCCGTGGTCACCACCAGGTCGTTCCCGGCCTGGATGGACATCACCGCCACGTTCCCGTCGGCGGCATAGGCGGACACGGCGCTCATAGCCAGGTCGTCGGTCATGACGACGCCCTCAAAGCCCAGGTCCTCCCGGAGGATCCGGTGGACCTCCGGGGAGAGGGACGCGGGGAGGTCCGGGTCCATGCAGGTGACAATATTGTGGCTCACCAGCACGGCGGGCAGGGGGCGGTAAGCCTCCCCCGTGGCGATGGCCTCCCGGAAGGGCTTGAAATCCTCCTCCAGGAAGGTCTCCATGGGCCGCTCGTCCACGGCGACGCCGGTGTGGGTGTCCCGGTTGTTTCCGTAGCCGGGGAAGTGCTTCAGCACGCTGCCCAGGCCGTAAACACACTGGACCTCCACCACCCGGGAGGCATAGGAGGCGGCCGCCTCGGCGCTGTCGCCGTAGGTCCGGTCGTGGATAAAATCGCCGGGGTTCTTGGACACGTCCGCCACCGGGTTCAGGTTGACGTTGAAGCCCAGGCGTTTCAGGAGGATGCTCTTTTCCTCCGTCTCTCTCTCCACAGCCCCGACATGGTCCCCCTCTTCCAGCTCCATGAGCTTCCGGGGGCTGGAGAATTTCCTGCTCCGCAGATGGGGGTTCGAGCTGACCCGGACCACGGTGCCCCCCTCCTCGTCCACGCCGATGAGCAGGGGGATCCTTCCCGACGCGCCCTGATAGGACCAGATGGTCTGGATCAGGTCGTTGGCGGTTTTATCCTGGGTGTCCCGGCCAAAGAGGAGGTAGCCCCCCAGGCGGTAGGTCACGATATCCTCCACGGCGTTTTCCGCCGGGACCCGGACGAAAAAGAGCTGGCCCACCTTCTCCTCCAGGGTCAGGTCCCCCAGAAGGGCCAGGAGGGCGGCCTCCTCGGAATCCTCGGGCTCCTCCGGCTCCTGGGGCTCCTCCGGGGCCTCCGGCGGCGTTTCAGGGCTCTCCGCTTGGGGCGGGTCCGGGACCTCCGGCGCGTCCGGCACCAGTTCCCCGCCGCAGCCGGTGAGGAGGAGGGCCAGAAACAGGGCCGCGCACAATGCCTTTCTCATTGTAACCCCTCCACCTCCGCCAGCCACAACGCGGCCTGGGCGTCCGACGGCATCCGCCAATCCCCCCGGGGGGACAGGGAGACCGTGCCGATCTTGGGCCCGTTCGGGACGCAGTCCCGCTTGAACTGCTGGGTGAAGAAGCGGCGGTAGAAGCTCTTCAGCCACTTCAAAATGACCTCCCGGCTGTACTTCCGCCCCAGGGCATGCTGGGCCAGGCGGAAGACCTTCCCCGGGGCGAAGCCCCAGCGGATGATATAGTACAGGAAGAAGTCGTGGAGCTCATAGGGCCCCACCAGGTCCTCGGTCCGCTGGCTGATCTCCCCCTGGACGGCGGGCAGCAGCTCCGGGGACACGGGGGTGTCCAGGATGTCCTCCAGCACGTCGTGGAGCTCCGGCTCCTCCCCGTCCCGGGAGAGGTAGCCCACCAGGTGCCGGACCAGGGTCTTGGGGATGGAGGCGTTGACCCCGTACATGCTCATGTGATCCCCGTTGTAGGTGCACCAGCCCAGGGCCAGCTCGCTTAAGTCCCCCGTGCCGATGACAAGCCCGCCGTTTTCGTTGGCGACGTCCATGAGCACCTGAGTCCGCTCCCGGGCCTGGGCGTTCTCATAGGTGACGGAGTGGTCCTCCGGGTCGTGGCCGATGTCCCGGAAGTGGCTCCGGACGGATTGGGAGATGTCCACGGTCCGAAGCGTCGCCCCCATCTGCTCGGCAAGAATCACGGCGTTGTTCCGGGTCCGGTCCGTGGTGCCGAAGCAGGGCATGGTGACGGCGATGATATCCGTCAGGGGCCGGTCCAGCAGCTTCATGGCAAGGCCGGTGATCAGCACCGCCAGGGTGGAGTCCAGCCCGCCGGAGAGACCCACCACGGCGCATTTCGCCCCGGTGTGCTCCAGCCGCTGCTTGAGCCCCAGAGAGGCCAGCAGCAGAATCTCCCGGCAGCGGGCGTCCCGGTCCTCCTTCCCCTCGGGGACGAAGGGCATGGGGGACACGTGGCGGGTCAGCTTGGTCGTTCCCTCCGTCAGGGTGAAGGTCTCCTCACAGCCCCCGTTCCCGGACCCCGCCCCCAGGGACTGGGTCCGGCGGCGCTCATAGGCCAGGCGCTGCACGTCAATTTCCGACACCAGCAGCCCGCCCTCGAAGCGGCGCTCCGCCAGGAGGGTCCCGTCCTCCGCGATGAGCTGGTGGGCTCCGAAGACCAGGTCGGCGGTGGACTCCCCCGCCCCGGCGCTGGCGTAGACGTAGCCGCAGAGGAGCTTGGCGCTCTGCGTGGTCACCAGCTGGCGGCGGTAGGCGTCCTTGCCCACCAAGTCGTTGCTGGCGGAGAGGTTGCCGATAATCGTGGCCCCGTCCTTGGCCATCTGGACGGAGGGGGAGTCCGGGGACCAGAGGTCCTCGCAGATCTCAAAGCCCAGCACCAGGCCGGGGATATTCTCGCAGCGGAACACCTGCCCCGCGCCGAAGGTGACAAACTCCTGCCCCAGCAGGGGGAGGCTCTCCGGCTCCTCCGGGGCGGCGGCGAACCAGCGCTTCTCGTAAAACTCGCCGTAGTTGGGCAGGTGAGTCTTGGGGACCACTCCCAGAATCTTTCCTTTTTGTATAACAGCAGCGCAGTTATACAATTCGTTGTGGACTCGCAGCGGCATTCCCAGGGCGGTGACCACCTCTAGGTTCCTCGTGGCGGCCAGGACAGTTTTCAGAGCCTCCTCCGCCTCCCGGAGGAGCGCGTCCTGATAGAAGAGGTCCTCGCAGGTGTAGCCCGTCAGGCTCAGCTCCGGCAGGACCAGGACCTTGACCCCCGCCTTCTCGGCGGAGCGCATCATCTGAAAGGTCTGCTCGGCGTTATAGGCGCAGTCCGCCAGGCGCAGCTTGGGCGCGCCGCAGGCCACGCTGATGAATCCGTCTCTCATATTGGATCCCTCCTGTGTGGATGTTTTTGACGGGTCTATTTTATACTGTTTGGCGGGGTTTATCAAGGGCAAGAAAAGCGGGACGGCAGCGCCGTCCCGCCTCTTTTTATTTAGACGTCCACAGGTCCGTCATCAGCAGCCCCTTGATGAGGCTGGACACCCGGCCGCAGGCCGCCGCCTGGCTGTAGACCGGAGACACGTCCTTGTACTTGGGCGTTCCGTCGGGATTCCGCTCCCGGGACAGTCCCGCGCCCCACTTCTTCAGGGCGAAGGCCCACTGATCCAGATAGTCCAGGGGATTCCCCGGCCACTGGTTGATCCGGTCCAGGGTGTCCCGCATGTCCGCCGAGGTGGGATAGGGGTTGTCCATGTCCCCCAGGGGCACCAGGTGAAACATCATGTTGGTCCCCTGGTAATCCAAATCACTGATGGCCCCCATGGCATTCAGCTCGTGGGTCAGGTCCATCCAGTCCCGCTTGGAAATGGAATTCGGATTGGCCTTCAGCCGCTGTAAGGTTCTCTTCGCCCCGTCGGTGAGCTTGGAGGCGATCTCCTGTTTTTTGCCGGAGAGGAGGTCTGAGAAGTCCACCGAGGGCCCGTCGGGGTTCACCCCCGCCGGCTTGTACTTTCCCCACTCCGAGGAAGGGACGCCGGTGTTGTTGACGATGCAGTCGACTCCGCCGCTCACAGGACCGCCCCCTCTTCGCACTTCCACAGCGCCCGGACCAGGTCCGTGACCTTTTGGCAGGAATTGATCTGGTCGGTAATGGGAGAGAAGTCGCTGTATTTGGGAGATCCGTCCTCCTTCCGCGCCCGGGCCATGTCGCTGCGCCAGCTGTAGAGGGATTTCATCCAGTTGTCCAGGTAGGCCAGAGGGTCCCCCTTCCAATCATACTCGTCCGGGCAGATCCACTGTCCTCCCCGGCTGTGCCCCACGTCCGGCAGCTTGTTCTTCATGATGGAGACCGTGTCGTACCTGACGAACTCCCCGTCCTCGCCCCAATAGCCCAGGGGGATCACGCGCCACCCGGCCTGGGTGTACTGAAAGTCGTCCTTGGAGATGGCCCCCAGGGCCTCCAGCTCCTTGCAGAGTCCGGTCCACTCCTCCTGGGAAATGTCCTTCTTCCCCGCCTCCATCCGGCCCAGCACGTCCCTGGACCCGGGGGTCAGCTTGTGGAGGAGGTCTCGCAGTCCCTCATCGGTTTTCGTCAGGTCCAGGGAATCCGCCGCCTGTTCCGGGGCGGCGGCGCTTTTCAGCTGGTCCATAAAACTTGTCCCAGCGCTCCGGCCCCGGTACGGGGAGCTCCCCCTTGCCCGGTTCGTAAAAACCGGGTCATATCCTTGCAGCCTCATGCTTATGTGTCTCCTTTTTTCCGTACTCCTTTACCTTCCAGATTTGTATTCCTTTACAAATACCATATCGGCCCGGCCCCGGAAATGATAAGGGGGCAACGAAAAACGGACCGCTAGGCGGTCCGTCTTCCGTGTGTGTTTATTTTAGGAGGGAGAAAACGCATCGGGCTGGGAGTACCCTTTGCTGATGCTTACTGTACCCAAAACTCTTTGCGAAATTATGAGTCGGGTGTAAACAGTTTGTGAATGATGGAAATCATTTGAACTTCCGGCTCTCCGCCACCGCCAGCTCGTCGCAGCGGTTGTTGAACGCGTTCTCGGCGTGGCCCTTCACCCAGTGGCAGCGGAGCTGGTGGACCTCCGTCAGGTCCAGAAGGCGCTCCCACAGGTCCGGGTTCAGGGCGGGCTTTTTGTCGGACTTGATCCAGCCCTTGGCCCGCCAGCCCTTGGCCCAGCCCTTCTCCAGGGCGTCGATGAGATACTTGGAGTCGGACCAGAGCTCCACGGCGCAGGGCTCCTTTAAACAGCTCAGGGCCTGGATGACGGCGGTAAGCTCCATGCGGTTGTTGGTGGTCTGGGCCTCCCCGCCGGAGAGCTCCTTTTTATGCTCCCCGTACATCAGGATGGCCCCCCAGCCCCCGGGGCCGGGGTTCCCGGAACAGGCCCCGTCGGTGTAGATGGTGACGGTTTTCACGGCGTTCCCTCCCTTAAAGCAAATCACTGTGGGTCCCGGTCCTGGTGAGGACCAGGATCAGCTCCTCGTCGTGAATCTCATACACCAGCAGCCAGTCCGGCGTGATGTGGCACTCCCGGAAACCCTTGTAATCCCCGGTCAGGGCGTGGTCCTTGTACTTGGGGGGCAGGGACTCCTGCCTTGCCAGAAGCTCGAGGACGTTTTCCAGCAATTGAATATTGTATCCCCGCTTTTTCACCCTTTTATAATCCTTCTTGAAGCTTTTCTCGTACTTAATCGTCAGCATTCAAATCCTCCATCAGCTCCTTGACGGAAGAAAATCCTCTGCTGAGTCCGATTCCTTTCCGCACGTTTTCGATCGCCTTCCGGGTCTCCTCGTTGGGAACGTCTCCCCCCACCTCGAAGGGAATCCGGTTTTCCCGCACGGCCTTTCTGGCGAAGACGTTGAACGCCGTGGTCATGCTCATGCCCACGTCCGCGCAGAAGGCCTCGAACTGCTTTTTCAGCTCCGCATCCATGCGGATATTGATATTGGTCTGTGCCATGTGGATCGCTCCTTTCTATTCATACTATGTATTATATAAAAGTTTATATACAATGTCAATAAATCGCAAGTAAAAACCGGACGCGTCTCCGCGTCCGGCCTTTTCACATGTTTCCCCAAACCCACCCGCGCGAAACCGGCGTCCGGTCGTCATAAAAAGGTGTGACCATGCGAGTGTCATCATGCCGGGCCTCATACCAAAGCCGGGATTTGAACCCGAGACAGGGGCCCCGCCCGTCAACCATATGCTGTCACAAGGACAGTTGCGCCTATTGACTCCGGCGCGGAGCTGACGCCCGCCTTTCGCGCAGCCAAACAATTTACAGAAGCTCCGTGGTCCAGTTCTTCTCCTGGATGGCCTCCTCCAGCTGCCGGAGGTCCTTGGACAGGCCGTCCACCTGTTTTTGCAGCGCCCGGACGTTCACGGTGCTCTTGACCTTGATCTCACCGGCGGTGCGGCGGCGGACCAGAGCGCTGGCGTTGTCCAGGAAATTCCGCAGAATGCCCAGCTTCCCCTTGAGGCAGTCCCGCCGGGCCAGGAGGTCCGAGAGGGTGGTCCCGTCCTCCGTCCGGGCGGCGCTGTTGGTGCGGTTGATGGCGGAGATCAGCTCTTCTAAACGGGCGTAATCCTCCTCCAGCTCCCGGAGGAGCTCCTCCGGGTCCTCGGCGGGCCGTTCCCCCTCCTGGACCTGGGCGTTATTATAGAGCCGGGTCTCCAGCTGGCGGATTCTCGTCTGCAGCTCCGCCCGCTGGGACAGCGCGTTTGCCAGTTTCATATACTCGCTTCCTTTCTCATTCCGGCGCGTTTTCCGCTTCCTCCGGCTGGGGGGCCTCCTCCCGCTCCGCCAGAGCCATGGAGATCACCCGGTCGCCCTCTTCCTTGAAGCGCATGACGATGACGCCCTGGGTGGATCGGCCGCACTGCTTGATGGCGTCCACCGGCGTGCGGATCAGGATGCCCGCCTCCGTCACCAACAGCAGGTCCTCGGACCCGTCCACTACCTTGATGCCGACCACCTGCCCGGTCTTCTCCGTCAGCATGTAGTTTTTGATGCCGTAAGCGTTCCGTTTCGTGATCCGGTACTCCTCCACCGCCGTCCGCTTGCCGTAGCCCTTTTCCGTGATGGTGAGGACGGCCTTCCCCGGCTTGGCCCGGGCGGCGCCGACGACATAGTCGCCCTCCCGGAGCTTGATGCCAAGGACCCCGACGGCCGTGCGGCCCATGGGGCGGACCTCTTCCTCCGGGAAGCAGACGGCCATACCGTCGTGGGTGGCGATGAGGATATTCTGCTCCCCGTCGGTCTCCCGGACGGTGATGAGCCGGTCGTCCTCCGTCATGGTCAGGGCCCGGATACCGTTGTTCCGGAGGTTCCGCAGGCTATTTGCGGGAAGACGCTTGACAACGCCGTTCCGGGTCACCATAAAGAGGAAGCGGCCGTCGTCCTCCAGGGAGCGGGTGTGGACCATGGCCTGGACCCGTTCGCCCTGCTCCACCTGGAGGATGTTCACGATGTTGGTCCCCTTGGCGGTTTTCCCGGAGACGGGAATCTGGTAGCCCTTCTTCCGGTAGACCTTTCCGGTGTCGGTGAAGAAGAGGATATAGTCGTGGGTGGAGGCGGTGAACACATCCGCCACCGCGTCTTCCTCCCGGGTGGTGATGCCCTTCTTTCCCATGCCGCCCTTGGACTGGGCCGTATACTCGCTGACGGGGGTCCGCTTGATATACCCCGCCTGGGTCAGGGTGAAGACGCACTGCTCCTCTTCAATCAGGTCCTCGATGTCGATTTCGTCCTCCACGTCCTGGATTTCCGTCATTCGCTCGTCGCCGTATTTCTCGGCGATGGCAGTGAGCTCTTCTTTCAGAATCTGGCGGACCAGGGTCTCGTCGGCAAGGATTTTCTGGAAGTAGGCAATGCGCTCCTCCAGCTCCTTGTACTCGTTTTCCAGCTTCTCCCGGTTCAGGCCCTGGAGGGAGATCATCCGCATGTCGCAGATGGCCTGGGCCTGCACGTCGTCCAGGCCGAAGCGGGCCATCAGGTTTTCCTTGGCGTTGTCGTAGCTGCTGCGGATGACCTTGATGACCTCGTCAATGTGGTCCTGGGCAATCAAAAGGCCCTCCAGCAGGTGGGCCCGCTCCTGGGCCTTCTTCAGGTCAAACCGGGTTCGGCGGATAATGACGGACTCCTGGTGGGCAATGTACTCGTCCAGGATGTGCCGCAGGGAGAGGATCTTGGGCTGGAGCTTGCCGTTGACCTCCGTCAGGGCCAGCATGTTGATGGCGAAGGTGGTCTGGAGCTGGGTCTGGGCAAAGAGGCGGTTCAGGACCACCTGGGGGTTGGCGTCCCGTTTCAGCTCAATGACGATCCGCATGCCGTTCCGGTCGGACTCGTCCTGGATGTTGGAGATGCCCTCCAGCCGCTTGTCCTCCACCTGGTCCGCCATGCTCTTGATGAGCTGGCGCTTGTTGACCTGGTAGGGGATTTCCGTGATGATGATCCGGGTCCGGTCCTTGCCGAACTCCTCGAACTCGTGCCGCGCCCGGATGGTGACCCGGCCCCGGCCGGTGGCGTAGGCCGCCCGGATGCCCGCCCGGCCCATGATGATGCCCTTCGTGGGGAAGTCCGGGCCCTCCATGTGCTCCATCAGGTCCGTCAGGGTGGCCTCGGGGTCGTCCAGCACGCAAATCACCGCGCCGATGACCTCCCGGAGGTTGTGGGGCGGAATGTTGGTGGCCATGCCCACGGCGATGCCGCTGGACCCGTTCACCAGCAGGTTCGGGAAGCGCGAGGGCAGGACCTTGGGCTCCTTCCGGGTTTCGTCAAAGTTGGGGTCCCAGTCCACGGTGTCCTTCTCGATCTCCCGCAGCATCTCCTCGGAGATTCTGGCCAGCCGCGCCTCGGTGTACCGGTAGGCCGCCGGGGGGTCGCCGTCCACGGAGCCGAAGTTGCCGTGCCCGTCGATGAGCATATAGCGCATGGAGAAATCCTGGGCCAGGCGGACCAGGGCGTCGTAAACCGACTGATCTCCGTGGGGGTGGTAGCGGCCCAGCACGTCGCCCACGGCGGTGGCGCACTTGCGGAAGGGCTTGTCGTGGGTCAGGCCGTCCTCGTACATGGCGTAGAGGATGCGGCGGTGGACGGGCTTCAGGCCGTCCCGCACGTCCGGCAGGGCCCGGCCCACGATGACGCTCATGGCGTAGTCGATATAGGATTTCTCCATCTCCGGCACCAGGGGGGACTCCACGATCTTCTGGTCCGGGAAGCGGATTTCCTCGGGGTCGTATTGGGGTTTCTTACTCATCTGCTGTTACCCAGCCTTTCCTTAAATCAGCTCTCACTCGCTTCGTATTCCAGGTGGACCGAATCCAGCCCGCAGTCCTCTTCTTCCGCCGGGCGGAAGTTGGAGATATAAAGAGAGGGATACATGGAGAAGACCACTTCGGGATTGAGAAGCGAGCCGGATTCGTATTCCTGCCCAGTGATGATATCGTAATCGGACATCCCGACCTCAAAGACGTAGGTCTCCCCCTCCTCCAGAAACTGCGTTAAATCCATGGTATCAATAGTAAAGGGGCCGCTTTGGAACAGGGTGACCACCGCCATACGCGGCGTTTCCCCGTCCGTCACATAGTCGGGAACCAGGGACCGCACCGTGGCGGTAAAATCGCCCTTGACCTTGACCGTCACCGTATCCGGGATATCCTCCGGGACCGCCTCCGGCGCTTGCAGCTCACGGAGTTGCGCCTCCGCCAGGAGGGCGTCCCGCTCCTGCACCATCGCGTCGTACTCCTCCTTCGAGACGCCGCCGCAGCCGGTCAACAGCAAAGCCAGGAGTAAAGCCACACATGCGATTCGTTTCATGTCCGCCTCCTCAGTAGTCCAGGTTCACCACGTACTTGGCGTTCTTCTCGATGAACTCCTTCCGGGGTTCCACCTTCTCGCCCATGAGGATGGTGAAGGTCTCGTCCGCCCGGACGGCGTCGTCCAGGGTGATGCGCCGGAGCGTCCGGGTGGCCGGATCCATGGTGGTCTCCCAGAGCTCCTGGGGATTCATCTCGCCCAGGCCCTTGAAGCGGCTGATGTCCACCTTGGCGTTGGGATTTCCCGCCCGGAGCTCGGCGGAAATGCGGTCCCGCTCCGGCTCGTCGTAGGCAACCCTTGTGGTCTTGCCCCGGGTGAGCTTGAAGAGGGGGGGCACGGCGGAGTAGACATAGCCCTGCTCAATCAGGGGCCGCATGAAGCGGAAGAAGAAGGTCAGCAGCAGGGTCCGGATATGGGACCCGTCCACATCAGCATCCGCCATAATGATGACCTTGTGATACCGGAGCTTGTTGGAGTCGAACTCTTCCCCGATGCCCGCCCCCAGGGCGGTGATCACCGGCTGGAGCTTGTCGTTGCCGTAGACCTTGTCCGCCCGGGCCTTCTCCACGTTCAGCATCTTGCCCCACAGGGGGAGGATGGCCTGGAAGCGGGAATCCCGCCCCTGGGTAGCGGAGCCTCCGGCGGAGTCGCCCTCGACGATATAGATTTCCGTCAGCTCGGGGTTGTTCTCATTGCAGTCCCGGAGCTTGTCGGGCATGGCCGCGCCGCTGAGGGCCGTCTTCCGGCGGATGGACTCCCGGGCCTTCTTGGCGGCCTCCCGGGCCCGGGAGGCGGTGAGGGCCTTGTCCAGAATCATCCGCCCTACCTGGGGGTTCTCCTCCAGGAAGGTGTCCAGCTTCTCCGCCACGATGTTGTTCACCAAAGTCCGGATTTCGCTGTTGCCCAGCTTGGCTTTCGTCTGGCCCTCGAACTGGGCGTCCGTCAGCTTGACCGAGATGACGCAGGTGAGGCCCTCCCGGCAGTCCTCGCCGGAGACCTTCTCGTCGTCCTTGAGCATTTTGATTTTCCGCCCGTAGTTGTTCAGCACGGTGGTCAGGGCCCGCTTGAAGCCCTCCTCGTGCATGCCCCCCTCCGGGGTGTGGACGTTGTTGGCAAAGGACAATATGGTTTCGCTGTAGCCGTCGTTATACTGCAGGGCCACCTCGGCCACCGAGTCGTCCCGCTGGCCGGACATGTAGATGACCCCGGGGTGCAGGGCGTCCTTGCTCTTGTTGAGCCAGGTGACAAACTCCCGGATACCCCCCTCGTAGCACATAGAGTCGCTCTGCTCCTTCCCGGGGCGGAGGTCCACGGTGTTGATGCGGAGCCCCGCATTGAGGAACGCCTCCTCCCGCATGCGGGTGTGAAGGGTGTCGTAGTTATAGACGGTGTCCTCGAACATCTCCGGATCCGGCTTGAAGGTGACGGTGGTGCCGGTGCGGTCCGTCTTCCCTACGACCTTCATCTCCTGGGTGATCTGGCCCCTGGAGAATTTCATCTCATAGATCTCGCCGTTCTTGTGGACCTGGACCGTCAGCCACTCCGAGAGGGCGTTGACCACCGAGGCGCCCACGCCGTGGAGACCGCCGGAGACCTTGTAGCCCCCGCCGCCGAACTTGCCGCCAGCGTGGAGGATGGTGTAGACCACCTCCAGGGCGGGCTTGCCCGTCTGGGCCTGGATGTCCACGGGGATGCCCCGGCCGTTGTCCACGACGGTGATGGTGTCCCCCTCGTTGATCTGGACCAGGATTTCCGTGCAGAAGCCCGCCAGGGCCTCGTCGATGGCGTTGTCTACGATTTCATACACCAGGTGGTGGAGGCCCGAGGCGGAGGTGGACCCGATATACATGCCGGGCCGCTTCCGCACGGCCTCCAGGCCCTCCAGGACCTGGATTTCCGACGCGTCGTATTCGTTGCCCGCGTCCACGGCGGTGGTGGTCAGGATTTCGTTGTCTTCCATAAAAGTTCTCCTTTATACGTTCAGAGCGGAAAAAGCCACGCCGAAGGGGCGAAGCCGTTCGGCCCGCCTTCCTCCGCTCCAAATAAAATCGCCGGAATATTTTCCGTCAAAGCCACATAGGCTGTCCCATCACTCCAGCTTCCCGCTCTCCGCCCGCTTGCGAAGGGCGGCGGGGCTCAGCTGGCTCAAATAGACAATCTGCTCGTGATACGGGTGGTCCGCCACCACGAAGGACCGAGGCAGGTTTCCCCCGGCGGCGTCCAGAACCACCCCCTCCCGCTCGGCGGCGGCGAGATAGTCCCGGGTGCGCTTCTCATAGCTGCATTTGTCCAGGTCGAAGATGCCGATGATCCGGCGCTGGG
>CAJUOD010000063.1 GCA_910587875.1 uncultured Oscillibacter sp. | reverse complement strand
GCGTGCATTGAGGCTGCCGTAGTCTTCCGGGGGGAGGCGGACAACTCCGCCATCCCCGTGGACGCCGTCATCGTCCTGGGGGCCGGGGTCAACGGCGAGACCCCCTCGGCGGCTTTATGGAGCCGCATCCGGGCGGCGGAGGACTACCTCCAGAAGCACCCGGAGGTCCCGGTGGTCCTCTCCGGAGGACAGGGCCCCGGAGAGAGCATTTCCGAGGCGGAGGCCATGCGCCGGGCGCTGTGGGGAGGGGACGAGGCGGAAAACGCCCGTTTTCTCCTGGAGGATCGGTCCGCCAACACGGCCCAGAATTTCGCCTTTTCCAAGGCCCTGCTGGAGGAGTACGGCCTGGACACGGAGACGGCGACCGTCGCCGTGGTGACCAACGATTTCCACTGCTTCCGGGCCCATATGATCGCCCAAAAGCAGGGGCTGAACATCATCGACGTGCCGGCGGAGCTGCCCTGGTGGTGGCTCACCGCCAACTACTATCTGCGGGAGGCCTTCGCCGTGGTGAAGACGGCCCTCTTTGACTGAACAAAAGGAGATGACTGCCAAGTGGCATGGAACAACGTGCTGTGCGTGTACTACTCCCGGACGGGGAACACGCGGACGGCCATGGAGGAGATCGCCAAGGCCCTGGGGGCCGAGCTGGCGGAGCTCCAGGACAATGTGGACCGCAGCGGCTGGGGCGGCTGGCTCCGGTGCGGCGTGGACGCCATGCGCCGGACCCTGCCCCCGGTGAAGTGTACCGCCCGGTTTCCCCTGACGGACTACCGTCTGGTCATCGTGGGGAGCCCGGTGTGGGCGGGGCGGTGCAGCTCCGTGGTGCGGAGTTTTTTAAAGGAAAATGGGAAACATATCCGCAACGCCTCCTATGTGCTGACCCGGGGCTGCGAGGATAAGAACGAGGAGATCTTCGAGCAGATGGACCACTACGTCCCCTGCGGCCACCGGACGGCGGTGTCCCTGCGGAGCGGCTCCGTGGGCTACGCCTTCTGGCAGGAGGAGTTCCTCCGCCAGACCCAGGAGTTTTTGCAGACCACGGGCCGGTAGGGGCCCCCCCTTCAAAGTGAAGAATTTCTTGATCTAGGAGGGGCAGGATGCTGGAAAAACTAAAGGAGCTGGCCCTCCGCCGGGAGGACCTGGAGGCCCAGCTGGCGGACCCCGCCGTCTACGGCGACGGGAGGAAGCTTGCGGCCATTCAGCGGGAGCTGAAGGAGCTGACGCCGGTGGTGGAGGCCGCGGACGCCCTGAAGGCGGCGGAGCGCCGCCGGGAGGAGGCGGAGGCCCTCCTCCGGGACCCGGAGCTGAAGGCCCTGGCCCAGGAGGAGATGTCCGCCGCCAAGGCGGAGGCGGAATCCCTCCGGGAGGAGCTGAAACGCCTCCTCCTGCCCCGGGACCCCAACGACGGGCGGAACGCCGTCCTGGAGATCCGGGCCGGGGTGGGCGGCGAGGAGGCGGCCCTCTTCGCCGGGGAGCTTTTGCGGATGTACGCCATGTACGCCCAGCGCCGGGGCTGGAAGACGGAAATTCTCAGCGCCAATGAGACGGAGCTGGGGGGCGTGAAGGAGGCCGTGGTCCTGGTGGAGGGGGAGGACGTGTTCTCCCGGCTGAAATTCGAGAGCGGCGTCCACCAGGTGAAGCGGGTGCCGGAGACGGAGTCCAGCGGGCGCATCCAGACCAGCACCGCCACGGTGGCGGTCCTGCCGGAGGCGGAGGAGGTGGACGTGGATATCGATCCGGGGGACCTCCAAATCGACACCTTCCGCTCCTCCGGCGCGGGGGGGCAGCACGTCAACAAGACGGAGTCCGCCATCCGCGTCACCCACCTGCCCACGGGGACGGTGGTCACCTGCCAGGATGAGCGGAGCCAGTACAAAAACAAGGACAAGGCCATGCGGGTCCTCCGCTCCCGGCTCTACCAGCGGGAGCGGGAGAAGCGGGACGCCGCCGCCGCGTCGGAGCGCCGGAGCCAGGTGGGCGGCGGCTGGCGCAGCGAGAAGGTGCGGACTTACCGCTTCCTCCAGAGTCAGGTGGTGGAGCACCGCGTGGGATTGACGGTATACCGCCTGGACGCGGTGCTGAACGGGGACCTGGATGAAATCATCGACGCCCTGGCCGCGGCGGACGCGGCGGAGCGGCTGAAACACGGAGACGGTCAACAGTAGCGGGGCGACCCGCCCGGAAAGAGACAGAGGCGAAAGAGTATGCAGACGATTTATTACGACTTGCGGGACACCAAGGGACAGCAGAAGGAGATCGAGGACAAGATCTCCGCCGCCGCCAAGATCCTCCGGGAGGGGGGCCTGGTGGGCATCCCCACGGAGACGGTGTACGGCCTGGGGGCCGACGGGTCCAACCCCGCCGCCGTCCGGCGCATCTTCGAGGTCAAGGGGCGGCCCCAGGACAACCCCCTGATCCTCCACGTCACCGGGGCCCAGTGGCTGCCCCGGTACTGCGCGGACATTCCCCCGGTGGCCTACACCCTGGCGCGGAAGTTCTGGCCGGGGCCCCTGACCATGATCTTAAAGCGCCAGCCCACGGTGCCCGACGAGACCACGGCGGGCCTGGACACCGTGGGGGTCCGCTGCCCCAACCACCCGGTCACCCTGGCCATCATCCGGGAGGCAGGGCTCGCCATCGCCGCCCCCAGCGCCAACACCTCCGGGCGGCCCAGCTGCACCTCGGCCCAGGACGTGCTGGAGGACGTGGGGGGCCGGATCGACATGGTGATCGACGGGGGGCCCTGCGCCGTGGGCGTGGAGTCCACCGTGCTGGATTTGACCCGGGAGCCCCCCCGGCTCCTGCGCCCCGGCGGGCTGCCGGTGGAGGACATCGAGCGCCTCATCGGCCACGTGGACGTGGACCGGGCCGTGGTTTCCTCCCTCCGCGCGGAGGAGCGCCCCGGCGCGCCGGGCATGAAGTACCGCCACTACGCCCCCAAGGCCCCGGTGACGGTGGTCACCGGCTCCCCCATGAACTCCGCCCGGAAGATCGCGGAGCGGGCGGGCCCGGGCACGGGCGTCATCTGCTTCGACGAGTACGCCCACCTCTTCCCCCAGCAGGTGGTCCGGGCCCTGGGCCCCTGCAGCGACAAGCAGATCCAGGCCCAGCGGGTTTTTGAGGCCCTGCGGAGCTTCGACAGCAGCGAGGTGGAGGAGATCTATGCCCAGTGCCCGGACAACCGGGGGCTCGGCCTGGCCATCGGCAACCGGCTGAAAAAGGCCGCGGGCTTCCATGTCATCAACGCGGACAGCCAGCGGATCATCCTGGGGGTTACCGGGGGCACCGGCGCGGGGAAGAGCAGCGCCCTCCAGGCCATTCAGGACCTGGGGGGAAGCGTCATCGACTGTGACGCGGTCTACCACCAGGTACTGAACGACAGCGAGGACTTCAAAAACGCTATCAATGTGCGCTTCCCCGGGGTCTTCACCGCCGACGGGCAGCTGAACCGGAAGAAGCTGGGCCAGGAGGTCTTCGCCAAGCGGGACCGGCTGGATCAGCTGAATACCATCGTCTACCGCTTCCTCCTGCCGGAGCTGGAGGCCATGGTGGAGGCCGTGGAGGGCCTCTGCGCCCTGGACGCCATCAACCTCTTCGAGAGCGGCCTGGACCGCCTCTGTGACCGCACGGTGGCGGTGACGGCCCCCACGGAGCTGCGGGTGAAGCGCATCATGGCCCGGGACCACATCACGGAGCAGTACGCCCGCCTGCGCATCGGCGCCCAGAAGCAGGACGAGTACTACCGGGGCAAATGCGACTGCGAGCTGAACAACGCCAGCGACTCCCCGGAGGAGTTCCGCCGGGACGCCTACCTGTTCTTCGAGCGCCTGGTGGAGGCCGTCCAGGAGGAAAAAAGGCATGGATAATAGGAGGTAACATTTTATGGAAAAATCCGAATACAAGGAGCTGAAAAAGCAGCTCCTCTCCACGAAGAAAAACGGCTACGACCTTCTCACCGATGCGGACCGGAAGGCCATGGAGGACTACTGCGCCGGATACAAGCGCTTCCTGGACGTGAGCAAGACGGAGCGCCTCTGCGCGGCGGAGGTCCTCCGCCTGGCGGAGGAGCGGGGCTACCGGGCCTACGCGCCGGGCATGGACGTGAAGCCCGGGGACAAGCTCTATCACTGCAACCGGGGCAAGGCGGTCATGCTGGCCCACATCGGGCGGAAGCCCCTCTCGGAGGGCGTCCAGCTGGCGGCGGCCCACATCGACTCCCCCCGGCTGGACCTGAAGCCCAACCCCCTCTATGAGGACAGTGAGCTGGCCTATTTCAAGACCCACTACTACGGCGGCATCCGCAAGTACCAGTGGGTGACCATCCCCCTGGCCCTCCACGGCGTGGTGATTCTGAAGGACGGGACCAAGGTGACCGTCCGCGTCGGCGAGGAGGAGGGGGAGCCCCGGCTGGTCATCACGGACCTGCTGCCCCATCTGGGCCAGGAGCAGGGCAAAAAGCCCCTGGCCACGGCCATTCCCGGCGAGACGCTGAACCTGCTGCTGGGCAGCGAGCCCATCGGCGATGAGGAGGAGTCCGGCCGGGTGAAGCTGGCGGTGATGAAGCTGCTCCACGAGAAGTACGGCATTGCGGAGGACGACCTCAGCTCCGCCGAGCTGGAGGCCGTACCGGCGGTGAAGGCCTGCGACATCGGCCTGGACCGCTCCCTCATCGGGGCCTACGGACACGACGACCGGGTCTGCGCCTACGCCGCCCTGAAAGCCCTGCTGGACCTGGAGGAGACCCCGGCGAAGACCGCCGTGTGCATCCTGGCGGACAAGGAGGAGATCGGCTCCGACGGCGTGACGGGCATGCAGTCCGCCGCCTTCGACACCTTCCTGGAGGACCTGTGCGCCGCCCAGGATGTGGCCCTCCGGAGGTGTTTTGCCAAGTCCTTCTGCCTCAGCGCCGACGTGACGGCGGCCTATGACCCCAACTACCCCGACGTGTTTGAGAAGCGGAACGAGTCTCAGATCAACTACGGCGTCGGCCTCTGCAAGTACACCGGGGCCCGGGGCAAGTCCGGGGCCTCCGACGCGGACGCGGAAACCGTGGCCTACGTCCGGCGGCTCTTCGACCGGGCGGGGGTCGTCTGGCAGATCTCCGAGCTGGGCAAGGTGGACGCCGGAGGCGGCGGCACCGTGGCCATGTATATGGCGAACCGGAACATCAACACCCTGGACGCCGGGGTCCCGGTGCTGAGCATGCACGCTCCCTTTGAGACGGTGAGCAAGCTGGACTGCTACGAGACCTACAAGGGCATGCGGGCGGTCTTCCAGGCGGAGGAATAAAAAGAAATGGCTGTGCCTTCCGGCACAGCCATTTTTTATATCGGTCTTACTTGGAAGCGGAGGTCTGGTTGGAGTCCACCTGGCAGCTCAGCTGGAGCCCCTCCAGAAGGCCGTAGGTAAAGTTGCCCGGCCCGTTGGTGAAGACGACCCGCCAGGAGAGGACGCCGTCCGTCCGGCCCTCCTCCTGGAGGGCGGCGGCGTAGTCGGCCTGTTCCCCGGACATGTCGGAGAAGCGGAATTGGAAGGGCTCTCCCACCCAGGGGAGGATGTCGGAAAACGCCTCGTCCTGCCGGAGGCAGGTGAAGTGGTAGCCCTTCCCCGGGCTGTCGGGGTCCTCGAACCGGACGGTGTAGGCGCAGGCCTGGTACAGGGGGAAGGGGGTTTTGACGGTGAACACCGCCTCGTAGGGGGTGTAGACGTCCACGGTGACGTCCGCCTCGTACTCGCCCGTACTGGTGAACTCGCTGCCGTCCAGCCCCAGGGAGCGGGCCGTGCCCGTCCCGGTGTAGGTCCGTATGGGCTGGGCCTTCTCCTCCGGTTCGGGGTCGGCGGGGGCCTGGGGAACCGGGTCCACCGGCAGGGGGACCTTTTCCACGGTCTCGTTCAGGCAGCGGTAGAGGAAGGTGGCAATCTGCCCCCGGGTGCAGGGCTCATCGGGGGAGAAGGTGGTTTCGGAGGTGCCGGAGGTGATGCCGCTCTCTACGGCCCAGGCCACGGCCTGGGCGTAGTCCGCGGCGGGAGCCACGTCGGTGAAGACGCAGGGGGCGCTGGCCTCCGGAGACCCGGCGTAGCGCCAGAGGAAGCTCATGGCCATTCCCCGGCCGCAGGGAGCGGCGGAGTCCACCCGCCAGGCCGAGCCGCCCAAAATGCCCGCCTGGTAGGCCCAGGCCACGGCCTTGCGGAAGCTGGGGCTGACGGCGTCCGGCGTCAGGCTGGGGGGGAGGATTTCCTCGTCCGCCTCCGGGGACCCGGCGGCCCGCCAGAGGAAGGTGAGAATCTGTCCCTGGGAACACAGGGCGTCGGGGGAGAAGGTGTCCTCGGAGGTCCCGGTGGTGATGCCCCGCTCCACGGCCCAGGCGATGGGCGCGGCATAGTACAGCCCCCCGTCCACGTCGGAGAAGGCGGCGGCGCCGCCTGTCAGCAGGGTCAGAGCCAGGAGAAAAGCGGCCAGCGTCTTTTTCATATGCGCGCACCTCGTTTCATTTCAGAGTTCGGGCCCCGAGAGGCCCAAGCCCTATTGTAAGGCATTTTCTCCCCGCTTGCAAGCCCAAACCACAATTTGTATGTTACATCTTTGTTACAGACACAAGGGATGGTGCCCGTTTTCGACAAACGACACAAAAAAACGCCTGGCGGCGCGGGAAGTCCCGCCGGATACTCCGGCGGGACGTTCTCCATATGGGAGGGAGGGGGGCTTATGCCAGCCAGCCGAAGAGGCCCTTGGGCTCCTCGCCGCCCTCCAGCAGGATGCCGGCGGCCTCCAGCATCTGGGCCGCGTCGGCCCGGGTCACCGCCTGCTCCATGGACTGGCTGCCGAAGCTCCCGGCGGAGAGAACGCTGACGGCCTCCATGTTGCCCACGGCCTGGGCCGCCCAGGAGGGAGCCGCGCCCCGGTCCGCGTACCACACGTCCAGGTCCACGTCCCCCAGGTCCAGCACCCGGTCCAGGATGGTGGCGGCCTCGTTGAAGGTGACGGTCTCGTCTCCTCGGAAGGCCACGCCCTCGGCGGTGGAGCTGCCCCGGATGACCCCGTCCGCCGCTCCGGCGGCGGCGTAGGCCTTGGCCCAGGTAGGAATGACGGGGTCGTCACAGAAGCCCGTCATGGTGACGCTGGTGACCTCCCGGCCCGCCGTCTCCAGGGCCATGGCCAGGAACTCGCTGCGGCTCACTGGCTGGTCGGGCTGGAAGTAGTAGAAATCCCCGATTTTCCCGCCGGTGAAGATGCCCTTCTCCGCCAGGGTCTGGGCGGCCCGGGCGGCGGGGCTGTCCTTGGTGTCGGCGTAGTCCACGCCGGAGCGGGTTTTGTCGATGGTTACGGTGACCTTGGCCGGGGCCGAGGTGTGGCCCTGGCTGTCCGTGGCCGTGTAGGTGAAGCGGTCCGAGCCGGTGATGCCCTCGTCCGGCGTGTAGGTGAAGGCGTTGCCCTCAATGACCACCACGCCCTTCCGGGGCTCGTCCGCCAGGGCGAAGGTCATCTCGTCCCCCTCCGGGTCCGAGGCCAGGAACTCGCCCTGGCCGGGGATATCCCGGTAGGTCCGAATCTCCAGGTCCCAGACCTGGGGCGCGCCCTCCGGAGGGGCCTCTTCGGTTTTCTTGCCGAACAGCGCCGAGGCGCTGCCGGTCAGCAGCACCGCCGTCAGGACCAGCAGGGCGGCGGCTCTTGTCAGATGGTGTTTCATAGGAAAATCGTCCTCCTGTATGAATTGGTACGGGAGTAGTGTTTTCCCATTCCTTGAAATTATGCGAAAAACCGCCGCCCCGGTTTCCGGGGCGGCATTTAAAGCTTTACAGAGACGCCCTCAGCTCCGCCATATCCTTCTCGATCAGCGGCCGCATAGAGTCCTTGTATCTGCTCAGATCGATTTCATCCAGCCCGGTCACTATCTTCCCGGCCAGCTCCGGCCTCCAGCGGAGGACATTTTGGAGCGCCGCCAGGCACTGCCGAACCGCCGTGGGCTTCGCGGTGTACAGCGCGGCAAGGAGCACGTCCAGGTTTTGTTCAAGCCGCCTCTCCGTATCCCACCGCGCCTGGGCGCAGGCCAGGCGGAAGCCTCGGACTTGGACGAAGGTACTTTTGCTGTTCAGGAGGCCAATGAAATCCTCAAAGCAGCCGTAGAGCTCATCCGATTCCCCAGAGCGCTGTTCCAGCAGGAGGAGCAGCTGGTAGGCCTCGCTGTTGTGTTTGCTTTGAAGGCCAGCGATCATATCCATAGTGAATACCTCCTCACCGCAGGGGCGACCTTGCCACCCTGCGCATCTCGGGAGAGCGCTTTTTGATGCCCGAGACCACGCCCATGGCCATGTACAGGGTGACGATGGAGGACCCCCCGTAGCTGAAAAAGGGCAGGGTGATGCCGATGGTGGGCATGACGAAGAGGCACATCCCGATGTTAATGACCGTCTGGAAAATCAGGATAGAGGCCATGCCCACGCAGACGTAGCGGTAAAAGGGCGTCTTGGCCCGCCGGGCCACCAGCAGCACCCGGAAAATGATGGCTGCCAGCAGCACCATGATGACGACGCAGCCCACGAAGCCCAGCTCCTCCCCCGTGGCGGAGAAGATCAGGTCCGTCTGCTTCGCCGGGAGAGACCAGCTGCCGCTTTGGGTCAGGGACCCGTTCAGGTAGCCCTGGCCGAAGAGGCCGCCGGAGCCTAGGGCCAGCAGGCTCCGGGTCTGCTGCCAGCCCGTCCCCTGGGGGTCGAAGCCGTGGTCGAAGAGGACGATGAAGCGGTTCAGCATGTACTTCATGTTATCCGGCACCAGGTCCAGCAGCAGCACGGCGGCGATGACGCCCCCGGCCCCGGCGAACAGCAGGAAGAACCACCGCAGGGCGAACCCGGCCACATAGGCCATGCAGAGGAAGATGAACAGGAAGACCAGGGCGTTGCCCATGTCGTGGGAGACCACAAAGTACAGCGCGCAGATGCCCAGGGTGTGCCCCGCCACAAAGAAGGCGGAGCCGAAGGACTTCAAATCCTCCTTCTCCTCCCAGAGCCACTCGATCTGCTTGGCCAGCAGCAGGACGAAGGTGATCTTCACCACCTCGGCGGGGCCGATCTGGAAGGGGATCAGGGGGAATTTCAGCCAGGCCCGGTTTCCGGTGTTGCCCGCCACGCCCAGGGGCGTTTTCAGCAGGAGAATGAAGATGACGTTGAAGGCCAGGATCCACTTCCACTTCCGGGTGATGGACTCCAGGTCCAGCATGGAGAAGAAGATGTACACGCAGACCCCCAGGCCCAGGGCGGCGCATTGGATGATCATCCGCCGGGTGCCCGTATCGGGGGCCAGGTACCGGGTGGCGCTGAAGACCAGCGCGATGCCGTACAGCGTGGCGGCGCAGCAAAGGCCCAGCAGCACCAGATCGGCCTGCTGGATGAAGTCCGCCAGGGTGTCTTTCAGTCGGTTCAGCATGATACGCTCCTTGGAATTCGGGCTTGTACGGGAACAAGGTATTTTACCACAAATCAAAAAACCTGTAAACGATGAAAATTTGTTTTTACACACTGTTCAAATTGTGATATACTAAATTGATTTTAGAAGGACGCGGAAAGGAGGTCCCAGCCGTGGACTACATCTCCCACTGCGAGGCGGAGACCGAGGACCTGGGCCGCCGCCTGGCCGCCGCCCTGGGCCCCGGGGCCGTAGTGGCCTACCGGGGGGACCTGGGGATGGGCAAGACCGCCTTTACCCGGGGCCTGGCCCTGGGCCTGGGCTACGAGGGCCGGGTGACCAGCCCTACCTTCACCATCGTCAACGAGTACGAGGGGACCGGCCTACCCCTGTTCCACTTCGACATGTACCGCCTGGAGGGGGCGGAGGACCTCTTCGACATCGGCTGGGAGGACTACTTGGACCGGGGGGGCGTGTGCGCCGTGGAGTGGAGCGAGCGGGTGGAGGAGGCCCTGCCGGAGGACGCCGTCACCGTCGCCATCGCCCGGTGCCCGGAGAATGAGAACTGGCGGGTCATTACTATGGAAGGAGTGGGGCCGGTATGAGGATTCTAGCCCTGGAGACCGCCGCCAAGGCCGTTTCCGCCGCCATCACCGAGGACGGGAAGGTGCTGGCCTCCGCGTACCAGGACACGGGGCTGACCCACAGCCGGACCCTGATGCCCCTGGTGGAGCTGCTTTTGAAAAATACGGACATGACCCCGGCGGACCTGGACGCCATTGCCGTCTCGGCGGGGCCGGGGTCCTTCACGGGGGTCCGCATCGGCGTCTCCGCCGCCAAGGGGCTGGCCTGGGCGGCGGACAAGCCCTGTGTCCAGGTGTCCACCCTGGCGGCTCTGGCCCGGAATGTATCCTTTATGGACGGGCTCATCGTCTGCGCCATGGACGCCCGGCGGCAGCAGGTTTACAACGCCCTCTTTGAGGCGAAGGACGGACGCCTCACCCGCCTGACGGAGGACCGGGCCATTGCCCTTTCCGACCTGGCGGAGGAGCTGAGGGACGATCCCCGGCCCAAGACCGTCCTGGGGGACGGAGGGCGGATGACTTATGACTTTTTGACGGCGGCGGGAGTGCCCTGCCGCCTGGCCCCGGCCCATCTGGTGAAGGAGAACGCCGTCTCCGTCGCCCTGGAGGCGGAGGCGCTGGCGAAACACGGCGGCCTGGTAACGGCTCAGGAGCTGGCCCCGGTGTACCTCCGCCCCCCGCAAGCGGAGCGGCTGCGGCGGGAAAAGCAGGGCGGCTGAAGATGCTTGACTACGGAAATTTCAATATAGAAGGAGCGTTTTTATGAGCGGAAAAGTACACGTTATGGATCACCCCCTGGTGGCCCACAAGCTGACCATCCTCCGGGACAAGAACACCAGCGTCAAGGACTTCCGGGAGCTGGTGTCCGAGATCGGCATGCTCATCACCTATGAGGCCACCCGGGACCTGCCCCTGACCACCTGCGAGGTGGAGACCCCCATCTGCAAGACCACCGCCCCCATGCTCAAGGGCAAGAAATTCGCCGTGGTGCCCATCCTCCGGGCGGGCCTGGGCCTGGTGGACGGCGTGCTGCGCATGGTGCCCTCCGCCCGGGTGGGCCACATCGGCCTCTACCGGAACGAGGAGACGTTGGAGCCCGTCAAGTACTTCTGCAAGATGCCCAAGGACGTGGCGGAGCGGGAGGTCCTGATTGTGGACCCCATGCTGGCCACGGGCGGCAGCGCCGAGGCGGCCATCGGGTTCATGAAGGAGTACGGCTGCACCAGCATCAAGCTGATGGTCCTCCTGGCGGCGCCGGAGGGCATTGAGCGCATCCAGAAGTCCCACCCGGACGTGGATATCTACTGCGGCGCGGTGGACGAAAAGCTCAACGAGAACGGCTACATCGTCCCCGGCCTGGGAGACGCGGGAGACCGGATCTTCGGAACGAAATAAAAAAGAAAAGCCCCGCCGTCGGTCAGACGGCGGGGCCTCTTTTCATTCCAAAAATCAGAGCACCTTGCTGAGGAAATCCTGGAGCCTGGCGTGCCGGGGCCGCTCGAAGATTTCGGCGGGAGCGCCCTCCTCCAGGACCTTGCCGTCGGCCATGAACAGCACCCGGCTGCCCACCTCCCGGGCAAAGCCCATCTCGTGGGTCACCACCACCATGGTCATGCCGTCCCGGGCCAGCTCCTTCATCACGTCCAGCACCTCGCCCACCATCTCCGGGTCCAGGGCGGAGGTGGGCTCGTCGAACAGCATCACCTGGGGCTTCATGGCCAGGGCCCGGACGATGGCCACCCGCTGCTTCTGCCCGCCGGAGAGCTGGCTGGGATAGGCGTCCGCCTTGTCCGTCAGGCCCACCCGCTCCAGCAGGGCGTCCGCCTGGGCGTCGGCCTCCTCCTGCTTCATGAGGCCCGTGCGCACCGGGGCCAGAGAGATGTTCTTCCGGATGGTCATGTTGGGAAACAGGTTGAAGTGCTGGAAGACCATGCCCATGTGCTGGCGCACCTGGTCGATCTTCACCTTGGGGTCCGTGATGACGGTGCCCTGGAAGGTGATGGTCCCCGCGCTGGGGGTCTCCAGCAGATTCAGGCACCGCAGGAAGGTGGACTTGCCGGAGCCGGAGGGCCCGATGACCACCACTTTCTCCCCGGGGTAGATGTGCTGGGAGATGTCGTCCAGCACCAGGTGGTCCCCGAAGGATTTGGAGAGGTTCTTAACGTCGATCACTTTCCCGCAGCCTCCTTTCCAGCCTCCCCTGGAGCCAGGTGAAGACGATGACAATGGCTAAGTACATGGCGGCGATGCCCAGCAGCGGCGGCATGTAGTCGAAGGTCCGCCCGCCGATGGTGCTGGCGTAGTAGAGCATCTCCGCGCCGCCGATGGCCTGGGCCAGGGAGGTGTCCTTGAACAGCGTGATGAACTCGTTGCCCAGGGAGGGCAGGATGTTCTTGAAGGCCTGGGGGATGACGATGAAGCGCATGGTGTCGAAGTACCCCAGGCCCAGGGACCGGCCCGCCTCGGACTGGCCCGCGTCCACGCTCATGAGGCCGCCCCGGATGATCTCGGCGACGTAAGCCCCGGAGTTGACCCCCAGGCCGATGAAGGCCACCAGCACCTTGTTCCGCTGGGTGGGGAAGATGACGAAGGTCCAGATGAACAGCTGCACCAGCATGGGCGTGCCCCGGATGACGGTGGTGTAGATCTGGCAGAGGACGTTCAGAACGCCCAGCACGAAGTTCCTCCGTCCGATGCGCTGCTGGTCGTGGGCGGAGCGGATGACGGCCACCACCAGGCCCAGAAGCACGCCGAAGATCAGGGCGATGACGGTGAGCTCCATGGTGGTGCCCAGGCCCTGGAGGTAGAGCTTCCAGCGGTCGCCCTCAATGAAAGCCCTTTGCAGCCGGGGCCCGATGCGGTCCAGCCAGTCAATGAGCGATTGGAACATGGGGGCCTCCTTTCTCTATGTCACATAGGGGGAAGTGAAAGAAGGGCGGCCTTGTTCAGACCGCCCTTTTGGGATGCGCTTACTCAGCGGTGATATACTTGTCTACGATGCCCTGGAAGGTCCCGTCGGCCTTCAGCTCCGCCATGGCGGCGTTGACGGCCTCCAGCAGGGCGGTGTTCCCCTTGGCCAGGCCGATGGCGTAGTCCTCCACGGCGAACTCGGTGTCCAGGATTTTCAAGCCGTCGTTTTCCGCCACAAAGCTCTTGGCGGGCTCGTTGTCGATGACCACCGCGTCCACCTGTCCGTTCACCAGGGCCATGACGGCCAGGGCGCCGGTGTCAAAGGCCGTCACGTGGTCCTCTCCGTAGCCGCTGTTCTCCGGGGTGTCGGAGCAGTAGATATATCCCGTGGTGGCTTTCTGGCAGCCGATCATCGCGGCGTTGGACAGGTCGTCCACCGTGGCGATGGGGGAGTCCTCCTTGACAATGACCACCTGGATTCCGGTGGCGTAGCTGTCGGAGAAGTCCATGACCTCCTGCCGGTCCTCGGTGACGGTGATTCCCGCCATAGCGATGTCGCTCTGTCCGGTCTGGACGGCGGTCAGGGCCGCGTCGAAGCCCATGTCGTCCACCACCAGCTCCAGGCCCAGCTTCTCGGCGATGGCTCCCGCCACTTCCACGTCGATGCCCTCGAAGCCGCCGGCGTCGGTGGTCATCTCATAGGGAGGGAAGGCCGCGTTGGTGGACATGTGGAGCTTGCCCTCTTCCACGGTGGTGAAGGCGGGGGCGTCGGATCCGGTGTTATCGGCGGGCTTGTCGCCGCCGCCGCAGGCGGCCAGGCTCAGGACCATGGCCAGGGCCAAAAGCAGAGTCACAAATTTCTTCATGATACCATCATCCTTTTCATCCAAAAGTCTTTGCCCGGCGGACCGGGCGCGGGGAGGGGGGATTCCACCCTCCCTGGAACTGTGGCTACCTTAGCACGGACGCGACCGCCTGTCAATACTTTTTCAAGAGCCGTGCATATTTATTTGGCGCATTTCTCCAAAATTGCCGAAAAATCCCGGAGTAGCCCGGGGCCTTTGTGCATTTTTCAGATTCAATGTTGGAACAAGGATGAATATTTGGATGAATATTCATTTTGGAGGGGGCCGTACCCCCGGCGTTTCCCGGCATTTTGCCCACCGGGAGGGGGGATTTTCCGGCGAGTTTCCCCGAATCCGACAGTTGCGAAGCGGCGGAAAATATGTTACCATGCAGGGAAGACAAATGACCGCAATAGACGGACTGGACGCCGCCGGAGGGCGGACGGCAATGGAGGGCGAGATGGCAAAGGCGATCAAGTACTACATCGTGGCGGCGGAGGCGCTGCCGGAGATCTTCGTCAAGGTGGCGGAGGCCAAGCGGATGATGCAGACCGGGGAGGCGGACACTGTGGGCGCGGCCACGAAGCTGGCGGGCATCAGCCGCAGCGCCTTCTATAAATATAAGGACTCCGTCCAGCCCTTCAACGACATGAAGGCGGAGCACATCATCACCTTCTACGCCATGCTCAAGGACGTGGCGGGGGTGCTCTCCGGCGTGCTGGCGGTGTTCGCCGCCTCCGGGGCCAATATCCTGACCATCAACCAGAGCATCCCCACCAACGGCTGCGCGGCGGTGACCATCTCCGCCGAGACCAGCGGCCTGTCCGAGTCCCTGGAGCAGCTGATGGGGGACGTGACCGCCCTGGAGGGCGTGCTGAAATTTGAGATTTTGGCGGGATGACAGAGAGAGGTTTATGAGATGATACAGATTGCGATTCTGGGCCTGGGCACCGTGGGCACCGGCGTTGCCAAGGTGGTGGCGGAGAACGCCCGGCAGATCGAGCGGAAGCTGGGGGAGCCCTTACAGGTGAAGCGCGTGCTGGTGCGGCACTTCAAGGACGGGCCCTACCGCCAGCTGATGACCGACGACTTTAAAAAGATCGAGGAGGACGACGACGTCCGGGTGGTGGTGGAGACCATCGGCGGGGTGGAGGCGGCCTACGAGTACACGAAGCGGGCCCTGTCCGCCGGGAAGCACGTGGTCACCGCCAACAAGCAGCTGGTGGCGGAGCGGGGCTGCGAGCTCCTGGCCCTGGCCCGGCG
Organism: uncultured Oscillibacter sp.; assembly: GCA_910587875.1. Classification (GTDB taxonomy): domain Bacteria; phylum Bacillota; class Clostridia; order Oscillospirales; family Oscillospiraceae; genus Oscillibacter. The sequence goes on along the minus strand of CAJUOD010000063.1, from coordinate 1,360 downwards.
GAAGAACGTCAGCTACCTCTTCGAGGCCAGCGTGGGCGGGGGCATTCCGGTGCTCCACCCCCTGACCCAGTGCATGGCGGCCAACCGCATCGACGAGGTCTACGGGATTTTAAACGGGACCACCAACTATATCCTCACCCGGATGGTCCGCACGGGGGCCTTTTTCTCCGACGCCCTCCGGGAGGCCCAGGCCAAGGGCTACGCCGAGGCGGACCCCACCGCCGACGTGGAGGGCGTTGACGCCGGGCGGAAAATCTGCATCCTGGGGGACCTGGCCTTCGGCAGCCAGATTGACCCGGAGCGGGTGCCCATGGAGGGCATCAGCCGCCTGAGCCTCCGGGATGTGAAGATCGCTCAGCGGGCGGGCTACCGGATTAAACTGCTGGGCCGGGCGGTGCGCCTCCCCGGCGGCGGGCGGACGGCCTACGTGGCCCCCCACCTGATCCCCGAGGACAACCCCATGGCCAATGTGGAGGACGTGTTCAACGCGGTCATGGTCCGGGGCAACGCCACCGGCGAGGTGATGTTCTACGGCCGGGGGGCCGGGGAGCTGCCCACCGCCTCCGCCTGCGTGGCGGACGTGATGGAGTGCCTCCAGGCCAGCCCCAAGCGGGAGGAGATCGGCTGGTCGGCGGACACGGCGGGCTTTCAGGAGCCCTCGGTGCTGAAGACCCGGCACTACTACCGCATCGAGGGCAGCCTCACCGACGCGGCTCTGGCCTTCGGGGAGGTGGAGGTCCTCAGCGAGGACGGCGAGACCGCCTTTTTGACCGAGCCCCTCAGCGGGGCGGACGCGGCCCAGCAGTCCCGCTCCCTGAACGTGCTGGCCTGTATGCGGGTGCTGGAGCCCTGACGCGGCGCCCCGTTCGCCGCATATGATAGAGCGGGGGAGAGCGTCTTCCCCGTCCAACCTGATTTCAAGCGGAAAAGGAAGATAGACGCATGAGTTTGATTGTACAGAAATTCGGCGGCAGCTCCGTGAGGGACGCCCAGCGCATCCAAAATGTCGCCCGGATTATTGCGGAGACCTACGTAAAGGGCAACGACGTCATTGTGGTCCTGTCCGCCCAGGGGGACACCACCGACGACCTGATTGAAAAAGCAAAAGAGGTCAACCCCAACGCCTCCAAGCGGGAGCTGGATATGCTCCTGTCCACGGGAGAGCAGGTGTCCGTGGCCCTGTGCGCCATGGCGCTGGAGGCCATGGGCCTGCCCTGCGTGTCCCTGGCGGCCTGGCAGGTGGGCATCCAGTCCACCACCGTTCATGCCGACGCCCGGATCAAGCGCATCGACTCCGAGCGCATCCAGGCGGAGCTGGACCAGCACCGCATCGTCATCGTCACGGGCTTCCAGGGCGTGG
>CAJUOD010000062.1:14211-16448 GCA_910587875.1 uncultured Oscillibacter sp. | reverse complement strand
GATGGCGGGGCCGTCATACTCCTCCGCCTCCCGCAGGGCCTTCAGGGTCTGGGCCTGGTCCGCGCCCATAGCCACCTGGGCCACGTAGACATAGCCATAGCTCATGAGGATGGCTCCCAGGTCCTTCTTGCCAATCTGCTTGCCTCCGGCGGCGAACTTCGCCACCGCCGACGTGGGCGTAGCCTTGGAGGACTGTCCGCCGGTGTTGGAGTACACCTCGGTGTCCAGAACCAGCAGGTTCACGTTCCGGTTCTGGGCCATGACGTGATCGATGCCTCCGAAGCCGATGTCATAGGCCCAGCCGTCTCCGCCGATGGCCCAGACGGACTTTTTGGCCAGGAACTCCTTGTTCTCCAGGATGTAAGCCACCTCCGGCGTCTTCTCCGCGGCCTCCAGGGCGGCGACCAGGGCGTCGGTGAGGGCCCGGGACTTCTGGGAATCCTCCCAGCCCGCAAGATACGCGTCCACGGCCTCCGCCGCCACGCCGGCCTCCTTCAGGGCCTCCAGACGGATCAGCAGCTCCTTGCGGATGGCGTCCTGGGCGTGGAAGAAGCCGTAGGCAAACTCGGCGTTGTCCTCAAAGAGGGAGTGCTCCCAGGCGGGGCCACGGCCCTGGGCGTCCTTGCAGTAGGGCAAGATGGGCGCGCCGCCGCTGATGGCGGAGGAGCAGCCCGCCGCGTTGCCCGCGTACATCCGCTCGCCCACCAGCTGGCTGAGGAGCTTGATATAGGTGGTCTCCGCGCAGCCCGCGCAGGCGGAGGAGAACTGGAAGTAGGGCTTGGCAAACTGGATGTTTTTCACGCTCTTGCTGCTGACCGCATCGGGCTTCAGGTATTTCTCGTTCATGGCCACGCCGTCGAAGAGCTCCTGCTCGGGCTTCATCTCCTCGAAGGGGGTCATCACCAGGGCGTCGGCGCTCTTTTCGCTCTGGTTGGCGGGGCAGGCCGTCAGGCACACGCCGCAGCCCAGGCAGTCGTAGGGGCTCACCTGCATCCGGAAGCCGTACGCCGGGGCGTCCTTCCCCAGGCCCTTGGCGGGCACGGTGGCAAAGGCGGCGGGTACCTCCGCCTTTTCGGCCTCGGTCAGCAGCACCGGGCGGATGGCCGCGTGGGGGCAGCTCATGGCGCAGCGGTTGCACTGGATGCAGCTTTCGGCGTTCCACTTGGGCACCTTCAGGGCCACGCCCCGCTTGGAGTAGGCGGAGGTGCCGTTCTCCCAGGTGCCGCTCAGCACGCCGTGCTTCTTGAACACGGACACGGGCAGCTTGTCGCCCTGCTGGCGATCCATGGGCAGAACGATTTCCTTGACGAAATCGCTGGCCTGGATCTCCGGCGCGGGAGCGTCGGCCGCGTCGGCCCAAGCTTCGGGAATCTCCACCCTAACCGCCGCGCTGACGCCCACGTCCACGGCCTGGTTGTTCATGTCCACGATTTTCTGCCCGGCCTTTTTGAAGTAGGAGTTGTAGTTGTTTTTCTTCATGTCCTCCACGGCCACGTCCAGGGGGATGACCTTGGTCAGGGCGAAGAAGGCGGCCTGGAGGATGCTGTTGGTCCGGTTGGCCCCCAGGCCCACCTGAACCGCCAGCTTGGCGGCGTCGATGGTGTAGAATTGGGCGTGCTTCCGGGCCAGGTCCCGCTTCATTTTCCCGGGCAGGCGCGTCTCCAGCTCCTCCCGGCTCCAGGGGCAGTTCAGCAGGTAAACGCCGCCCTCCTTCAGATCCTCCGTGGTGTCGTATTTGCTGACGTAAGTAGGGGCGTGGACCGCCACGAAGTCCGCGGCGGAGACCAGATATGTGGACCGGATGGGCTCGTCGCCAAAGCGCAGGTGGCTCTGGGTCAGGCCGCCGGATTTCATGGTGTCGTAAGAGAAGTACGCCTGCGCGTATTTCCCGGCGATGAGGCCGATGGTGGAGATGGCGTTTTTGTTGGCTCCCACCGTGCCGTCGCCGCCCAGGCCCCAGAGCTTGCAGGACACCTGTCCGGGATGGGGCAGCTCTACCTCTGTGTAGTCCAGGGAGGTGTGGGTCACGTCGTCGATGATTCCGATGGTGAAGTTGTTTTTCGGAGCCTCCTGCTTCAGGTTGTCATAGACGGCGATGAACTGGCCCGGGGTGGTGTCCTTGGAGGACAGGCCGTACCGGCCTCCCACCACCCGGATGTTCCCGCGGCCCGCCTGATTCAGGGCCGTCACCACGTCCAGATACAGGGGCTCGCCCACGCTGCCGGGCTCCTTATTGC
>CAJUOD010000062.1:0-14201 GCA_910587875.1 uncultured Oscillibacter sp. | reverse complement strand
CTTGCTGTGTGACTGGAGTTCAGACGTGTGCTCTTCCGATCTGCGGTCCAGCACGGCGATCTTCTTGCAGCTGGCCGGGATGGCGGCGGCGAAGTGCTTCACGGAGAAGGGGCGGAACAGGTGCACCTGGAGCAGGCCCACCTTCCGGCCCTGGGCGTTGAGGTAGTCCACGGTCTCCTTCACCGCCTCGGAGGCGGAGCACATGACCACGATGACCTCCTCGGCGTCCGGGGCGCCGTAGTAGTTGAAGAGCTGGTAGTTCCGGCCCGTCAGCTTGTTGATCTCGTCCATGTAGTGCTGGACGGTATCCGGCAGGGCGGCGGTGGTTTCATTCACGCCTTCCTTGCACTGGAAGTACACGTCCGGGTTCACGTTGTTGCCCCGGTTCGTGGGGTGCTCCGGGTTCAGGCACTGGCGGCGGAACGCCTGGAGGGCCTCCCAGTCCACCAGGCCCCGCAGGTCCTCGTAGTCCAGGGCCTCGATGCGCTGCATCTCGTGGGAGGTGCGGAAGCCGTCGAAGCAGTGCATGAAGGCATACCGGGAATGAATGGCGCTGAGGTGGGCCACGGCGGCCAGGTCCATGGCCTCCTGGGGAGAGGAGGACATCAGCATGGCGTAGCCCGTGGTGCGGCAGGTCATAAAGTCCGTGTGGTCGCCGAAGATGGAGTGGTGGTTGCTGGTCACCACACGGGAGGCAATGTGCATCACGTTGGGCAGGAACTGGCCCCCCATGGCGTACATGGCGGGGATCATCAGCATCAGGCCCTGGGAGGAGGTGAAGGTGGTGGTCAGCGCGCCCGCCTGGGCCGCGCCGTGGCAGGTGCCCGCCGCGCCGGCCTCAGACTGCATCTGGATCACGTCCACCGTGGACCCGAACAGGTTCTTCCGTCCCTTGGCGGACCATTCGTCCACCTTCTCCGCCATGGGAGACGACGGGGTGATGGGATAGATGGCGGCGACCTCCGTGAAGGCGTAAGCCACGTGGGCCGCCGCTGTGTTGCCGTCCATGACCACATAGTTCTTTTTCATAACTAACAGTCCTTTCTCAATTTTGATACCCTATGTTTTATCCGGAAAAACCGGCACGGATCCCTGGCAGATAAATTTCCAAATTGTGGAATTTCGGGCGAAAATGCGCAATAAAAAGGTATACAAATCGCCGATTTTATGCTATGCTTTATGATAATCATTTTCAGGGGGATTGTCAAGGATTTGAGGTGCCGCCTCCAAAAATGAGCATTTTGTACGAAATGGACCGGCGTTTTTCGATAGCCGGGACAAGGGGCGGCGAATTGCCGCGGAAAGGAGACCATATGGTTCATACATATCTGCAGTCCCTCTTTGGCCTGGAAGGAAAAACCATCCTAATCTCCGGGGCGGCGGGCGGCATCGGCGCCGCCATCAGCCGGGGAGTGGTCCGGGCCGGAGGCGAAGCGGCCCTGTGCGGCCGGACGCTGGACAAGTGCGAGGCCCTGGCGCAGGAGCTCCGGGAGGAGGGCGGAACGGCCAGCGCCCACTATCTGGACGTGGCGAAAATGGATACCATCCAGCCCTGCGTGGACGAGGTAATCCGCCGGTATGGCAAAATCGACGTTTTGTTTAATGTAGCCGGCATCAACCGGCGGGAGGGCCTGCTGGACGTGGAGGAAGACACCTATGACCGCATTATGGACACCAATTTGAAGGGCTTGTTCTTCGTGAGCCAGAGGGTGGCCCGGGAGATGTACAAGCGGAAAAGCGGCAGCATCATCAACATCGGATCCCACAATGACGAGGGCATGCTGGGAGGCTGCTCCGTATACGGCGCGGCCAAAAGCGGCGTGGTCGCCCTCACCCGCTCCATGGCGATAGAGTTCGCCCAATACGGCATCCGCTGCAATGCCATCAGCCCCGGCCATATCCTCACTGAGCTGACCCAGGTGACCTGGGACCACCCCACCCGGGCCCCCTGGCTGCGGGAGCGCATCGCCATGGGCCGCCCCGGCGACCCGGAGGAGCTGGTGGGCATGGCCATTTTGCTCGCCTCGGACGCTTCCAGCTACATGTCCGGGCAGGCCTATCACATCGACGGAGGCTGTCTGTGCGGCGGTTCACCCTGGGATTACGATACGCAATATTAACGGCCGTTATTGCGTGATTTTTCACAATTTTTCTCACGGGGATTCATACTAGTTTCCTAAAAAAACCGACGGATGGGAACTGGTGCTTGACAGTTTATTGAAAAGGCGGTATTTTGAGTTCAGAATCCCGGCAAGCGGGGCTTTTTGCTGGTTCCATTATTTGGAATGCCGTTATATGGGCCCCGCGGGGCGCAATTTACGCGCCGTTTTTCCCTTGGTTTGGAGAGTGCCCGGGTTTGGGAAAAGCGGCTTTGGCAGAGCGCAGATGCCGCGGCTTTGCGCATGGCCGCCGGGAGAGGACCTCACCGTCCAAATTGTGAAGAGGAAGGAGTTTTCGCTATGTCTGCAATTGGATTCCTGGTCCTTCTGATCCTTGCCATCGCGCTTTTGATGGTGCTGATCATGAAGGTCAAGCTGCACCCCACCTTCGCGCTGTTTTCCACGGCCCTGGTGATGGGCGTGGTCATGGGCTTCTTTGAATCGGAGGGTTTCTCCATCGCAGAGGTTCTGGCGCTCATCAGCAACGGCTTTGGCAGCACCCTGGGCAGCATGGGTATCCCCATCATGCTGGGCGCCATCCTGGCCATGGGCGTTCAGGATACCGGCGCGGCGAAATCGATTGCCAATTTCTTTATCCGCCTGTTCCGGGGCAAGAACCTGGAACTGGCCCCCGCGCTGACGGCGTACATCGTCTCCATCCCCGTCTTCGGAGACATCACCACCATCCTGACCTCCAACATCGCCAATGTCCTTTCCAAGCGCAAGCACATTTCCATGGGCAAGATGGCCGCTTTCACCCAGACCGGCCTGAACCTGACCCACGCGATGGTCCCCCCCACCCCGGGCATCCTGGCCGTCACCATCCTGCTGGGCGCTGATCTGGGCCTGGTCATCGGCTGGGGCGTGGCGATTTCCATTATTGGATTCCTCCTGACCTGGCTGGTTCTGCGGAAGTGGACCGACAAGGAGTGGATCGAGCCCCTGCCCGAGGTAGCCGGAGAGATCCAGGAGACGAAGTCCAACGATGTGAATGATATTCTCATCACCGGAGACGACCTGCCCGGCACCCTGCCCGCGTTCCTGACCATCCTGATCCCGGTGGTGCTCATCGCCGGCAGCTCCTTCCTGAAGATGGGCGTGGAGGAAGGCACCACCCTGTACACCCTGGCCAACATCTTTGGCGACAAGGTGGTGGCTCTGGGCCTCGGTGTGATTTACACCATGGTTCTGGCTTTCTCCCATAAAAACTCCGTCCGCAAGAGCAACAAGGACAGCACCGGCAAGGATCCCCAGAACTTCAGCGAGATCGTCCTGAACAGCTGGATTGCCCGCGGCCTGGAGGTCGCCCTGTCCGCGCTGTTGATTACCGGCATGGGCGGAGCCCTGGCCAATGTCATCAAGGCGGCCCCTGCCATCAACGACCTGGCGGGCCTCATTGAGAATTCCGGCGTTCCCGGCCTGCTGATCCCGTTCCTGATTGGCGCCATCATGTTCACCGCGGTGGGCTCCATGACCACGGGCGGCATGACCGCCGCCGGCGTGGTGGGTCCCATGATGGGCATCCTGGGCCTGTCTCCCGTGTCCACGGTTCTGGCCATCGGCGCGGGCACGATGATCTTCAACCATGTCAACAACTCCGGCTTCTGGGTCATCAGCCGCTTCTTCAACCTGGACCTGAAACAGGGCCTGAAGTACATCACCATCCCCGACTTTGTGGCCGGCGTGTTCTGCTTCATCCTGATCGTCCTCGGCGCCGCGGTGCACCTGTTCTAAGAATCTGCAGAATCTAACGGCGGAGAAGCTGCGCGACGCTCCGCCTGCGGAAGGGCCTGCTGCTTGCTTTTGTGGCAGGCGGTGGGCCCTTTGCCCTGTTTATACACGAACATTAAATTGAGGAGGAATCGCATTATGAATCAGAAGAGCGCCAAGGAACGTCTGCTCTGGGCCCAGTTTGACGCCCTGGAGATGGGCACCGGCTGGGACGATCTGGACATCACCCGCCCCCAAATCATGGTGGAGAGCGTATACGGCGACTCCCATCCCGGAAGCTATCATCTCAATCAGATGACCGAGCAGGCTGTCTACGGCGTATATGAGCGGGGCGGCAAGCCGGCTAAATACTATGCCACCGACATCTGCGACGGCTGCGCCCAGGGACACGACGGCATGAACGTGGTGCTGGCCTCCCGGGAGGCCATCGCCAACATGGTGGAGGTCCACGCCTCCGCAGTGCCCTGGGACGGCATCATCCTCTCCTCCAGCTGCGACAAGTCCATCCCCGCCCACCTGAAGGCCGCCGCCCGGATGAACATTCCCACCATCTTTATGCCCGGCGGCTCCATGCGGCCCGGCCCCAACCAGACCACCTCCCTTGTGGCCGGAGACATTTCCCTGCGGCAAAAACGCAAAGACGCCATTACGGACCAGGAGGTCCGGGACTATAAGCTCACCGGCTGCCCCTCCGTGGGAGCCTGCACCTTCCTGGGGACCGCCTCCACCATGCAGTGCGTGGCCGAGGCCCTGGGAATGACCCTGCCCGGCGCGGCCCTGGTGCCCGCCACCATGCGGGACATTCTTCAATACGCCCGTTACGCCGGACGGAAGATCATGGAGCTGGCGGAGAAGGGCATTACCCCCAGCCAAATCATGACCCCCGCCGCCTTCCGCAATGCCATTGTGGTGCACAGCGCCATCGGCGGATCCACCAATGCCACCATCCACCTGCCCTCCATCGCCCGGGAGCTGGGCTATGATCTGCCCATTGACCTTTTCGATGAGATTAACCACCAGGTGCCTCACCTGGGCAACATCAATCCCTCCGGCCAGCACCTGACGGAGTCCTTCTGGTTTGCCGGCGGCGTGCCCATGGTACAGTGGATGCTGCGGGATATGCTGGATCTGGACGTGATGACCGTCACGGGCAAGACCCTGGGGGAGAATCTGGAGGATCTGCAGAAGGACAACTGGTTTGACCGCAACCTGGGCTATCTCGCCAACTACGGCCTGACCCGGGACCAGGTGATCTTCCCGGTGGAGAAGGCCCCGGAGAAGGGCTCCGTCGCGATTTTGAAAGGCAATATCGCCCCCGAGGGCAGCGTGCTGAAATACTCCGCCTGCGCCATGGACCAGCGGGAAGTGGTCAACGCCAGGGCCCGGGTCTTCAATCACGAGGAAGCCGCTCACGCCGCTGTGGTCAACAATGAAATCAATCCCGGAGAAGTCATCATCATCCGCTACGAGGGCCCCCGGGGCTGCGGAATGCCGGAGATGCTGATGACCACCGAGGCCATTGTCTGCGACGAGCGGATCAACGGCTCCGTGGCCTTGATTACGGACGGCCGTTTCTCCGGCGCCACCCGGGGCGCCGCCATCGGCCACGTCAGCCCGGAGGCGGCTGTGGGCGGTCCCATTGCTTTCATCGAGGACGGCGACCTGATTTCCTACAGTGTGGAAAACCGTACCATCAATATGACCGGCATCCATGGAGAGCCCTGCACCGCCGAGGAGGCCGCCCGGGTCTTGGCCGAGCGCGCCAAGGCGGGCGTCCAGCCCAAGGAGGAGCGGAAGGGCTTCTACAAGATGTACACCGACCACGCCCTGTCCGCCATGAAGGGAGCAGGTCTGGAATAAGACGCCGCTTTGGAAAGGAGAAGTGAGACATGCATTCACCCAATATGCCGACCATGGACAGCGTGGCGAGATTCAAAGCTGCGCTGAACTCTGAACGGGGTGCGCTGGGCCCGTTCATGATTACCTCTGATCCCGCGTTTGTGGAGGCCGCCGGCCACGCCGGATACGATTTCGCCCTGCTGGACATGGAGCACGGTCCCGGAACCTTCCAGAACCTGCAAAACCTGATTCGCGCCGCCAACGTGGCGGGAGTCTGCCCTGTGGTCCGGGTTCCCCGGGGCACGGACATCTGGATCGACCGGGCCTTGGACGTGGGCGCCGGAGCGGTGCTGATTCCCCAAATCGACACCGCCGAACAGGCCCGGGCCGTAGTGGCCGCCGCCAAGTTCTCCCCCGTGGGCAACCGGGGCACCTGCCGGTTTGTGCGCTCTGCCGGTTATGGCGCGATACCGGGCAGCGAGTACTTCTCCAAGGCCCAGGAGACCGTGGTCATCATCCAGGCCGAGGGCAAGCGGGCTGTGGAGAATCTGGATGAGATTCTGGACGTTCCCGGCATCGACGTGATCTTCGTGGGTCCCTACGATCTCTCCAGCTCCCTGGGGCATGTAGGCGAGATCGACCACCCGGAAGTCATTGAATGCATCAAAGGGATCATTGCCAAGGCCAGTGCCAAGGGTGTAAAGCTCGGCTGCTTCGCGGATACCGTGGAGGGCGGTCGGAAATGGCGTGATCTGGGCGTAAAGTTCATCGGCTATTCCTGCGACACCTACCTCTTTTACCAGAAGGCCAGGCAGGATGTGGAGGAGTTTTCCCGGTAACTGAAATTCAAAGCAAGGCGCCCCCTTGAGTGGTATGCCTGATAAAGCTGTTTCCAGCGGAAGGCCGCCGCATGATGTGAGAGCGTCATGCGGCGGCCTCCTTTTTCCGCCAATTCATAAAAATAAGCGTTTGCTCCCTTTCGCTCTTTCGCGCAAAACCCGCCTTAAGAAAATCCTCATAGTTTTATATCAAAAGTTTAATGTTTTTTCAGTGGGGTTGACAAATTAACCGCTAATATCGAATAATATGGAGCCCTTGATTTACATTATTTTCCATTTAATCCAAATTTTTTGTCAATTATTCCGTCTTGCGCTCCCCCTGGCTTTATGATAAACTTTTTACTAACTAAAACAATAAAGACTTCTAATATTCAATTGGCCGCAGAGAAAGAAGGCGCAGATATGGAGCAACTTTTAAAACAGTTTACTCTCATCGATTTTACCGGAATTTTCGCTCCCGGCGCTGTTATGACACTGGCATTAAATTTCTGCGTTCTGGATCTGACGGCTCCCTTCAAGGATTTTTTTGGAGAAAACGCGGTAATGCTAGCCTTGTATTTTCTGGCCGTGAGCTATTTGCTGGGCAACGCGCTGCACCAAAGCGGAGCTTGTTTGGAGCTCATATGGAAAGTCGACTTCGATCACGTAAGCTATTGCAAAAGTCCAGAGATCCAGGCTGCATACCAGCGCTGTTTCTACACACCAATGCCCACAGATATCAAAACTGCAGGAAACAGAATTTTCCACTATCTCCAGCGAAACAGCCGGCCGGAACGGATTATTATTTTTAACAGCTTTTACACCATGAGCCGGACGATGGTGGTTACATTGGCTTGCCTCATCCCGATTACCATTTATTATAGACGGGAAGCCCTGGTCTCGTGGCCGCTGGCGCTTCAGCTGTTAGCCTATGTGCTGGCGATGATCCTTTTTCGCTGCCGATGGTCCAGATTTGAAAAAAAGTGTCTAGAAGAGGCATACCTTCAGTTCAGCTTTCAGAAATTAGACCCGAAGGAGACGCCGAAACCGGGTCAGCCCGCATAATGGCGGAAGGACTTAACTGTAGCGGCGGTTTGAGTTCTTCCCTTTTGCACCCAGCGCCTTTCAACTGCAAATATACATTAAATATAAATAAATATTCTTTCCCCATGTTTTTCCGGACTGGTAATCTTTCCCTGCCTTTTGCATAGGGTGGGAGTAAGCGACGCTGCGATTGGGTAAACTAATTTACCTGCTCGGCATTTTGACCGAAAGAGTATTGCATTTCTGACCAAATTCTGCTATAATAACGAAAGCTTGGCGGTTAAGCGGCTGGCGATACGCCTTTTGCCCCGTCTGCTGCCTGTATACAGAGAAGGGGGTATCCGTTTGATTGCAAACACACCATCTATTCAGCGCGTTGGAGAGAGCATTCTTCACGACGATTACTATGGGCTCTACGATTTTTTTTGCGACATATGGGAGTCTTCCCACACTTACGTGGTCCTGATCGCCCGCCGCTGTTTGAATCTAAATGAAATATTTATGCAGGTGCATACAAGCCGGAACGGTGTTGTCCGCAACAAAGATCGGCTGATTTCCAACAATGCCCTGCTTTTGTATGCGGATGAAATCGCGGGTTATTATGCCAATTGGGGCCGCTTCCCCAGCATACTTCTGGCCGACGATATGATCTATCATGGCCGGGGCATTATGATGCTTCTCCACTCTCTGGAGGAGTTGATCGTCGACAGTCTGCAAAGCTTCCAGGAGGGGGAGAAGCTGAGCAAGGAAGCGCGTTATTATGTTCATCGGGATTTAGCATCCGCAGTAGAAATCAGGGCTTTCGGCGTCAACCGCCAGCCCCTTTTAATTGACGATCTTTTCGCGCAGAACCTGGTGAAGACCACCGTGCGGGACACCAGCGAATTGCGGAGGCTCTCGCAGAACATATCCAGCTTTATACAGCACATAGGCGAGCCTTATACCAGCTACGTCCTTTCTTGCAGTGTCTGGCTTCCGCCTGATATCCAGCCTCGAAACTGGGCATCCCAGCAATGGATGTACCGGGGAGCCAAGCAGGAAATCTTTTTCCATCTCGGCAGCGGCCTTCATGACTGCGCGAATTTTCTCCCCACTATCCGCCTTCGCCGGAAATACGACGATGTAACCCAATCCGATGTTACTCTGACGAGCCTGGCGGCCTTCGGCGCAATCAGCACGGACGCGGTTGATACGCTCTGCGAGAAGATTCTTGAGGAATTGTCAAATCAAGTTTTTAAATTTGAGCTTCAAACGATTCCCCGCATTCTGAAGCAATCAAAGCCGCTGTGTCAAAAGCCGCGGACCCAGTTTCTCTCGCTGCTCCTGTCCACCGTTGGCCTTCACTGCTTTCTCAGCGACCCGGGTTTTCAGGAAAAGAATCTACGCACCGACTTTTTCAGCTCCCTTGTGAAAAAGGATACGGAAAAGGTATCCCGGAATTTTGCCTGCGTGCATGTTATTCAAGATGAACTTAATGTGCTCTTTGAAAACCGCGATATATGGGATTCCCTGGAGAATACTCTCTACACGGGTTTTCGCAAAAACGCGAAGCCCTTCCTACGTGCTGTACCTATAGAAGCGCAGTCATACTCAAAAGATGAGATACGCAGTACGAATCAGGTGGCGGAGCACTTATTTTATGATATCGGCATGAATTCCGAAGAGAGTGCCTGGCAAATTCTCGACAGCCGAAAGCGCTTTTGCCCAGAGCGGCCAGATCCAGACATGATTTCCCTGAGCCGCTATATGGCGGAAATTTACAGGTGTGAGACGGGCAAAATTTCAGAAGCCCGTTTTCTCCGCTGCATGCTCTCGCAGATGGATAATGGGCTGATCTCCATGAATGTTGAGCTCTCCAGACGGCTTTCAGAGGAGGGTGCCTCAACAGAGATACAGTGCGCCTTGAAGGCTGGGGAGCTGGCCACCTTTGTCTTGCCTCGGTACTATCATTTATTTATTCCCGCCTTGTCTCTGGTAGAGCGATATTCCGGCCAGTTAAGCCTTGACCGACTGTCCGCCGTAAAGCAGTTTATAGAAACCCTGCCCGAGGATCCACCGGATTTTCCAGCCTCTGGGGAAGGGTTAGACGCAGATATACAAGAGGAGAGGACTGTGCTTCAGGAACTGAAGCGTTCCGGCGCCCACTTCGCAGAGCGCCTGTATGCGTGCGGCCAGAGCCTCAGCGGCTGGGACATCGACTTGGTAACAGCGGACGACTGGCGGGACGGCGGCAAGGGCAGCTATCTTTCCTTCGTCAAGCACAACCGCGCCAGGTGTCGGGTGTATCTCAATTTAGCAAACGATTTTTTAGAAAAATGTAAGGAGGTATATAGACATACTCAGTCGGTTCCGCTCTGTTTTTAATTTTTGATGCCGCAGGATGCCGTTGAATGCCGGATTTTACCGACAGGATACGGCACCCTTTGCGAGCATTTTTATGCGCCGTTTGACTGAAAAATGTAAATCGACAAAAGAGAGAGAGGGATTCGCATGTTACTGACTTTTCGCAGGGAACAGGAGCACGGAATTTATATTTCCGAAAGCATTACCAATAAGGATGAAATTATGTACCCGGTGTACCAGCAGGCAGTCCAGTCGCTGAGCTCCATCGTCCGGCAGGCAAAAACGTTCGAGGGCGATGAACGGAAGATGGACACCATTGGCGTATACGGGTATTGTCATAACATTATTGCTTTCTCCGGGAGCCGCGGACAGGGAAAGACCAGCGCCATGCTGTCTTTTTCCAAAGCCCTGGAGAATTCTTTTCCCTCAAAAGAGGCGCTTTGGCTGGATAGCCCTCTGAGCAAATGCCGCTTCACAGTTCTCCCTCCCATCGATCCCACGGTGCTGGAACAGGACCAGAGCATTCTGGCGGTGATCCTCTCCAGAATGTACCGGCAGGCTGAAAAGGAATGGGCAAACGCCTGCAGCCGCTACAGTTTTTCTGGCGACTCCAGTGCGGGCGAGGCCCAGCGCAACGCCCTGCTGCGGCTCTTCCAACAGTGCCTCTCCGGAATCAACAACATCAAATTTCGCAAGGGCGAGGAAATCCGGGGCCTGATTGAGATGCACGAAATCAGCGACAGCGCGGTGTTAAAAGACAACTTCAACAAGCTGACCACAAGTCTCCTGAAATTTATTCAGCAGGACAGCGACGGAATTACGCCCTTCTTGGTTGTTCAGCTGGATGATACGGATTTTCAGATTCGCAAAAGCTATGAAATCATGGAGGATATCAGGAAATATCTCACGGTCCCCAACATCATCATCCTCATGGCGACGGATTTGAACATGCTGCGGGCAACCCTGACCCAGAACCTCGTCCGGGATTTTTATCTGAAAATGGATCGGGAAAACCTCAAGGGGATCATTGATATCAACAAACTGTGGAAGATTGAGAGCAAGCACTTGGACAAGCTGATTCCCCCCACCCATGCGATTCCCCTGCCGCATCTGGATAATATAATACGGCTGCAAAGCGAGGACATCCGTATCGAATACTGGGAACGGGATCATGAAGGCGGAGAGAAGAACATTTTGCTGCCGTCGGATTCCAAAGATGAAAATAAGAAGCTGTCCCTGCAGGAATCGGTTTTCCAGTTTGTCTATCGGAAAACGCGCATCGTATTTGCAGATTCAAAAACAACCCCCCACAGAATATTGCCCACTACCCTGCGGGGCCTCGCCCAGTTCTTAGAGGTGCTCTCGACTATGCAAAGCGTTCCTGCGATTGATGATTTAGATTATCACATCAACCCTCAGGAGCTATCCAAGCTGGTGGGCAAACAAGTCGAGATTCTGGAGACGAATCTATCCCGCTTTGAAAGTTACTTTTTAAACGATTGGGTTCACGCCAAACTGCCTGTGAAAAAGACCAGCCTGTTTGAAATGCTGATGACAACGGAGATGGAACGGCAGTGCTGGTGCGCCGGTAAGGTGCTGCGGGAATTGTATCCGCAAAAAGACTCCGACAACGCATCAGAGGAGGACCTCTCTACTTACGAGCGTTTAATGGCCTATGTTCAAAAGCTGGAGACTCGGTTTCTGGAGCCGGACGACGTATATGTTTTCTTTGCCATTCGGATGTTCTTTGATTTCCAGGCCCACAGGCTGATTGCCCGGCAAAAGCAGAGGGCGATTGAAGAGCAGAAAAAGAACCATGGCCTCATCATCTTTGACTTTGCGCAGGACGCTGAGAATCTCTCAAACACGCTGAGCCTTAATGGAACCGGGTGGGAACTACTCATTAAAGATTTGCGCAAAGATCAATACAACCGGATTTTTCGAGAAATACCGAACCAAAGCTTCGGCAGAGTTTTATTCAAAAAAACCGAAAACGGCCTCTACCGTTTTGATCCATTTTATTTCATCCCCTTTTTCCTCACGCTTGGCAAAGCTGAGTACAAAAACTGTATGCACGGAGAAGCCGACCAGAGGCTCCTTTATCTTGTGCAGACCACCTGCGCAACCATTGCCATCAACAAAGATGTACAAGATGTGATCAGAAAGGCGCTGCAAAAAGATCCTCCCCCGTCAGCAGACACGTACGACTACTTATTACAGCTCGACATTTTTTTCAAAAAGATTAATGACGCAGTGAAAGGAATTAATGATGGGGCGGATGACAACACCCAAATGATTGCCTGTTGGATAGAAGAGATCCCGAAATTCATGGGAACTGAAAATATGTCCGAATTTC
This sequence comes from uncultured Oscillibacter sp., assembly GCA_910587875.1. Lineage (GTDB taxonomy): Bacteria > Bacillota > Clostridia > Oscillospirales > Oscillospiraceae > Oscillibacter. Next base: position 1,911 of record CAJUOD010000062.1, on the reverse strand, counting down.
GGAAGATACTGACTCGGCTGAAAGGAGAGCTGACACGGGATGATTTGAAGTCCCTCAAAAGCATTTACAGCCTCGCCAAGGAGCTTTCTGAAGTCGATTCTAACATAGTAACTGAAGAAGATAGAATTGGAGCCAAAGAGCTCTGGCGTTCTTTTGTGGGGATGAGCGTCTATTTCAGCAATACTGAAATGGCCGACGGGTTGGATCTCCAAATTTTGCAGGATTCGCTTAATTGTTCGTGCGATGACCCCATCGCAGAAGACGCCAACTTTTGGAAAGAATTTGAAAAGGAATTTCAAGCTCTGTGCAAGAATCTGTACTACGACTTCGAGTTTGTTAAAAAAAGCATCCAAGAAGATCGCAAAACTAAGAAGCCAGGCAAAAGCCACAAGAGGCCAACGTGATGGATACAACAGAGAAAAGTCTTGCCATCCTTTACCGCTACATTCCGCCGGAGCGGGTTCTCCGGCGAATTTACGGACAAGTACAGACTCCTTTCGGTGCAGCTCCCAGGGAAGGCATGGAAACCTTCCTCAGTTACGCGGAAAGCATGCTGCACGGATATTCGGAGGACGAGCAGGTTTTGGCATTCAAGCAGATGGAGCGTCTGACGGAGCAGACGGCGGAGCTCTGGAGCATCCGCAAATCCGTGTTTGTTCCCTTGGTGGACTATGGCGAAAAGACTCTGCGGCTCCAGGGCGACGAGCCTCTGTGCCGCTTTTCCCGGGTACTGCCCTGGCGGGAAATGTATCATCTCCTGGGACAGGACTTGATTGTGTGCGCCTATCTTGCGTGCGTCGACTATCGCTCCCAGACCAGGCGCAGGAATTTCGTCTGGCCGGCGGTCCTGCGGACGGACCAGAACCGGCTTAAGCAGCTTTTGGAGAGCGGCGTCGCAGAAAACCATTACCATCTGGGAGGCTCGGCCCACACCTTTCCCCTGGCTTGGTGCGGGCTGATGAACGACCCCCAAGCAGCGGCCGCACTGCCAGGAAACTTTTCCCTATTTTTGCAGCCGCTTACGGTTAGAAACACAGCGGATAACGCCCAATCGCAGAAGGAACGGGTATTGCTGGCAGCGCTGATTCGCAGCATCCTTTTCCGCGCACTGCGGCGGAATGTTTTTCCGCACCAACTGGAAGAAGAGGAACGGCAGCCCCGGGACAAAAAACAAAGCGGGCAGCAAAAACAGCCAGAAGGCGCCTGGAAACCGTTTTCCAGCCTGCTCGAGTTTCAGAAAACCTACGCCTCTCCCCTTGCAGTCCAGCAGTCCCTTTCCGACACAATCCGGCTTTTGCGTTCGTGCTATGGTGCGCGGATTCCCCAGCCGGACGGAACCGCGGCGTGCCTGGACTACGCGCTGGACGCCGCCCTGTTTCGGGAGTCCGCAGACTCCCCCTTCCGAAGCTTGGCCGGGGAACGCCGTTTCCTCTATGACTGCTTTTCCGCCTGTTTCTACCGCACCTTCAGCGGCTTTGAGGAAGATCTTTTGTACGTCTATCTGCTCTTGAAAACCTCCTTCCGGGCGGAGATGGTCCAGAGCAACGGTCAGACCGGCTTTCGCAACTTCCAGAGATATCAGGACCGGAAAGGCCTGGGCTGGCAGGGAGCCTATCAGTGGGAGGCATACCGGATGGCGCTGAACGCGCCCCTCTCCACCCAAAACATTACCTCCCTGGAAGTGCGCATGACCCCTGCCCAGACACCGGAAGACATCCGCGATATGATCGGCGAATGTGACCAAGCCAAGCGCTTTGGCGACCGGCCGCAGGACCCGGGCTTCACGGCCAGGGGAACGGAGGGCTGGGACGGAACGGAGCTGGAAAAAGATCTCCACGCGAAAAATTTCTTAAAAGAGCCCCTTTTTTACGTCATCAATTTTGTTAAGTGGCCCGATGAAGAGGTGGATCA
>CAJUOD010000061.1 GCA_910587875.1 uncultured Oscillibacter sp. | reverse complement strand
ATGGTCGCTGACGGAGAGGAGGCCCCCCTTGGTCTGCAAAAGCAGACTCTGCCGCAGCAGCGCCGAGCCGGGGCCGACGCGGTAGGCCACGTGGGCCAGGTTCCGGCAGTGGCCCTGGGCCTCCTGGGACGCCTCCGGCGTCACGGCCAGATAGATCTGCAACTTCCACTCCCCCTTGCGCCACGCTTCCAAAGCTGGTATACTGGAAATGACTTCAAGAGACTCTATGCGAGGAGGCCGCCGCCTATGCCCCTTTCCCTGGTCCCCAGCCGCCTGTTTGAGAGCTACCGGGAGATCACGCCGGAGCTCCTCCGCCGCCTGGGCGTGACCCTGCTCCTAAGCGACCTGGACTTCACCCTGGCGCCCAAGTCCGTCCGCCGCCCGGACCCGGCCCTCCGGGCCTGGATTGCGGAATTGAAGGCGGCGGGCGTCCAGGTGATGATCGTCTCCAACAACCGCTCCGGGACCCGGGTGACGGAGTTCTGCGCGGACCTGGGCATTCCCTACCAGGGCCACGCGGGAAAGCCCTCCACCAAGGGGCTCCGGGCCGCCATGGCCCGGGCCGGGGCGGATCGGGCCCACACCGCCATGCTGGGGGACAAGCTGCTGACGGACGTGCTGGCGGCCAACCGGGCCGGCGTGCCGGCGCTGATGGTGGAGCCCCTGGGCGGGGCCGTGACCCTCTGGCAGAAGGTGCTCCACGCCCTCCAGGCCCCCTTCAAGGCCCTCTGCCGCCGCCGGGAGGAGCGGCGGAGGTAGGAACTGCCCAAAATATTTTTGCATGGTCCCGGACAATTGGCGGAAAAATACTTGCAATTGCCGCCTGTATGGGATAAAATAGCTACGGCTATCAATTGAATTTACCGGGCCGTTTTCCCGGATAAAGAATTGTGAGGAGGATTTGATTATGCCGACAATTTCCGCAGGCGAGTTTCGCAAGGGAATGATTTTCGAGATGGAAGGCAAGCCCATGCTGGTGGTGGACTTCCAGCACGTGAAGCCCGGCAAGGGCGCGGCGTTCGTACGCACCAAGTATAAAAACGTCATCACCGGGGCCATCCGGGAGGAGTCCTTCAACCCCACCGCCAAATTTGAGCAGGCCAGCGTGGAGCGCAAGGACGCCGAATACAGCTACAACGACGGCGACCTGTACTACTTCATGGACCCGGAGACCTACGACATGACCCCGCTGAACCGGGAGGTCCTGGGCGACGCCTTCAAGTTCATGAAGGAAAACACCGTCTGCAAGCTGGTGAGCTACAAGGGCAGCGTCTTCACCGTGGAGGTCCCCAACTTCATGGACCTGGAGGTCACGGAGACCGAGCCCGGCGTCAAGGGAGACACGGCCACCAACGTGACCAAAAAGGCCACTCTGGAGACCGGCGCCGTAATCCAGGTGCCCCTGTTCATCAACGAGGGCGAGAAGATCCAGGTGGACACCCGCACCGGCGAATATCTGGGCCGCTGCAAGGAATAAGCGCTTGCGCTTAAAGGGGGGATTTCATCCCCCCTTTAGATTCCCCCCTCCTGTTGAGAGGAGATTGCCTTATGGGAGGTAGAAAGGAATGGATGAACGTATGACGGAGAAAGAGCAAGCCACCGCGTTGATCGATGAATATACGCGGCTGCAGCGAATCAAGGCCGCAAAGGATCGGGATGAGGAAATCGAGTACCAGATCAAAACCACAAGAGCTAAGCTGGAAGCGCTGGGAATCATGACCGAGCATCTTGATAAGTAACACCGCGCCCAACTGACAAAAAGGAGGTCATTGACTATGAGCATCACTGAGAAGGTCGCGTATCTGAAGGGCCTGGCCGAGGGCATGGACCTGGACACCGAAAAGAAGGAGGGCAAGCTCCTGGCCGCCATCATCGACGTGCTGGAGGACATCGCCCTGGAAATCAGCGATATCGAGGACGCCCAGGAGGAACTGGGCGAGGGCCTGGACGCCGTCAGCGACGATCTGGAGGACGTGGAGGATCTGCTCTACGGCGAGGACGACGAGGAGCCCGAGTACGAGCTGGACGACCTGGGGGAGGATGAGGACTGCTACGCCACTACCTGCCCCACCTGCGAGGAGACCATCTACTTCGACGAGTCCGTCCTGGAGGACGGCGAGGTCGTCTGCCCCAACTGCGGCGAAAAGCTGGAGTTCGACCTGGCGAGCCTGGACGAGGACGAGGAGGAGGACGGCGAGGAGTAAGCGATCCCCCCCCGCGACGCATGTCAGGGCCGGGCGCCGCAACGGCGCCCGGCCTTTTCAAAGGAGCCGATTCCACCATGATACGAGAGAAGTGCTTCTACCGCGCCTTCTTCGCCCTCACCCTGTCCCTGGCCCTGCAGAACCTGCTGACCTTCGGGGTAAACCTGATGGACACCGTCATGCTGGGCCGCTACAGCCAGGAGGCCATGAGCGGCGTGAGCCTGTGCAACCAGATTCAATTCCTGCTCCAGATGCTGGTGGGCGGCGCGGGGGAGGGGGCCGTGGTGCTGGGGTCCCAGTACTGGGGCAAAAACAAGCTGGAGCCCATCCCCCACATCATCGGCGTGGCCCTGCGCTTCGGCGCGGTGCTCTCGGCCCTGCTCTTCGGGGCCGTGCTGCTGTTCCCCCGTGAGCTGCTGGGCCTGCTGTCCAACGACGCCGGGGTCATCGCCCAGGGGGCGGCCTACTTCCAGATCATCTGCTTTTCCTACGTGATTTTCACCGTCACCAATATCCTGGTGGCTTCCCTCCGGTCCATCGGCGTGGTGAAGATCGGCTATGCCATCTCCTTCTCCACCCTGTGCATCAACGTCACGCTGAACTACCTGCTGATCTACGGGAACTTCGGCTGCCCGGAGCTGGGGGTCCGGGGGGCGGCGGTGGCCACGCTGGTCTCCCGCTGCGTAGAGCTGCTGATTGTGGTCTACTACTTAACCTGCCGGGAAAAGAAGCTGCACCTGACGGCGAAAAAGCTCCTCTTCATCGACGGCAGCTATTTGAAGGACTACAACCGGGTCTCCGCCCCGGTGCTGGTGAACCAGGCCCTCTGGGGCGTGGCCCAGATGGTGCAGACGGGCATCCTGGGCCACCTGGGGGGCGACGTGACGGCGGCCAACGCCATCGCCGTCCAGGTCTATCAGGTCCTGTCCGTTGTGGCCTACGGCGCGGCCTCCGCCTCCGGCATCGTGGTGGGGCGGAGCATCGGCGAGGGGAAGCGGGACGCCCTCCGCCCCCTGGTGGCCACCTTACAGATCCTGTTTATTATCATCGGCCTGGCCTCCGGCGCTCTGATCTTCCTGGCCCGGAATCCCATTCTGGCGGTCTTCGGCGGCAAGCTGACGGCCCGGGCCCGGGGGCTGGCCCTCCAGTTCATGGCGGTTATCGCCGTCACCACCGTGGGCACCTCCTACCAGATGGCCTGCGACACGGGCATCATCCGGGGCGGGGGGGACACGGCCTTCAGCGCCAGGATGAACCTCATCAGCATGTGGGGCATTGTGGTGCCCTTCTCCGCCATGGCGGCGTTTTGGTGGAAGAGCCCCCCGGTGGTGGTGTTCTTCCTCTTGAAGTGGGACCAGCTTTACAAGATCATCCCCGTGGCCCTCCGGCTCCGCAGCTGGAAGTGGGTGCGGAGCGTCACCCGGCCCGACGGGGCGGAAAAGGAGGAAGCTCATGTCTAAGCCCAAGGAACCCAAGAAGCCCTTTAACCCCAGAGTCCGCGCCAACGTCTACGCCCTGGCGGCGCTGTACCTGGTGTACCTCTTCTACCAGATCGCCAAGCCCTACCTGACCCATGACCCCTACGACAGTCCAACCACATTCCAGTTTATTTTGGGTGCGGCGGTGCTGTGCGGCGGTGCGGCGGGCCTGGGCCTCCTGGCCTGGAAGATGTTCAAGGCCCCCCTGCCGGAGGAGCTGCGGGAGCCGGAGGAAGAAGCCCTCCCGGAGGAAGCCGGGGAGGAAGAAGACTCGGAAGACGACTGAAAAGCGGGACCCGTATAAAAACGGGTCCCGCTCTTTTTTGTCAAATCTCCGTCCCCGCCGGAAACCGCTCCCGGAGGAGCCGCTGCATGTCCTCCGGCAAAGGGGCGGAGACCTCCACCCGCTCCCCGGTGACGGGGTGGGCCAGCGTCAGCCGATAGGAGTGCAGGGCGGGCCGGGGGATGAGCCCCGGGTCCTCCGTGCCGTAGAGCCAGTCCCCCACCAGGGGGCAGCCGAGATGGGCCATGTGGACCCGCAGCTGGTGGGTCCGCCCGGTCTCCGGCCGGAGGGCCAGCAGGGACAACCCCTCCCCCTTGGCCAGGACCTCGTAGTGGGACACGGCGGGGGCCCCGTCCGCCCGGACGCGCCTAGCCACCACGGAGGTCTCGTCCCGCCCGATGGGCGCGTCCACCGTCCCCCGCTCCGGCTGGGGGCAGCCCAGGCAGACCGCCCGGTACTCCCGGCGGAAGGCCTCCGAGTGCAGGGCCCGCCGGAGCAGGTCATGGACGTAGCCGCTCTTGGCGATGACCATCAGCCCCGTGGTGCCCTTGTCCAGGCGATTCACGGGGTGGAAGATGAAATCCGCCCCCCGCTCCCAGGCCAGGGCCCCGGCCACCGTGGGGGTGCCGGGGAGGAAGTTGGAGGCGTGGGCCGTCATGCCCGCCGGCTTGTCGACGATGAGCAGGTGCCCGTCCTCCCAGACCACCGGCAGGGGCCAGGGCCCCGGCGTGACGGCGCTTTTGGGCGGGCGGCGGTCCTCCGTCTCCACCGCCAGCACATCCCCCGCCCGGAGGATGTGGGGCGTGTGGACGGGGACGCCGTTGACGAAGATGCACTCCCCTCCGTGGGCCAGCCGGGAGACGGCGTGGGAGGAAAAGTGGAGCCCCGCCCGGAGGACGTGCCGCACCGTGGCCCCGTCCTCCTCCGGCGGGATGATTCTTGTAATGACCGCCATCACTCCACCTTCTTCCGGTCTCTGGAGAGGTCCAGGCGCACCAGGGTCCCCTGGCCGGGGCGGGAGGCGATGGAGATATCGTGCCCCAGCCGGTCCAGGACCTGGCGGCAGAGGTAGAGCCCGATGCCCGTGGACTTCTTGTCCTCCCGGCCATTGAAGCCGGTGAAGCCTTTCTCGAAGACCCGGGGCAGGTCCTCGGGCCGGATGCCGATGCCGCTGTCGGCGATGACCAGGGTGTCCCCGTCGCCGTAGATACGGACCCGGCCCCCCTCAGGGGTGTATTTCACGGCGTTGGAGAGGAGCTGCTCAATGACGAAGCACAGCCACTTCTCGTCCGTCAGCACCGTCTTCCCGGTCTCCTGGAAGTCCAGGGAGATCTTCTTCAGGATGAACAACCGGGCGTACTTCCGCACGGACTGGCGGAGCAGCGCGTCCAGCCCGCAGTCCCGGAACACGTAGTCCGTGGACGCGCTGCCCAGGCGCAGGTAGCCCAGGACCATCTCCACGTACTGCTCGATCTTCAAAAGCTCCCCCTCCAGCTCCGGCCTGGGCTCCTCCTGGAGCAGCAGGTGCATGGCGGCGATGGGAGTCTTGATCTGGTGGGCCCAGAGGGTGTAGTAGTCCGTCATATCCTGGAGCCGGTTCCGGTCCTCCAGGGCCAGGGCCGCCCGCTCAGAGGCCAGGGCCTGGCACAGGGCCTGGTAGTCCTCCTCCAGAAGCCCCCCGGGGGGCGGCAGGGGGAGGACCTTCTCCCGGACCTGGACCAGGAGGCGCTCCAGCTCCCGGTGCCGCCGGAGGAACTGGACATAGCCCACGGCGAACAAAACCAGCCCCAGGGCGAGGCACAGCGCGAAGGCGTAGCCCACGGACTCCAGGGGCAGATCGTAGAGAGAGAAGACGGCGGAGCAGATGCCCAGGCACCCCGCCAGGAGGAGCAGCAGCTTCCAGTGCCGCCGGAGATACGCGCCCAGGACCCTCATAGCGTTTCATCCTCCACCAGATATCCCGCGCCCTTCTTCGTGCGGATGAAATCCGGCAGGCCCGCCGCCTCCAGCTTCCGCCGGAGGCGGTTCACGTTGACGGAGAGGGTGTTCTCGTCCACAAAGCTGTCCGACTCCCACAGGGCGGTCATCATGGCGTCCCGGCTGACGATTTGGCCCTTCCGCTCCAGCAGGAGCTGGAGAAGTTTGCCCTCGTTTCGCGTCAGCTCCACCCTCTGTCCGTTGACGGTGACGGTCCCGTTGGCAGGGTTCAGCGCCGCCCCGCCGCAGGTGAGGACCACCGCGGGAGCGGCGGCGAAGTCATAGGCCCGGCGGAGCATGGCCTGGACCTTGGCGGAGAGGACCTGGAGGTCGAAGGGCTTGGCCAGGAGGTCGTCCCCGCCCATCTGCATGGCCATGACCAGGTTCACGTTGTCCGAGGCGGAGGTCAGGAAGAGAATGGGGACCTTGGAAACCTTCCGGATCTCCTGACACCAGTGGTAGCCGTTGAAGAAGGGGAGGGAAATGTCCAGCAGCACCAGCTGGGGGTCGAAGTCCTGGAACTCCGCCAGCACGGCGTCAAATTTTTGGGCGCAGGCCACCTGGTAGCCCCAGCTCTCCAGGTGCCGCTCTACGGCCCCGGCGATGACGCCGTCGTCCTCCACGATGAAAATACGGTACAAGCCCAACGCCTCCCTTTCTGCCGCGCGCATTTTCCTGTAGTATAGCACAGGGGCCCCGGCAAGTCGAGGGGGGATTTTCCGGGGGCGCATTTTGCGCTTGCATTCCAGGGCGGGCTGTGTTACAGTAAGCGTGGGACGGGAGACCGTCCCCGGAACAAAAGACAAGTGAATCGCCAGGGGGGCTGCCGCGCAGCTGAGAGTAAGGCATCAGGCCTTTGACCCTTTGAACCTGTTGGGTAATGCCAGCGTAGGAAGTCGTTTCTGAAGGAGATCAGAGCATCCGCATGGCAGAGCTTGCCGGATGTTCTGATTTTATTTTTTGGAGGAACCGCACATGAAAGCAAACGCTGCCATCCAAATCCTGCCCGCCGCGCCCAGCGACCGGGAGGTCGTCCGCATTGTGGACGAGGTCATCGCCTACATCCAATCCACCGGCCTGCATTATTTCGTGGGGCCCAGCGAGACCTGCATCGAGGGGGACGACCTCCACCAGCTGCTGGAGATCGTGGAGAACTGCATGCGCGCCGCCAACCGGGCGGGCAGCGAGAAGGTCTCCGCCTATGTGAAGCTGACCTACCGGCCCGAGGGAGCCGTGCTGGGCATCGATGAGAAGACGGAAAAGCATCGGCGCTAAGTTGCCCGCCGCCGGGGCCTTGATGGCTGTCGCCGCGCTGTGGCTGCTGGCGTCGGAGGGGGAGCTGGTCCCCTCGTTTCTGCTGCCCTCCCCCATCGCCGTGTGCCGGGCCCTGGTCCGGGACGCCCCCGCGCTGCTGGAAAACGCCGGGGTGACCCTGCTGGAGGCCGCCCTGGGCCTGTCCGCCGGGATTCTGGCGGCCCTGGCGCTGGCGACGCTGATGCACCGCGTCCGGTGGCTGTACCGGGCGCTGTACCCCCTGCTGGTGGTCACACAGACCATCCCCACCGTGGCCCTGGCGCCGCTGCTGGTGCTGTGGATGGGCTTCGGCATGGCCCCCAAGGTGACCCTGGTGGCCCTGACCACCTTCTTCCCCATCGCCGTCAGCCTGCTGGAGGGCTACGCCAGCACGGACCGGGCGGCGGCGGACCTGCTGCGCGCCATGGGGGCGTCCCGGGGGCAGATCTTTTGGCACCTGGAATTTCCCTCCGCCCTGAGCCACTTCTTCTCCGGCCTCCGGGTCTCCGCGTCCTACGCGGTGGTGGGGGCCGTCATCTCCGAGTGGCTGGGGGGCTTCCGGGGCCTGGGGGTCTACATGACCCGGGTGAAGAAGGCCTACGCCTTCGACAAGATGTTCGCCGTGATCCTGGTCATCGTGGCCGTCAGCCTGCTGCTGATGGCTCTGGTGTCCGCCCTGCGGCGGCGGGCCTGCCCCTGGGAGGCCTATGAGAAAATTGAAAGGAACGACTGAATATGCGTTTTTGGAAAAAGGCCGGGCCCCTGGCCCTGGCGTTGCTGCTGACGCTGTCCCTGACCGCCTGCGGCGGAAAGGGCGGCGCAAAGGAGGGCCTGACTCCGGTAACCCTCTGCCTGGACTGGACCCCCAACACCAACTTTACCGGCTTGTACGCCGCCCGGGCCCTGGGCTGGTTTGAGGAGGCGGGGCTGGAGGTCTCCATCGTCCAGCCTCCGGAGGACGGGGCCACGGCCATCTGCGCCGCCGGACAGGTGGAGTTCGCCGTGACAGCCCAGGACTCCGTGGCCTCCGCCTTCGCCCGGGAGGACCCCCTGGAGGTGACCGCCGTGGCGGCCCTGCTCCAGCACAACACCTCGGGCATCATCTCCCGGGCGGGCGAGGGCTTGGACCGCCCCGCCGGACTGGAGGGCCACACCTACTCCACCTGGAACACCCCCACGGAGCTGGCCATGATGGAGCGGGTGGTCACCGCCGACGGCGGGGACTTCTCCCGGGTGAACCTCATCCCCAACAGCATCGTGGACGAGGCCGGGGCCCTGCGGGAGCGCCAGACCGACGCCATTTGGATCTTCTACGGCTGGGGCGGCGTCTCCGCCCGGGAGAGCGGCCTGGATTTCGACTACTTCTACTTCAAGGACGTCGACCCGGTCTTCGACTACTACACGCCTATTCTCATCGCCAACAACAGCTTTCTGGCGGAGAAGTCGGAGGTTGCCAAAGCCTTCCTCTCCGCCGCCGCCAGGGGCTACGAGTACGCCATCGAGCACCCGGAGGAGGCCGCCCAGATGCTCATCGACGGGGACGACACCGGCTCCCTGGCGGGCATCGGGGACGTGGTGCGGGCCAGCCAGGCGTGGATCACGGACCAGTACAAGGCGGACCAGCCCCGCTGGGGCTATATCGACCCCGCCCGCTGGAACGCCTTCTATCAATGGCTCAATGACAACCACCTGGTGGAGGTCCCCATTCCGGAGAACACGGGCTTCACCAACGACTTCCTCCCCCAATGACGGGCCGGACGGTTCCCGCCCTCCAGGCGGAGGGCGTCGCCAAGTCCTACGACGGCAGAACCATCCTGGAAGACGTCTCCCTCACCCTGGGGCAGGGGGAGCTGGTCAGCCTGGTGGGGGCCAGCGGCGGGGGCAAGACCACGCTGTTCAACGTCCTCTCGGGCCTGGAGCCCCCGGACCGGGGCCGGGTGCTGCTGAACGGGGAAGACGTCACCGGCGCGCCGGGGCAGATCAGCTATATGCTCCAGCGGGACCTGCTTCTCCCCCACAAGAAGGTGCTGGACAACGCCGCCCTGCCCCTGGTCATCCGGGGCAGGGAGAAGCGGGAGGCCCGGGCGGAGGCCGCCGCCTGGTTCCCCCAATTCGGCCTGGAGGGCACGGAGGAGCTCTACCCCGCCCAGCTCTCCGGGGGCATGCGCCAGCGGGCGGCCCTGCTGCGGACCTTTCTGGGCTCCCGGGGCGTGGCCCTGCTGGACGAGCCCTTCTCCGCCCTGGACGCCCTGACGAAGCGGGAGCTTCACCAGTGGTTCATGGGCATGATGGACCGGCTGGACCTGGCCGTCCTGTTCATCACCCACGACATCGACGAGGCCGTCCTGCTCTCGGACCGGGTCCTCGTCCTCTCCGGCCGCCCGGGGCGCGTCGCCGCCCAGGTGTCCATCCGGCCTCCCCGGCCCCGGGAAATGGACTTTGCGGTGAGCAAAGAGTTTCTGGACTATAAGAAAGCCGTCCTGTCCCTGCTGGAATCCTGATCCGGGGGGCGGTCCCCTCCTTGCCAAAGGGCGGCGGGTGTGGTAGAATATCCCTGTCAAACCCCCGCGGGAGGGCCCCGGCTCTCCCGGACCATTCTATACAGAGGAGGCCAAACTATGGAAGAGAAGAACATGCACAAGGTCACCGTGGACGGAGCAGAATACGCCTACCCCCACGGAACTGCTTTCCGCGCCATCGCGGCGGACTTTCAGGACCGGTTTCCCTGCGACATCCTGCTGGTGAACCGGGACGGGAAGCTCTGCGAGCTCCACAAGGTCCTGGACCGGGACTGTTCGCTGAAAATGGTCACCGCCCAGGACAAGCCGGGCATCCAGACTTATGAGCGCAGCGCCGTCTTCCTGCTGCTGAAGGCCTTCTACGACGTGGCGGGCCGGGAGAACGTGGAGCGCATCTCCGTGGAGTACTCCCTCAGCAGCGCCCTCTTCCTCCTGGCCCGGGGGAACTTCACCCTGGACCAGGCTCTGCTGGAGAAGGTGGAGGCCCGGATGCGGGAGCTGTCCGCCGCCGCCCTGCCCATTGAGAAAAAGACCCTGAACACCGACGACGCCATCGACCTCTTCCGGGAGGCCCGGCTGATTCACAAGGCCCAGCTTTTGAGCTTCCGCATCAACTCCCACGTCAACGTCTACTCCCTGGACGGCTTCGTGGACTACTTCTACGGCTACATGGCCCCGGACACCGGCTACATCCGCTGCTTCGGCCTGGAGCTCTTCGAGAACGGCTTCGTCCTCCGCCTGCCCACCCAGAAGGACCCCAACCATCTGGGGGACTTCAAGCCCTCCCGCAAGGTCTTCCGGGAGCTCTACCAGTCCACCCTCCGCTCCGAGGCCCTGAACGCCTCCAACGTGGCGGAGCTGAACACCACCATCTCCCAGGGCGGGGCCACGCCGCTGATCCTGGCCCACGAGGCCATGATGGAGAAGAAGATCGGAGACATCGCCGCCGAAATCGCCTCCCGGAAGGACGTGCGCTTCGTCATGATCGCGGGGCCCTCCTCCTCCGGCAAGACCACCTTCTCCCACCGCCTCTCCACCCAGCTCCGGGCCCACGGCCTGCGGCCCTATCCCATCGCCACGGACAACTACTTCGTCAACCGGGACAAGACCCCCCGGGACGAAAACGGCAACTACGACTTCGAGGGCCTGGGGGCCATGGACGTGGAGCAGTTCAACCAGGACTGCGTCCGCCTGCTGAACGGCGAGACGGTGGAGCTCCCCACCTACAACTTCAAAAAGGGCCAGCGGGAGTACAACGGCAACTTCCTCCGCCTGGAGGAAGGGGACGTGCTGGTCATCGAGGGCATCCACTGCCTGAACGACAAATTCACCCACGCCCTGCCCGCCGAGAGCAAATACAAAATCTATATCAGCTGCCTGACCACCCTGAATATCGACGACCACAACCGCATCCCGACGACGGACGCCCGGCTCCTCCGGCGCATCGAGCGGGACGCCCGGACCCGGGGCTACAGCGCCCAGGCCACCATCAAGATGTGGCCCTCCGTCCGGCGGGGGGAGGAGAACAACATCTTCCCCTTCCAGGACAGCGCGGACATGATCTTCAACTCCGCCCTCATCTACGAGACGGCCCTGCTGAAGCCCTACGTCCAGCCCCTGCTCTTCGGCGTGCCCCGGGACAGCGAGGAGTACATCGAGGCCAAGCGCCTGCTGAAGTTCCTGAACTACTTCCTGCCCATCCCGGCGGACAACATCCCCAAGACCTCCCTCATGCGGGAGTTCATCGGGGGCGGCTGCTACCATGCCTGAGCGCGGCGGCCCCGGCAGCTTCCCCTGGTGGAAGAACAAAGCCGCGTATCAGATCTACCCCAAGAGCTTTCTGGACGGCAACGGAGACGGCGTCGGGGACCTGCCCGGCGTCCTCTCCAAGCTGGATTACCTCAAGGACCTTGGGATCGACATCCTCTGGCTCTCCCCGGTCTACCCCTCCCCCATGGTGGATCAGGGCTACGACATCTCCGACTATTACGGCATCGACCCCCGCTTCGGCTCCATGGAGGACCTGGAGGCCCTCATCCGGGAGCTGAAGCGCCGGGACATGCACTTGGTCATGGACCTGGTGGTCAGCCACTGCTCCGACCAACACCCCTGGTTTCAGGAGGCCGTCCGGGACCCCGGGGGGAAATATGGACGCTATTTCTACTTAAAGCCCGGACGGGAGGGCGGCGGCCCGCCCAACAACTGGCGGGCGGAGTTCGGCGGCAGCTGCTGGGACAAGCTCCCCGGTTCGGACCTCTATTACTTCCACACCTTCGCCAGGGAACAGCCGGACCTGAACTGGGAGAACCCGGAGGTCCGGCGGGAGATCTGCGATATGGTGAACTGGTGGCTGGACAAGGGGGTCTCCGGCTTCCGGCTGGACGCCATCATCAACCTGAAAAAGGACCTCAGCTTCCGGGACGGCCCCGCCGACAGTCCCGACGGCACCTGCGCCGTGTCCAGGATGCTGCCCCAGACCACGGAGATCGGGGCCTTCCTGAACCAGCTGAAACGGGAGTGCTTCCTCCCCCACGACGCCTTTACCGTAGGCGAGGTGTACAGCATCACCCCGGAGCGGGTGACGGAGTTCGGCGGGCCGGAGGGCTATTTCTCCACCCTCTTTGACTTCGCCCACTTCCTGGCCGACCACCGGGGGTCCTTCTGGTACCAGCACAGGCCCTTTGACTTCCGGGCCTGGCGGGACGCGATTTTCCAGGCCCAGGAGAACGCCGGAGCTTCCGTCTTCCTGGCCAACGTCCTGGAGAACCACGACCGGCCCCGGGCCCCCGGCATCTTCCTGCCGGAGGGGGACGGCTGCTATGAGAGCGTCACCGCCCTGGCGGCGCTGTCCGTCCTGCTGCGGGGCATCCCCTTCCTCTACCAGGGCCAGGAGATCGGCATGCGGAACGGGGAGTTCCGCACGGTGGAGGACTTCGAGGATCTGAATACCCGGGACCAGTACCGCTCCGCCCGGGCCGCCGGGCTGACGGAGGCGGAGGCCATGGCCGTCTGCCGCCGCCACAGCCGGGACAACGCCCGGACCCCCATGCAGTGGACCGGGGAGGCGCACGCCGGGTTTACCACCGGCACGCCCTGGTTCCCGGTGAACCCCAATTACCAAACGCTGAACGTGGAGGCCGACGCCGCGGCGGAGAAGTCCGTCCGGCGGTGGTACAAGCGCCTTCTGGCCCTGCGGAAGGATCCGGAATGGGAGGACGCGCTGGTTCACGGCGGCTTCCGGCCTGCCTTCCGGGAGGAGCCGGAGATGTTCGCCTACTGGCGGACCGGGGAAACGTCCGGGAGACGGGTCCTGGTGCTCTGCCACTATGGCCGGGGCCGGGTCTCCGTGCCCCTTGCGGAGCCCTTCCGGGTGCTGCTGAACAACTATGACGGCCTGGAGTGCCGGGAGGGCCGTGTCTGGCTGGACGGCTATCAAGTGGTGGTCCTGGCCTGTGAGGCCGGAGAGGGGGAAGCGCCATGATCCGCCATATCGTCTTCGACATGGGCAACGTGCTCATTCAATGGAAGCCCGACTTGTTTGTGAAGGAGTTAGGCGTCCCGGAGGGGGACCGGGCCCTGCTGCTGCGGGAGCTCTTCGGCTCCGTGGAGTGGATTCAGATGGACCGGGGCACCCTGTCCATGGAGGACGGGCTGGATATGATCTGCCCCCGCCTGCCGGAGCGCCTCCGGGCCCCCGCCCGGGAGCTGACCTGGAACTGGTGGCGGCGCTGGCTGCTGCCTATGGAGGGCATGGCGGACCTGGTCCGGGAGCTGAAGGGCCTGGGATACGGCATCTACCTCCTCTCCAACGCCAAGGCGGACCTCCCCCAGTATTTCGGCCACATCCCGGGCAGCGAGTGCTTCGACGGCAAGCTCGTCTCCGCCGACTGGAAGCTCTTGAAGCCCCAGCCGGAGATCTACGAGACCCTCCTCCGGGAGCACGGCCTCCGGGCGGAGGAGTGCTTCTTCATCGACGATCTGAACATCAACATCGAGGGGGCCCGGTTCGTGGGAATGGACGGCGCGATTTTCGACGGGGACCTGCCCCGCCTCCGCCGGTCCCTGCACGCCGCCGGGGTCCCGGTAAAACTGTAAGAAAGCGCCCTCCCGTCTTGGGAGGGCGCTTCGTCATTCCTCCTTGGGCCCCAGGACTACGGAGGCCACGGCGCAGAGGATGCCGCCCACGGCAAACACCCACCAGGCCGTTTTCCACATGTACAGCGCCAGGCCCAGCCCCACGTAAACCGCCGTGGCCAGCAGCATGATGACGGCGCAGACGGTGCCCGCCAGGTCGCTGCGCCGCTTGGCTTCCGGCGTGGGGCTGTTCTCCCGGTTGTATTTTGCCACATCGTATTTGTCGTGCTGGATGCCGCCGTAGATAAAGGACCACACCGCCCCGGCGACAATCAGCAGGAAAAAGGCCATACTGTAGGACTCATAGGGCTCTTCCTCCGGGAAGGCGGAGAAAAACAGCGCCAGCAGAACAACGGCAAACAGGATCGCGCCCACGCCCCCGGCGATGTGCCAGATGAATCTCTGCTGAAAGGCGTCTTTCTGCTCCTCGGTATAGAAGTCGGTGATCACCGGATTCTTCTTGCGGAAGTCCGCGTACTGGATGCCGGAGACCACAAAGACCACCACGCACACCGTGACAACCAGCAGCAGCGCCGCTCCCGCCAGGGCCTCCGGCAGGCCCAGGACCTCCATCAGGCCGCACAGGCCCACGGCGGCGATGATAGCGGCGGTGGCCAGGGAAATTCTCCAGGCAAAGCGGGTCATGAAGGCGTCATACTTCGCCGTGTCGCCCACCCGGCTCTCCTCCACGCTGCCCCGGAGGAGCGTGTCCAGGTTCACGTCGTACAGGTCGCAGATTTTCAATAGAGTATCCATCTCCGGGAAGCTCTGGGCGCTCTCCCACTTGCTGACGGACTGGCGGGACACGTCCAGCTGTTCGGCCAGCTGCTCCTGGGTGACGCCCGCCTGGGCGCGGAGAAATTGCAGGTTTTCAGAAAATGACATCGGGGGACCTCCTTGAATTTGATGTCCTTATTTTGCCAAAATGCCCGGCGCAAGACCAGGGATTTTGTGTTGCGTTTGGAGAAATCCGTGTAAACTTTGGGTTGTATCCCCTATTTTACCAGGTTTCCAAGACAAATAAAAGGCCCCCGGTTGCTCTTCCCCCGGAAACCCGCTATAATCAAAGCATAAAAATCGACACGCGGGAGGTACGGACTCATGAAGCTGGCGACGGCGGCCCAAATGCGGGAACTGGACAGGAAGGCCATTGAAGAACACAGGATCCCCTCCATCGACCTGATGGAGCGGGCGGCGGCGGCGGTGGCCCAGGCGGCTCTGGACGCCCTGCCCGACAAGCCCCAGAAATGCCGGGCGGCGGTGTTCTGCGGCGCGGGGAACAACGGTGGGGACGGCATCGGGGCCGCCCGGCTC
The DNA here is from genome assembly GCA_910587875.1 of uncultured Oscillibacter sp. Lineage (GTDB taxonomy): Bacteria > Bacillota > Clostridia > Oscillospirales > Oscillospiraceae > Oscillibacter. The sequence continues at coordinate 1,250 of CAJUOD010000061.1, read as the reverse complement.
CTCTTTTTGATGGGCCTCAAGGTCCGGGTCTTCCTGGTGGGGGACTACCGCCGCCTCACCCCCGACGCCATGGAGGAGACGGGCCGCCTCAGCGAGTGCGGCGTGGAGCTGGAGGACTTCGACCCCCAGGACTCCTCCCAGGCCGCCTGGGCCCGGGGCTGTCAGGTCGTCATCGACGCGGTCTTCGGCGTGGGCCTTTCCCGGGAAATCGCCCCGGACTCCAAATACGCCGCCGCCGTAGACCTCATCAACGCCTGCCGGGGAACCGTCATCGCCGCCGACATCGCCAGCGGCGTGGAGGCGGACACGGGGCGGGTTCTGGGCCGGGCCGTCCGAGCGGACCGGACGGTCACCTTCTCCCTGCCCAAGGTGGGCCAGTTCGCGGGAGACGGGGCCCTCCTCTCCGGGAAGGTGACGGTCCATGACATCGGTATTCCCGCCGCCCTGGTGCGGGAGGTCCCCTGTCCCGTCCAGACGGTGGAGCGGGACTTTGCCGCCGCCGCCCTGCCGCCCCGGAAGAGAGACGGCCACAAGGGGGACTTCGGCAAGGTCCTCGTGGTGGGCGGAGCCGTGGGCTACACCGGCGCGCCCTATCTCACCGCCTCGGCGGCGGTCCGGTCCGGCTGCGGGCTGGTGTACCTGGGAGTCCCGGAGTGCATCTGGCAGGTGGAGGCCGCCAAGTGCGTCTCCGCCATGCCCTTCCCTCTGGAGGACCGCCGGGGCGGCCTGAGCCGCCGGGCCCTGCCTGAGCTGCTGGAGCGGCTGGAGGGCTGTGACGTCCTGGCCCTGGGCCCCGGCCTGGGACGGCGGGAGGAGACGGCCAGGCTGGCGCTGGATCTTCTGGAGAAAACGGAAAAGCCCGTGGTGCTGGACGCCGACGGCATAAACGCGCTGGAGGGACATATAGATATTCTGGACAGCCGCCGGGGACGGATCACCATCCTGACCCCCCACGGCGGGGAGTTCGCCCGCATCGGCGGGAACGCCGCCGGGGACCCGGTGGGCGCGGCCCGGGCCTTTGCGAGGGAACACGGCTGCATCCTGGTGCTGAAGGGCCACCGCACCGTCACCGCCGGGCCGGAGGGGAACGTGCTGGTGAACACCACCGGGAACTCCGGCCTTGCCAAGGGGGGCAGCGGCGACGTGCTGACGGGGCTCACCGCCTCCCTGCTGGCCCAGGGGGCCTCCCCGGTGCTGGCGGCAGCGGGCGCCGTGTGGATCCATGGCCGGGCCGGGGACCTGGCGGCGGA
>CAJUOD010000060.1 GCA_910587875.1 uncultured Oscillibacter sp. | reverse complement strand
CAACCAAGTTTCAGCGTAACGAAAAGACCGAAGGGCTTGCGCCCTTCGGTCTTTTTTACCGTGATTTGACAAACCTCCCCATTTCCCCTATAATAAAAACCGCCGGGCCCGTCAGGGCACGGCGGCAGAAGGACACAGCTGCGGAAAAGGCGGTTGGCCACTCCCTTGAGAAAGGGGGTGAAGCGAGTGTGGAAGAATCGTTTGTACTTCGTACTGCGGTTTCTCGTATGTCTGGCGTTCGCGCTGTACATACTGACCATAAACGCGCGTTGACCGCTCGGCTGGCACCAAGCGGTCAACTTTTTTAAGTTGAGCAGTGAGGGCTGACCGTCTTGCAGCGGTGTCCCTTCTGCTGTCATTATATCGTTCCGCTCCCCCGTTGTCAAGGCGGCGGGGCGTTTTTTCATGCCTGCTCCCCATCCGCTGCCTCTGCGTTCGACGGATGGAAGTGCCCCCACACCGCCTCGGCGGCATTCCTGGGCACCACCGCCGCCAGGGCCTCCACATCCGCCTCCCGGATGGCCTTGATGGTGCCGAACCGCTTCCGCAGCTCCTCCCGCCGCTTGGGCCCCACGCCGGGGATGCCGTCCAGGGCGGAGCGCAGGGCGCTCTTCCCGTGGCTCTCGTGGTGGTAGGTGATGGCGAACCGGTGGGTCTCCTCCTGGATCTGCCCGATGAGGGAGAACACCGCCTGATTCCCCACGATGCCGATCTCCCGGCCCTCCGGGGTCACCAGGGCCCGGGTCCGGTGCCGGTCATCCTTCACCATGCCGAAGATGGGCACGTCCACCCCGAATTCCCGGGCGACGCCCAGGGCTGTCTGGGCGTGGGTGACGCCGCCGTCGATCAGGAACACGTCCGGCAGGGGGAGAAATTTCTCGTCCCCGTCTGCTGCCCGCTGGAGCCGCCGCCGGAGCACTTCCCGCATGGAGGCGTAGTCGTCGGGTTTCCCCTCCAGGTCCTTGATGCGGAAGCGCCGGTAGGCGCTCTTCAGGGGCCGGGTGCCGCTGTAGACCACCATGGAGGCCACGATATCGCTGCCCCCGGTGTTGGAGATGTCGAAGGACTCCAGCCGCTTGGGAGGGGCCGGGAGGTCCAGCATTTTCGTCAGCAGCTCCAGGGTGTGGGCCACACGCTCCTCGGCGGTGGTGGCCCGCTCCGCCTCCTCGGCGGCGTTCCGCTGGGCCATGGCCCGAAGGTCCGCCTTTTCCCCCCGCTGGGGGACGTGGACCCAGACCTTGTGCCCCGCCCGCTTGGTCAGGGCCTCTGAGAGGCTTTCGCAGTAGCCCTCCGTCTCGAAGGGCAGCAGAATCTCATGGGGCAGGATGGCCCGGGGCAGGTAGTACTGGGCCGTCAGGGCGGAGAGCATCTCCTCCTGAGGCTCCTCCATGGGGGCGGTGAACAGCTCCGTCTCCCGGCCCGCCAGGTTGCCCTCCTCCATGTGGAGCACGGCGTAGCAGCACTTGCCCGCGCCCCGGTAAAGACCCCAGATGTCCGTGTCGGCGCAGAGCCCGGCGATGACCGTCTGCTTTTTGCTCAGGGCGCTGATGGCGTTGATCCGGTCCCGGAGGGCCGCCGCCTGCTCAAACCGCAGAGCCTCCGCCTCCGCCTCCATCTCCCCGGTCATCTCCCGGAGGAGCTCCTTCGCCTTGCCCTCCAGCATCTGGCAGGCCTGGCGGATGCGGCGGTTGTACTCCTCCGCCGTCATCTCCGGGCGGCAGAAGCCGTCGCACCGGCCCATGTGGAAGTTCAGGCAGGGCCGCTCCGCCCCGATGTCCCGGGGAAATTTCCGGTTGCAGGTGGGGAGGCGCAGGGCGGCACAGACGGCGTCCAGGGCCTGGCGGGTCTCGAACCGCCCGCCGAAGGGCCCGAAGTACCTGGCCCCGTCGTTGGCCCACTTGTGGACCATGGTAAACCGGGGGTAGGTCTCCCGGGAGAGGCGCACGAAGGGATAGCCCTTGTCGTCCTTGAGGAGGATGTTATAGCGGGGCATGTGCCGCTTGATGAGGGAGTTCTCCAGCACCAGGGCCTCAAACTCGCTGGAGACGAAGATGGTGTCGAACCGGTCGATCTGGGAGACCATCTGCCTCGTCTTCACCGTGTGGGAGGCGCTGTCCTGAAAGTATTGGCTGACCCGGTTCTTGAGCTTCTTCGCCTTGCCCACGTAGATGACCTTCCCGGTCCTGTCCATCATCAGGTAGACCCCCGGCAGCAGGGGCAGGTCGTTGGCCTTCTCCTTCAGCTCGTCCCTGGTCATGCTCCACCTCCATACAAATAAAAAAAGACCACCCCGCGCTGACGGGCAGCACGGGGACGGTTCGTTACTCTCCGAAGTTGTCTTTCACCAGGTCCACCAAAGCGGTGACCGCCTCTTTCTCATCGCTGCCGTCCGCGATCAGGGTGATGGGGGTGCCCTTCACGATGCCCAGGGACAGCACGCCCAAGAGGCTCTTGGCATTGACGCGGCGATCCTCCTTCTCGACCCAGATGCCGCTCTTAAACTCGTTGGCCTTCTGGATAAAGAACGTGGCGGGGCGGGCGTGCAAACCAACTTCGTTGTTGACAGTAATTTCCTGCGTGTACATGTTGCAGCTCTCCTTTTTTGTGTCAAATCAAATCAATGGTTGACCACGAGTCTTTCCTCTACCATCATAAACGCTTTTTTGTCTCCCGTCAATGGAGAATTGCACAAACATTTCAAAAAATTTTCCTTGGCAGTAAAGTTCTTTTTGTTAGTTTAATCCAATTTTCCAGAAATTTATACGTCATTTCGCCGAAATTTCAAGAGTTTTCCAGAGAAAATACTGCCGAACCCGTTCCGTCCTCAGCCGCCCTCCCGTATATCCTTATGTGTCCCAAGGGCGCGCCATGCCGGAAAACTACCCCGGATCCCAGAAAAAGCCTGCCCGGCCGGAAAGTCCCAGGGTTTGCAGGGCGCGGACCGGGGACAATAACGCCTGGGTATCGCGGACACGGGACGGCACGTTCGTCCCGGGGCCGTCAAAGAGGTCCAGGGGCGGTTTGCCCGTGGGCACCTTTGACGGCGGACGCCGGGCCCCGCCCCTCCGGCGGGGCCCGGGAAGATCGAAGGAGGAGTATGTCATGAAAAATACTCTGATGTGCCTGCTGGCGACCCTGCTGCTGGCGTTCTGCCTGACCGCCTGCGGCGGAGGCCAGACCACCGGCAATGTGGACGATTACGGCTCCACCGGCCAGGCCGGAAGCGCAGCGGGCGGCTCCGTCACCGGCGGAAGCACGTCCGGAAACGGATCCGTCACCGGAGGAAGCACTGCCGGAAGCGGCTCCGCTGGGAGCGCGGGCAGCGGCGAAAGCTATGGAAGCGGCTCCGTGAACGGCGGCTCCGCCGGGAACGGTGTGATGGACGACGCCCGGGATGCCCTGGACGATGCCGGGCGGTCCGTCCGGGGCGCCCTGGATGATGCCGGAAACGCCATGGACCGGGCGTTCTAAGCGTTTCCCTCTGACTGCCGGACTGCCGGGAGGACTGTCCCCCCAGCGGCCCGGCTACATAACGGGCTTTCTTTTTTTCCCCGCCTCCTGTATACTATATGCGGAAAACGAGAAAAGGAGGCCCGCCCATGCCTGAGGAATTTACCATGAAGCCCATCGCCCATATCCGCAGCGACTTCGCCGGAAAGTTCGGCGTCCCCCGCCAGAGCGGCCTGGTGGAGTCCCTGGAGTCCCTGGTGGTCTTTGAGCCGGCGTACCGGGACCCCGCCGCCCTCCGGGGGCTGGAGGGCTTTTCCCACGTGTGGCTGATCTGGGTCTTCGACCAAGCGGTCCGGGAGGGCTGGTCGCCCACGGTGCGCCCGCCCCGGCTGGGGGGGAACGCCCGGCTGGGGGTCTTTGCCACCCGGTCCCCCTTCCGGCCCAACCCTCTGGCCCTGTCCGCCGTCACCCTGGCGGGGATCGAAAAGACGGCGGAGTTCGGGACCGTCCTCCGGGTCCGGGGGGCGGATTTGATGGACGGCACGCCCATCCTGGATATCAAGCCCTATCTCCCCTACGCCGACTGCCGCCCCGAGGCCCTGGGGGGCTTCGCCGCCGCCGTGCCCGACGGGGAGACCCTGGCGGTGGAGTGCCCGCCGGAGCTGTGGGAGAAGGTGCCCCCGGACCGGCGGGAGGCCCTCCGGTCCGTGCTGGCCCTGGACCCCCGGCCCAGGTATCAGGACGACCCGGGACGGGCCTACGGCTTCGGCTTCGCCGGGCTGGAGGTGCGGTTCTCCGTGGAGGGGGAGGTTCTGCGGGTCTTGGAGATTGAAAAGAGCTCCGGGGCATGAAAAAAGGGGCGGACACACAGGTCCGCCCCTACTGACAGAAAAGCAAATTTGGGGAATGGCCCGCACAGGGGTGCGGGCCCCACAGGGGGTTCTATCGGTAGAAAAGGTGTGGGGCCTGGTCCCCTGACCAGGCCATTCCACCCTCACTCCAGCTTCCTTACAAAATTCCCGAAGACCCGGACCCGCTCCTGGACCGTGACAAAGGCGTGTTCGTCCATCTCGTGGACGGCGTGGAGCAGCTCCTCGATCTCGAACTTGGACAGGCACACCACCAGCACGTGGAGCCCCTTGCCGCTGTAGGCCCCAGTGCCCTCCCAGTAGGTGACGCTGCGGCCCAGCTTCTCGATGATGAAGCGGCCCAGGACCTTCTCGTCCTCCTTGGTGAAGATCATGGCCTGGACGTTCACATTCTGCTGGTGCATCCGGTCCAGCACCATGGCGGAGAAGAAGTTGTAGATGACGGAGTAGATGGCCACCTCCGGGATGAAGAGAATCAGGCAGGCGGAGTAGAGGAAGAAGTTGAAGGTCAGGGAGAACTTGCCCACGGTGAAGCGGCTGCCCCGCTTGCTCAGGCACAGGCCCACGATGTCCAGCCCGCCGCCGCTGCCGCCGCAGGTCAGCACGATGCCGCTGGCGGTGCCCACGATGATGCCCCCCAAGAGGCAGGAGGTCAGATAGTCGTCCACGATGGGAACGGTCGGCGAGGGGATGATACTATAGAAAAAGGAGAAGGACACCGTGCAGGCGATGGTCTTGAAGGTCATCCGGGGCCCCAGGGTCTTCCAGCCCAGGAGCAGGATGGGGATGTTGCTGAGGAAATAGAGAACGCCGGCGATGTCCGCCTCCAGGCCCAGGGTGTTGTGGAGCAGGGTGCGGATCAGCTGGCACAGGCCCATGAGCCCGCCGGAGTACAGCCCCAGGGGCACAATGAAGACGCGGAGGGCCAGGGCTACCACGCCCTCCCCCAGCATGGCGGCCGCCAGCCGCAGCCAGCGGTTGTGCAGGGAATTATACATCATGTCCTTCATGTCGTTCCTCCCGGTCCGGCGGCGCCGGCCTCACCCGCCCGCCCCGCCGCTGGGCGGGGACGGTGTTGGATTCGTTGGCCCGTCTCTTTGGATGCTGGCTTTGATTATATCCGCTTCCGTGGAAAACCGCAAGAGGAAAAGCGGGACAGAATGGACGAAACGGCAGGAAAATCCTGGACTCCGCTTGGCGAAAAAACCTTTTCGCCAAGCGGAGCAAGTTTTTCAGAGTTAAAAAACTCTGAAAAACTTTTAATTAAAGACGAAAGGAACCCCTCCTGGGTTCCTCTCGTAGCTCTCTTCCTTCCCGTTTCGGGGTCATTTCCGCTGAGCGCTTACAGGGAATAGCGGAGGCACCGGTAGAGCCGGGCCTTGGCCCGCCGGAGGGTCCGGGAGACGGTGGAGCGGTTCAGGCCCAGCTCCTCGGCGATTTGGGGGATGTTCATCCCCTGGTCGTAGTAGAGGTCCACCAGCTGGCGCTGGCGGGGGGTGAGCTCCCGTTCCCGGGCCTGGCGGAGATTCCGCCGGAGGCGCTCCAGGCGCTCCGAGTTGTCGGCGGCGTGCTCCCGGTTCCAGACCGTCAGATCCCCGATCCACTCGCTGGCGCGGGTGGAGAAGGGGCTTTCATAGCGCGTATTTCTCATGTTTGTGATAGCTCCTGTCATAGTAGTGGGCGGTGAGGGCGGCCAGTTCCCGGGCCTCCCGCCAGAGGGGGGTCAGCTCGTCGATGCGGCGGCGGAGGCGGAAGGCCGCCTCCGGGTCCGCCTGGGCCCGCTCCAGGCCCCGCAGCTCCACGATGCGCCCGTGGATAGCGGCGGCGCTGCTGCGGTAGGAGGCCGACATTTCCAGAAGGGTCATAGGCGGGCCTCCCTTCCCCGGATCTCCCGGCAGGGGGCCAGCTCCCGCCGGGCCAGGTCCGGAAAGCATGTCCCGCAGGACAGGTGGCCGTTGCAGGCCCAGTATTCCTCGCCCCGGAGGATCTCCCGGCCGCACAGCGTGCAGCGCAGGGCTCCGGGGCGGCGCAGGGTGGTTTTCATGGAAATCCTCTCCTTTGAAAAAACCGTGAAAAACGGAAAAATTTTAGTTGACAAACGGAAAGCCGTCTGCTAGAATAAGCAATGCTGTTGGAACTGCTGGTGTAGCTCAGTTGGTAGAGCAGCTGATTTGTAATCAGCAGGCCGGGGGTTCGAGTCCGTCCACCAGCTCCACCTTCTTTCCAACGCCGCAATTGAATAGGGGGGAATTCCAGAGCGGTCAAATGGGGCAGACTGTAAATCTGTTGTCACTGACTTCGGTGGTTCGAATCCACCTTCCCCCACCAGCTCGGGAAAAGCCCTAAGGCGATGAAAAAAGCCTTAGGGCTTTTTTCATGCGCCGGACGGGCTTTTCCCTCGCTTTCAGCCGTGAACCGCTATGCTGGGTTCACGGCTGATTTTTTTACGGGGGACGAGGGACGGGAGAGTGGAAATTACAAGAAACTTGGCGGTGAATTTAAAATAGCACATATGTTCTAGAATGTCAAGGGGGGATTTACAAGATTCTTGTAAAAAAGATTGACAGGGCTTTGACGAACTGGTAAGATGAGGGGAAGGAAAGGGGGGTCGGGGATGTCGTTTGGCGAGAGGATGCGGGTCCGGCGGGGGGAGCTGGATATGACCCGGGCCGAGCTGGCCGCTTTATTGGGGGTTTCCCCTTCCGCGGTGGGGAATTACGAGACGGGGGTCAGCTTTCCCAAGGAGGAGATCATGCTGCGGCTGTTCGACTCCCTGGAGGTGGACCCCAACACGCTGTTTCAGGACAGCTTCCAGTACAACAAGCGGGACTTAAGCGAGAAGGAGCAGAGGCTGCTGGAGGGGTACCGGGGGCTGTCCGCCCTGGGGCGGGAGACGGTGCGGACCATGGTGGAGGCGCTGTGCGCCTATCGGGACGAGGCGGAGGCCGTGCCCGGGGCCCCGGAGCCCCGGATGATTCCCCTGTACCGCTCCCCCGCCGCCGCCGGGTACGCCGCCCCGGCCTTCGGGGAGGACTACGACCTCATCCCCGTCACGGGAGACGTGCCCCCGGCGGCGGAGTTCGGCGTGCGGATCCAGGGGGACTCCATGGCCCCCTTTATCTCCGACGGGTCCGTGGTCTACGTGAACCGGGACCCCCTGAAGGCGGGGGACGTGGGCGTCTTCTATGTGGACGGGGATATCCTCTGCAAGCAGTATTACAGGGATCCGGCGGGTATTGTGTACCTTTTCTCCCTGAACCGGGCCCGGGCGGACGCGGACGTGGTGCTCACCGCCGCCGGCGGACGGGCCCTGGCCTGCTTTGGGCGGGTCATTATGCGCGCCTTCCCCCTGCCGGGGCGGTGAGGGCAAAAAAGCGCCCCGGAGCCTCTTGACAACTCCGGAGCGCTTGGGTATACTGAAAATAGGAAGGGCGCTGTCGGCAGACGGCCGGCCCGGACAGTTACTTAAAAAGGAGTAACCGCGTGCTTGCAGGCTGGGCGGTTACTTCTTTTTGTATACCTGAATGAACAGGCCGCAAAGTCCAATGATGACCAGACAGAACTGGAAGAGTTCCGAATATGTAATCATATGGGCAGCCCCCCTTTCAAAGGATCAGGGGGCAAGAAGCTGCCCCCTGTCAAGGAGGCCGGCCATCCGCCGTTTTTCAGCGCTGGAATTATCCTATCATACCCTTCCGGGAAATGCAACCCGTGTGTGGGCCTGAATGGGTAAAATCCATGGAAACCCGTTGACAATCCCGCCTGGGGCGGATAAAATAATGTAGTTATTTTGGAACCTCAAACAGGAAAGGAACGAAAACGCTATGGCTACGGATAAAAGACAGGTAGACGCCATCACCGCCCGGGACGCGGACTTCGCCCAGTGGTACACGGACGTCTGCAAGAAAGCGGAGCTCATCGACTACACCTCCGTCAAGGGCATGTTCATCTACCGGCCCTACGGCTACGCCATCTGGGAGAACATCCAGAATGAGCTGGACCGCCGCTTCAAGGAGACGGGGCATGAAAACGTCTATCTCCCTGTGCTGATCCCCGAGTCCCTCCTCCAGAAGGAGAAGGACCACGTGGAGGGCTTTGCCCCCGAGTGCGCCTGGATCACCCTGGGCGGCAGCGAAAAGCTGGAGGATAAGCTCTGCGTCCGCCCTACCTCCGAGACCCTCTTCTGCGAGCACTACGCCAACATCATCCACTCCTGGCGGGACCTCCCGAAGCTCTACAACCAGTGGTGCAGCGTCCTCCGCTGGGAGAAGACCTCCCGGCCCTTCCTGCGCCACCGGGAGTTCCTCTGGCAGGAGGGCCACACCATGCACGTGGACGAGGCCGAGGCCCGGGAGGAGACCATGCGCATGCTGAACGTCTACGCGGACTTCATGGAGAACTTCCTGGCCATGCCCGTTCTCCGGGGCCGGAAGACGGACAAGGAGAAATTCAAGGGCGCCGAGGAGACCTACACCGTGGAGTGCATGATGCACGACCACAAGGCCCTCCAGGCGGGCACCAGCCACTACTTCGGGGACGGCTTCGCCAAGGCCTTCGACATCACCTACACCGGGAAGGACAACCAGCTCCACCACCCCCACCAGACCAGCTGGGGCGTGTCCACCCGGATGATCGGCGGCATCATCATGACCCACGGAGACGACAACGGGTTGGTGCTGCCCCCCCGGGTGGCCCCCATCCAGGCGGTGGTCATTCCCGTGGCCCAGCACAAGCCCGGCGTGCTGGACGCCGCCGCCTCCCTCCGGGACCGGCTGAAGGCCGCGGGCGTCCGCTCCAAGATGGACGACTCCGACAACTCCCCCGGCTGGAAGTTCGCCGAGTACGAGATGAAGGGCGTGCCCCTGCGGGTGGAGATCGGCCCCAAGGACATGGAGAAGGAGCAGTGCGTCGTCGCCCGCCGGGATACCGGGGAGAAGGTGACCGTGCCCCTGGCGGACCTGGAGGAGACCGTCAAAAAGCTCCTGGACGCGGTCCACGACAACATGTACGCCATGGCTCTGAAAAACCGGGAGGACAACACCTTCGACATCTCCACCCCGGAGGAGGCCAAGGCCATTGCCGAGGGCAAGGGCGGCTTCCTGCGGTCCAAGTGGTGCGGCTCCCTGGAGTGTGAGCTTGCCATGAAGGAGCGTGCCGGGGTCAGCTCCCGCTGCATGCCCCTGCAGCAGAGCGGCACGGAGGGCGTCTGCCCCGTGTGCGGCAAGAAGTGCACCACCGACATCTATTGGGGCGTGGCTTATTAACGAGACCTGAAAGGGGGAGCGGCGCTCCCCCTTTTTCACAAACCGCCGGAAAGGAGGCCCCGCCTTGGAACGCCGCCGCTATCAGGTCCTGGACACCATCCGGGGCCTCGCCCTGGTCAGTATGATCCTCTATCACGCCAGCTGGGATATGGTCTACATGTTCGGCGCGGACTGGCCCTGGTATCACGGCTTCGCCGCCCACATCTGGCAGCAGAGCATCTGTTGGACCTTTATCCTTCTCTCCGGGTACTGCTGGGCCCTGGGCCGCCGTCAGCTCCGCCGGGGGCTGACGGTCTTCCTCTGCGGAGCGCTGATCACCGCCGTCACCTGGTTTTTCATGCCCGGGAATCTGGTCTTCTGCGGCGTGCTGACCCTGCTGGGGGCCTCCTCCCTGCTGCTGATTCCCCTGGCCCCGATGCTGGAACGCGCCCCCGCCCAGGCGGGGGCGGCGGGGAGCTTCCTGCTGTTCCTTTTGACCCGGGACGTGAACGCCGGATTTTTGGGCTTTGAGGGGCTGCGTATCGCCGCCCTTCCGGCAGGGCTGTACCGGGACCACGCCACCGCCCTGCTGGGTTTCCCCCCGGCGGACTTCTTCTCCACAGACTATTTTTCCCTCCTTCCCTGGGGCTTTCTCTTCCTGACGGGGTGGTTTCTCTTCCGCCTCCGGCCGGAGGAGACCAGGGAGATCCGCCCGGTTCCCCTGGTGACGGCCATGGGCCGCCATTCTCTCCTCATCTATATGCTTCACCAGCCGGTGGTCTACGGTCTGCTTTGGGCCCTGTTCCGCGCCGGATAGGGCCGCCGAGGGCGGCGGCCCCTACAGGAGGTATCACGATGAACAAACTGGTCATGGGCGTCCTGGCCCACGTGGACGCCGGGAAAACCACCCTCTCCGAGGCCCTGCTGTACCAAAGCGGGGCCATCCGCCGCCTGGGCCGGGTGGACCACCGGGACGCTTTCCTGGACACCGACGAGATGGAGCGGGAGCGGGGCATCACCATCTTTTCCAAGCAGGCGGAATTCTCCCTGGGGGACCTGGAGGTCACGTTGCTGGACACCCCGGGCCACGTGGACTTCTCCGCCGAGGCGGAGCGGGTCTTACGGGTGCTGGACTGCGCGGTTTTGGTGGTCAGCGGCAGCGACGGGGTCCAGGCCCACACCCGGACCCTCTGGCGGCTGCTGGAGCGCTACGCCGTGCCCACGTTTTTGTTCATCAACAAGATGGACCTGGCGGGCACGGACCGGGAAACCCTCCTGGCGGAACTGAAAGCCCGCCTGGACGGAGGCTGCGCCGACTTCTCCCAGCCGCCGGACGCCCTGGCCGAGGAAGCCGCCATGTGTGACGAAGCCTTGCTGGAACGTTACCTGGAAACCGGGGCGGTGTCGGAGGAGGACCTGACGGACCTGATCGCCGGGCGGAAGCTGTTTCCCTGCCTCTTCGGCTCCGCGTTGAAGCTGGAGGGGGTGGAGGCACTTTTGGAGGCCCTCCGCCGCCACGCGCCTCTGCGGACCTATCCCGAGGAGTTCGGGGCCCGGGTCTTCAAGGTCTCCCGGGACGACCGGGGAGCCCGGCTCACCTGGATGAAGGTCACCGGCGGCGTCTTGAAGACCAAGGACGTCCTCACCAACCGGAAGACGGACACCCCGGAGGAGGAGATCTGGGAGGAAAAGGCGGATCAGCTCCGCCTCTACTCCGGGGCCAAGTTCCGTCCCGTGGACAGCGCCCCCGCCGGGTCCGTCGTGGCCGTCACCGGCCTGAGCCGGGCCCTGCCGGGCCAGGGCTTAGGATATGAGACCGCCTGGACGGTCCCGGCCCTGGAACCGGTGCTGGCCTATCAGATGGAGACGGACGCGGACCCCTCCGCGGCGCTGAAAGCCCTGCGCCTCCTGGAGGAGGAGGACCCCCAGCTCCGGGTGTCCTGGACCGCCGGGACCATCCGGGTGCAGCTGATGGGGGAGGTCCAGACGGAGATCTTACAGCGCCGCCTCCGGGAGCGCTTCGGCATCGAGGCGCGATTTGGCGCGGGCCGGGTGGTGTACCGGGAGACCATCGCCGCTCCCGTGGAGGGCGTTGGGCACTTCGAGCCCCTGCGGCACTATGCCGAGGTTCACCTGCTCTTAGAGCCCCTGCCCCGGGGGACGGGCCTGCGCTTTGCCACCGTCTGTCCGGAGGACAGCTTGGACGGCCACTGGCAGCGCCTTATTTTAACCCACCTGTGGGAGAAGCCCCACCTGGGGGTTCTCACCGGGTCCCCCATCGCGGATATGCGGATCACCCTGACGGCGGGCCGGGCCCACGAGAAGCACACCGAGGGCGGCGACTTCCGCCAGGCCACCTACCGGGCGGTGCGCCAGGGGCTGATGAGCGCGGAGAGCGTCCTCCTGGAGCCCTGGTACGCCTTCCGCCTGGAGCTGCCGGGAACCCAGCTGGGCCGGGCGTTGAACGACGTGCAGCAGATGGGCGGCGAGACGGAGGCCCCGGAGACCCTGGGGGACGAGGCCGTCCTCACCGGGGAGGCCCCCGTGGCTGCCATGGGGGACTACGCCCGGGAGCTGGCCGCCTACACCCGGGGACAGGGCCGATTGAGCCTCCGCCCCGCGGGCTACCGGCCCTGCGCGGACCCGGAGCGCGTTATCGAGGCCATCGGCTACGATCCGGAACGGGACGTGGAGAACACGCCGGATTCCGTCTTCTGCGCCCACGGGGCGGGATACACGGTGAAGTGGAGCGACGTCCCCGCCCAGGCCCACGTGGACAGCGGGATCCGCCTGAACGCCCCGGCGCCGGAGGAGGCCAAGGAGCCGGAGACCCGCCGAGGCGCCGCCTACGCCGGAACCATCGAGCAGGACAAGGAGCTCCAGGCCATCTTCGAGCGGACCTACGGGGCGGTGAAGCGCCGGGACTTCCTGCCCCCCAAGGCCCCCCGGCGGCCCGTTTCCCCGGACGCGGCGGAGCGCCGCCCCGCCGCCCGCCGGCCCCAGGGACCGGAATACCTGCTGGTGGACGGGTACAACATCATCTTCGCCTGGGAGGAGCTGAAGGCCATCGCCCGGGAGAGCCTGGACGCCGCCCGAAAGGCCCTGTGCGACCTTCTCTGCAACTACCAGGGCTGCCGGAAATGCGAGGTCATCGCCGTCTTCGACGCCTATAAGGTCCGGGGCGGCCAGGGGTCTGTTGAAAAGTACCACAGCATCCACGTGGTCTACACCAAGGAGGCGGAGACGGCGGACGCCTATATCGAGCGGGCCACCTATGAGCTGGGAAAGCAGCACCGGGTGAAGGTGGCCACCTCCGACGGGCCGGAGCAGCTCATCATCCTGGGCCACGGGGCCCTGCGGGTCTCGGCCTCCGCCTTCCGGGAGGAGGTGGAGCAGGTCCAGGGGGAGATCGCCCGGATTTTGGAGAGCAACAACCGCCGGGGCCATGGGGCCCTTCGGGCCGCCATGGAGCGGGCGGAGGAGAACAAACGCAAGGAGGAGGAATGACCATGGGAGGAACGCTGTTTACCACCCTGGCCGCCTGGTCCGGCTGCACCGCCGCCCGGCTGTACCTGGACCGCACCAGCCGCCGGGACAGAGACCTCTTCGGGGGCCGGGTCCGGCTGAAATCCATGTGGAACGAGGGGGCGGCCTTTTCCCTGCCCATTCCGGCGGAGGGCCTGCCCCTGGCCTCGGCGGCGGCTTTGGCCCTGCTGTGGACCCGGCGGCGGAGCTGCCCCCTGGGGACGGGGCTGATCCTGGGCGGGGGCCTGAGCAACCTCCAGGAGCGCCTGACGGAGGGCCGGGTCTACGACTACCTCCAGTTCCCCCGGGCTCCGGAGCCGCTGAACCGCTATGTCTTCAACCTGGCGGACCTGTGCGTCTTCGCGGGCGGGGCCCTGTGCATCGTCCGGGACCGGCGCAAAGCCGCCCCTTGACTTTCCGGCAGCACTATGCTAAACTGTCCAAGACAAAAGGCCGCTTTTTCCAAAAGCGGAGCGCTTCAAATTTCAATCAGATGGGAGTAACGATTATGAAGAGAATCAAGACCCTGGAGACCCGCAGCCTCTGCGAGAGCGCCAAGAAGGGCGGCTGCGGCGAGTGCCAGACCTCCTGCCAGTCCGCCTGCAAGACCTCCTGCGGCGTCGCCAATCAGAAGTGCGAGCAGAAGTAAACACGCGAAGCGCCGCCTGACGGGCGGCGCTTTTCCTTGAATCCCACATAGGAGGACTCCCCCATGGTACATCAATACAAGCTCAACGGCTATAATATCGTCCTGGACAGCTGCTCCGGCGGGGTCCACGTGGTGGACGAGGTGGCCTACGACGTCATCGCCCTCTACCCGGACCACGCGCCGGAGGAGATTGTCAAGACCCTGCTGGAAAAATACCCGGGCCGCCCCGATGTGACGGAGGCGGAGCTCCGGGAGTGCCTGGCCGACGTGGAGGCCCTGGTGAAGTCCGGGCAGCTCTATACCCCGGACACCTTCGCGGACATCGCCGGGACCTTTAAAGAGCGCTCCGGGGACGTGGTCAAGGCCCTCTGCCTCCACGTGGCCCACACCTGCAACCTGAACTGCTCCTACTGCTTCGCCAGCCAGGGGAAGTACCACGGCGCCCGGGCCCTCATGAGCTTTGAGGTGGGCAAGCAGGCCCTGGACTTCCTCATCGCCCACTCGGGAAGCCGGACCAACCTGGAGGTGGATTTCTTCGGCGGCGAGCCGCTGATGAACTGGCAGGTGGTCAAGGACCTGGTGGCCTACGCCCGGACCCGGGAGGAGCCCTGCCACAAGCATTTCCGCTTCACCCTCACCACCAACGGGATGCTCATCGACGCAGACGTGATTGACTTCGCCAACCGGGAGATGGACAACGTGGTCCTCTCCCTGGACGGGCGGAAGGAGATCCACGACGCCCTCCGGGTGGACTACGCCGGGAACGGCAGCTATGACCGCATTGTTCCCAAGTTCCAGGAGCTGGTGAAGGCCCGGGGGGGAAGCCGGTACTACATGCGGGGCACCTTCACCCACCGGAATCCCGACTTTACAAAGGACCTGTTCCACATGGCGGACCTGGGCTTTACCGAGCTCTCCATGGAGCCGGTGGTCTGCGCCCCCGGCGACCCGGCGGCTCTGACGGCGGAGGATCTGGAGACCGTCAAGGAGCAGTACGAGCTGCTGGCAAAGGAAATGCTGAAGCGCCATAAAGAGGGCCGCCCCATTACCTTCTACCATTACATGCTGGACCTCACCGGGGGCCCCTGCGTCTACAAGCGGGTCTCCGGCTGCGGCTCCGGCACGGAGTACATGGCCGTCACCCCCTGGGGGGACCTGTATCCCTGCCACCAGTTCGTGGGGGAGGAGTCCTATAAGCTGGGGGACGTGTGGAACGGCGTGACCAACACCGCTCTCCGGGAGGAGTTCCGGTCCTGCAACGCCTACGCCCGCCCCGAGTGCGCGGACTGCTGGGCCAAGCTCTACTGCTCCGGCGGCTGCGCCGCCAACGCCTACCACGCCTCCGGCTCCATCCGGGGGGTTTATGAGGCGGGCTGTGAGCTCTTCCGCAAACGGATGGAGTGCGCCATTATGCTCCAGGCCGCTTTGGCGGAGGACGCGGAGGAGACCGAGGCATGACCACCCCCA
This sequence comes from uncultured Oscillibacter sp., assembly GCA_910587875.1. GTDB lineage: Bacteria > Bacillota > Clostridia > Oscillospirales > Oscillospiraceae > Oscillibacter. The sequence continues at coordinate 2,097 of CAJUOD010000060.1, read as the reverse complement.
TCTGGGACTTCCTGAAAGGCTATCAGCGGGAGGGCCGCTTCCACATGCCGGGCCACAAGGGCCGGGGGCCCCTGGGCTGCGAGCAATGGGACCTGACGGAGGTCCCCGGCGCGGACTCCCTCTATGAGGCGGCGGGCATCATCGCCCAGAGCGAGCAGAACGCCGCCGCCCTCTTCGGCTCTGCCGCCACCTTCTACTCCACGGAGGGCTCCAGCCAATGCGTCAAGGCCATGCTGCACATGGCTCTCCAGAACCGCCGGCCGGGCACGCCGCCGGTGATCGTTGCTGCCCGGAACGTCCACAAGTCCTTTGTCCACGCCGCCGCCCTGCTGGACTTTGAACCCCTCTGGCTCTGGCCGGAGGAGGACGCCGCCCTCTGCGCCTGTCCCATCACGGCGGCGGGCCTGGAAAAAGCGCTGGACGCCCTGGACGCGCCCCCCGCCGCCGTCTATGTCACCAGCCCCGACTACCTGGGAAACCTCCAGGACGTCCCGGCCCTGGCGGCGGTCTGCCACGCCCGCGGGACCCTGCTTTTCGTGGACAACGCCCACGGGGCCTATCTCCGCTTTTTGGAGCCCTCCCTTCACCCCCTGGACCAGGGGGCGGATCTCTGCTGTGACTCCGCCCACAAGACCCTCCCGGTCCTCACCGGCGGGGCGTACCTGCACGTTTCCAAGACGGCCCCGGCGGTCCTCCGGGAGAACGCCAGGGCGGCCCTGGCCCTCTTCGGGTCCACCAGCCCGTCGTACCTGACCCTGGCCTCCCTGGATCTGTGCAATCGCTATTTATCAGAAAACTACCCCGCCCGGCTGGCGGAGACGGCCCGGCGGCTGGAGGCCCTGCGGGAAACGCTGTCCTCCCAGGGCTGGCGGGCCGAGCCCTCGGACCCCCTGCGGCTGACCCTCCGGGCCCCGGCGGGCCTGACGGGACGGGATTTGGCGGAGCGCCTCCGCCGGGGAGGCGCGGAGTGCGAGTACGCGGACCGGGACTTCTGCGTCCTCATGGCCACGCCGGAAAACGCCCCGGAGGATCTGGACCGCGTGTCCGCCGCCCTGGGGGAGAACCGGCTCCCGGCCGCCCCGGCGGCGTCTCCGCCCCCGGCGAAGGGGGAGCGGGTCCTGTCCGTCCGGGAGGCGCTGTTCGCCCCCCAGGAGACGGTCCCGGCGGAGGAGAGCCTGGGCCGGATCTGCGGCGCGCCCACGGTGGCCTGTCCCCCGGCGGTGCCCGTCGCCGTGTCCGGGGAGCGCATCGACCGGCCGGCCCTGGCGCTGTTCCAATATTACGGCGTGGAAACCGTAGCGGTCTTGAAAGATTGAAAATCAAAAAATGAGGCACACTAAGCCTTGCCGCCCCGTTCCTTTGGGACGGGGTAATTTTTTGATACGATAGGAGAGACGTTTATGAACGCGACGGTCAATGAAAGCTGCATCGGCTGCGGCCTCTGCGCGGGCAACTGCCCGGAGGTCTTTTCCATGGGAGACGATGGCTTCGCCCACGGGGGGGAGGTTCCCGACAACCTGATGGACGCCGCCCAGTCCGCCCGGGACGAGTGCCCGGTGAGCGCTATCAGCATCGGCTGAGGATGCGCCCCGTACCGGGGCGGGGGTTTGTACTCGCCCTGACGGGCGGGGAGATTGGATACCAGAGATGGCTGGTGCATTGCACCCCCCATTTTCTCTTTTCATTCCCGAATGAAAAGAGAAAACGGGCCGTGCACGGTCCAAAAGAGAAAAGCAAGGGGATGCGTTTACGGGGGTGCGCAAGAGCTGCCTCCCCCGAGTACGCATGTCTCTGCCCGCGGCGTGGTGCGAGCGGGGGTTTGGATGTCATCGAATGGACCAGCTCCTCTTTTTGCTGCCGCACCCTGGCAGTTGATGAAAAAAGAGGGTCTACCGATCTTACTCGGTAGGCCCTCCTGCTTTATAAAGCGCCAGGTTAGCGGCAGCGAGGACGGAAGGTCAGTCCTTACATCAACCTCCAAACCCCCGCCCGCACTACGCCGCGTGCTGGAGACATGCGTAAAAAACGGAGGCACACTCTTGCGCGCCCCCGTTTTCTCTCTTCCACCGTGCACGGCGCATTCTCTCTTTTCGCAAA
>CAJUOD010000059.1 GCA_910587875.1 uncultured Oscillibacter sp. | reverse complement strand
CCTTCGGGGACGTGTACACCTTCGGCCCCACCTTCCGGGCGGAGAACTCCAACACTCAGCGCCACGCCGCCGAGTTCTGGATGATCGAGCCGGAGATGGCCTTCTGCGACCTGGCGGGGGACATGGACGTGGCGGAGGCCATGATCAAATACGCCATTCGGAAAGTCATGGAGCGCTGCCCCGACGAGATCAACTTCTTCAACAGTTTTGTGGACAAGGGCCTCAAGGAGCGGCTGGAGCACGTGGCCTCCTCCGACTTCGGCCGGGTGAGCTACACCGAGGCGGTCTCCATCCTGGAGAAGAACAACGACAAGTTTGACTACAAGGTCTTCTGGGGCTGCGACCTCCAGACGGAGCACGAGCGGTATCTCACCGAGCAGGTCTTCAAGCGCCCGGTGTTCGTCACGGACTACCCCAAGGAGATCAAGGCGTTTTACATGCGCCTGAACGACGACGGGAAGACCGTGGCGGCGGCGGACTGCCTGGTGCCCGGCATCGGGGAGATCATCGGCGGCAGCCAGCGCGAGGAGCGCCTGGACATCCTGGAGGCCCGGATCAAGGAACTGGGCATGAAGCCCGAGGACTACTGGTGGTACTGCGACCTGCGGCGGTACGGCACCTGCCGCCACGCGGGCTTTGGCCTGGGGTTTGAGCGGCTGGTGATGTACCTCACGGGCGTGAGCAACATTCGGGATGTGCTGCCGCATCCCCGCACGGTCGGCAGCGCGGACTTCTAAAAAACAGAAGCAGCGCCTCGGAAAGCTCCGGGGCGCTGTCTTGTTCAGGAGATCATCTCGCTGTCCACGCTGTAGCCGCTCCAGGTCCCGGCCTCCGGCCACATGGCGGAGCAGTCATAGAAGCAGTACGCCCCCAGGGGGCTCCGCCACTTCTCCGCGTTGAAGAACAGGACCGGCAGAGAATAGGCTTCATCCACATGCTCCTCGTTGGGCGTGATGGAGAACAAACACCCGTCCTCCCACTGATACCACAGGGGGCTGTCCTCCCCGTCCTCGGGCTCGGGGGTGCTGAGATGGCTGGCGGTGAAATAGCCCTGCTCCTTCAGCTCGTCAAAGGTCCCCGTCACCACCTCCACGCCGTGCATCTCCCCGAAGCGCCAGGCCAGGGCGGACTTCTCGCTCTCCGTCAGCTCCCCGGGGGCCTGGGAGAGGTCCAGCCCGGCCATGGAGATGCCGTCGTTCAGTCCCTTGTCCCTCTCCCAGAGGTCGTCCAGAACTTGAAGGTACAGCCCGCAGAGGTCATAGCAGCTCCCGCCGGGGTTCTTCTCCTGGCCGATGGACCAGGCCGTCACGGAATACACCTCCCCCAGCCGGGCCGGGAAGGACTCCATCACCGTGCCGTTGAAGGCCACGTCCACCGTCATGCCGTCCTCCAGGGCGGAGGGCTCCGCCAACTCGCCGTCCAGGTAAACCGGAACCGCCGCAGGCGCGGCGTTTTTCAGTGTAATGCCCGGAAGGCTGGTGAACACGAGGTCTGCCTTGGGCCCTCCGCTCTCCAGGTTCAGCCGGTAGACCCCCGTCCCGCCGTAGAGCCCTTCGTCCAGCTCCGCCAGGAGGAGGTTCCCGTCCTCCGCCCCGTCCACGATGCGGCAGGTCAGCACCGTGGGCTCCTCATCCTCCGCCAGGGAGGGCGGGGCCTTCTCGCCGCCGGACGGGAGGCCCTCCGTCATGACCGGGGGCTCCGTCCGGTCCGGCTGCCTTTCCGCCTTCTCACAGGCCGGGAGAATCAGGCAGAGGACCAGGGCCAGCGCAAATTTCCAGAGCTTCATAAAACCGCCTCCTTTTCCGGTTTAGTCGGAAGAGGAGGCGGTTTTGTTCCAGGGGTTATTGATTTTTTTTCAGCCGCCGCAGGACGGTCCCCGTCAGTCCCCCGGCCAGGGACGTGATCCCCGCGACGCCCACGAAGAACAGGGCCGAGCTGTTGTACATGATGAATACCGTGGGGAGGATCATGGCCATGCACACAAGAGGGTAGGCCAGCCACCGGCGGCGGAACCGGGAGGCCAAGGAGGACGTGCTGACAAAGCAGAAGAAGGGCAGGACGATATAGGGGTACACCAGCCCCGCCAGGGCCCAGAAATTCAAGGGGGACGCAAAGATCAGCGCCAGGGGGGCCAGGATCTCCGCCCCCGCCGCCAGGAGGAGGTACGGCACCACCGCCTTTCCCGGCGGCTCCTCCGGGTCCGGGTCCAGGCCCGCCGCCCGCCGCATGGCCCGCAGGTCCGCCTGCCAGCCCAAAAACCGGACGGCCCAGCGCACCACATAGCCCAGCAGCAAAAACAGCAGCACCATCCACCAGGTGTCCCACATGCTGATATCCGGGAACCATTTGCACTGCCACCCTGTCAGGAAGAAGACCCCCGCCGTCACCAGGACATGGACCCCGGACCAGAGGAGGGTCCCCCGCTCCAGCAGGAAGGGGACCTCCGCCGTCCCTAGGGCCGCCCCCAGGAGGCCGGACCAGAGCATCTGGACCAGGGCCGCCGTGACGGGGCTTCCATACGCCTCCGCCATGGCCTGGGGCACCACCAGCAGATTCCCCCCCGAGGGGGCCGGGACGGCAAAGGCGTTTTCCGTCACGAACACCAGGTAGACCAGCGCCACGCCCCAGGGAAAGCCCCGGAACGCCCGCCGGAAAAGCTCCCGCCGGATGTCGATTGTCTCGCTCATATCCCCAGCACCTCCTTGATCTTCTTCACGTACCGCCGGGAGACGTAGGTGACCACGCCGCCCTCCAGGGTCACCCGGATGGTCCCGGAGAGGCTCAAATCCAGGGCCGTCACCCGCGTCCAGTTCAAGATCTCCGAATGGGACACCCGGACAAACTCCCGCCGGGGAAGCCGCTCCTCCAGCTCATACAGCCGGAGGCGGACGGTATAAACCTCCCCGTCCAGGGTCTGGGCCCGGACCTCCTTGTCCTCCCCGTAGAACCGCAGGACCTCCCCCGGGTCCAGGGGCACGGCCTCGCCGCCCCGGAAGCCCGTCAGCCGTTCGGGCTCCTCCAGCCGCGCCAGCAGGGCCCGGAGCTCCTCCGTCTCTCCGGGGGAGAGCACCTTCACCAGCAGCTCCTCCAGCGCCGGGTCCAGGGTCACGTCGATTTTCATGGGCCCCGCCTCCTCTCTTGCTTTCAGTATACCCAACCGGGCCCCCGCCGTCCAGCCCTCCCGGACCATCGGCGGCGGGCGGGGGACGGACGGTCAAAATACCCAAAATCTGGAGGACAAATTTTCCTAAAATGCCTACTTGACTTTTGCCCGCCGCCCGGTATAATAAGCACTAGATTAAGAACCTAAATTTTTGCTTATGAGGAGGCAGGGCCATGACCAAGCGGGAGCGGCAGCTTTTGAACTGGATCGAGGAGAACCCCCTCATCTCCCAGAAGGAGCTGGCGGACAAGGCGGGCATCACCCGGTCCTCCGTCGCCGTGCATATCTCCAACCTGATGAAGAAAGGCTATATCACCGGCAAGGGCTACATCGTCCAGACGGCCCCCTATGTCACCGTGGTGGGGGGCGTGAACGTGGACATCGGCGGCCGGCCCGAGGCGGCCTTGGTGGCCCGTGACTCCAACCCCGGGACGGTCCAGTCGTCCCTTGGGGGCGTGGGGCGGAACATCGCCCACAACATGGCCCTGCTGGGCCTGGACGTCCGGCTGGTGACGGCCTTCGGCGACGACCTGAACGCCCAGAAGCTGGCCGCCAGCTGCGGCGAGCTGGGCATTGACATCTCCCAGTCCCCCGTCATCCCCGGCGGGCGGACCTCCACCTACCTGTTCATCAATGACCAGCGGGGGGACATGGCCCTGGCCGTCAGCGATATGGAGATCTACCAGCACCTGACCCCCCAGGCCCTGGCCCAGCGGCGCAAGCTCCTGGACGCCAGCCAGGTGGTGGTCACCGACACCAACATCCCCGCCGAGAGCATCGCGTGGCTGGCGGAGAACTGCGCCGCCCCCATTTTCGCGGATCCGGTGTCCACCGCCAAGGCCGTGAAGCTGAAGCCCGTCCTGGGGAAGCTCCACACCTTAAAGCCCAACCGCCTGGAGGCGGAGCTCCTCTCCGGCGTGCCCATTACAGACGGCGAGAGCCTGAACCGGGCGGCGGACGCATTGCTTGCCACGGGTCTCCGCCGGGTGTTCATCTCCCTGGGGGCGGACGGGGTGTTCGCGGCGGACCACAATGGCCGGGTACAGCTGCCCTGCCTCCCGGCGGAGCTGGTGAACGCCACGGGCTGCGGGGACGCCTTCATGGCCGCCATCGCCTGGGCCTATCTCCAGGGCACGGATCTGGAGGAGACCGCCCGGGCGGGCCTGGCCGCCTCCTCCATCGCCATGGAGGGCCGGGAGACCATCAATCCCGCCTTGAGCGAGGAGGCCCTGCGCCAGCGCCTGGGCCCGGTCCCCGCCTGACGAATCCTTCCCCTTAGTTGATCCATTTCAATTAATATATTTTTGGAGGTCATCATCATGAACATGAACAAGTATCTGGACGTCGCCCCCGAGGTCGCGGAGGCCCTGGCCGCCGGGAAGCCCGTGGTGGCCCTGGAGTCCACTATCATCTCCCACGGCATGCCCTATCCCCAGAACGTGGAAACCGCGCTGAAGGTGGAGTCCATCATCCGGGAGAACGGGGCTGTCCCCGCCACCATCGCCGTCCTGGGCGGCCGCCTGAAGGCGGGCCTCTCCCCCGAGGAGATTGATTATCTCGGCAAGACCGGCGCGGGCGTCACCAAGGCCAGCCGCCGGGATCTGCCGGTCCTGGTGGCCCAGGGGAAGGACGGGGCCACCACGGTGACCACCACCATGATCATCGCCCACATGGCGGGCATTCAGGTCTTCGCCACCGGCGGCATCGGCGGCGTGCACCGGGGAGCCGAGACCACCATGGACATCTCCGCCGACCTGGAGGAGCTGGCCCGGACCCCCGTCATGGTGGTCTGCGCCGGGGCCAAGTCCATCCTGGACCTGGGGCTGACCCTGGAGTACCTGGAGACCCACGGCGTGCCCGTCATCGGCTACGGCACCGAGGAGCTCCCCGCCTTCTACACCCGGAAGTCCGGCTTCGCCGTGGACTACCGCATCGACACCCCGGCGGACCTGGCCAAGACCTTCTATGTCAAGCAGGACATGGGCCTGGGCGGCGGCATGCTGGTGACGAACCCCATCCCGGAGGAGTACTCCATGGACGCGGACGTGATTGGAAAGGCCATCTCCGACGCGGTGGACGAGGCCAAGGTGAAGGGCATCCATGGCAAGGAGACCACCCCCTTCCTGCTGGCGAAGATCAAGGAGCTCACCGGGGGCAGCTCCCTGGACAGCAACATCCAGCTGGTGTTCAACAACGCCCGTCTCGCCGCCAAGACGGCGGCGGAGCTGGCGGCCCTTGCCAAGAACTGAAACCTATGCTAAAATAGGACGGCTGAACCATCAGCCGTCCTATTCTTTTGGAACGAGGTGACCATATGGATATGACCCTTCTCGCCGCCGCCTACACGCCGGAGGCCCACAACGATTTTATCTGGGCCGTCGTCGGCTCCCCCTGGGGCCTGCTGGCCATCTGGCTGGTGCTCATCAACGTCATCACCTTCTTCGTCTTCGGCGCGGACAAGCTCCAGGCCAAGCGAAAGGAGAAAAAGGACACCGTCCGCCGGGTGCCGGAGAAGAATCTGCTCCTCCTGGCCGCTGCGGGGGGCAGCATCGGGGCCCTGCTGGGGATGAAGGCCTTCCACCACAAGACCCTTCACAAGGCGTTCAAGATCGGCGTGCCCGTGATTCTGGCCCTTCAGATCATCATCCCCTTCGGCCTGTGGCTGTACTTCGCCGTCATCCGGTGAGGCGGAGGGATAACGTTTGCGCGCGGGCGGTCTTGCCGCCCGCTTTTTCCTCTGTGAAAATGCCAAAATCCCGGGCTTTTATTTGTCAAACCCGCTGAAAAGCCGCTTTTTCTATGGGAAAACGTTGACAAATCCGGTTGGTGCTGTATAATACATCTCAGCCCGGAAGGCGGAGATATGCCTGAACGCAAACGTTTTCCGGGAGTTCTGAACAAGCCATGGAAGAAGCGGTCCCCGCCGCTCCTTCCCTTTTCTTTACGCCCCGGAGGGCATTATCCGGAAAGGAGCGGCTGGAAGTGATACACGCTTTGGATTACCTGCGGGAGGTCAACACGGCCTCCGTGCTGCTGCGGCTGACCCTGGCCATGTTCTGCGGCGGCATGATCGGCCTGGAGCGGGCCAGGAAGCACCGCCCGGCGGGCTTCCGCACCTACATGCTGGTGTGCATGGCGGCGGCGCTGACCATGCTCTTGAGCCAGTACGAGTCCTATATGCTGAACCACGTCTGGGCGGAGAAGGCGGCGGAGATCGGCATCCGCACCGACGTCAGCCGCTTCGGGGCCCAGGTCATCAACGGCATCGGCTTCCTGGGCGCGGGCACCATCCTGGTGACGGGCCAGCAGAAGGTGAAGGGCCTGACCACGGCGGCGGGCCTCTGGGCCTCGGCCTGCATGGGCCTGGCGGTGGGCGCGGGGTTCTACGAGTGCGTGGGCCTGGCCTTCCTGCTGATCTTCCTGGTGGTCCACCTGCTGCCGGCGGTGGAGCTGTACATCGTGGAGAACGCGAAAAATATGAACATCTACGTGGAGTTCCAGTCCCTGGACGATGTGGCGGAAATCATCAACCGCATTAAGGCCAAGGACGTGACCATCTACGAGGTGGAAGTGGACCACGGAAAGCAGACCCCCTCCCAGCACCCCAACGCCATCTTCTCCCTGCGGATGAACCGGCCCGGCGCTCACGCCAAGATTCTGGCCGCCATCTCCGAACTGGAAGACGTGTATGTGGTACATGACATTTGATAAGGAGGGATGATCCATGCTGACTCTCTTTGACGGCCTGCGGGACGTGACCATCGCGTCCGTGGCCCTGCGGATGACCCTGGCGGTGATCTGCGGCGGCATCATCGGCATCGAGCGGGAGTACAAGCGCCGCCCGGCGGGCTTCCGCACCCATATTCTCATCTGTCTGGGCGCGGCCATGACCACGCTCACCAGCCAATACCTCTACCTGGTCCTGGGCCAGTACACCGACATGGCCCGGCTGGGAGCCCAGGTGGTGGCGGGCATCGGCTTCATCGGCGCGGGCACCATCATCGTCACCCGCCGCCAGCGGGTGAAGGGCCTGACCACGGCGGCGGGCCTCTGGGCGGCGGCCATCATCGGCCTGGCCCTGGGCGGCGGCTTCTACGAGGGCGGCCTCTTCGCCACGGCCCTCATCATGGTGGCGGAGCTCTTCTTCTCCCGGGTGGAGTACCGGATGCTGAAAAACGCCCCGGAGGTCAATCTCTACATTGAGTACAGCGACAACAAGACCATGGACGTCCTCCTCCAGGAGTTCCGGGAGCGGGGACTGAAAATCCTCAACATGGGTATCATCCACTCCAAGTCCAACGAAAAGCACAACGCCTGCGCCATCTTCACCCTGCGCCTCCACAAGGGCCTGGACACGGACCACCTCCAGCAGGAGATCCGCGCCACCGCCGGGGTGGTGTCCGTGCGGGAGCTGTAAGCGAATGGTCTCCGGGGGGCCTTCGGGTCCCCCTTCTTTTTGTCCTTGTATGGAGAATATGCGTCCCCGGTTTGCGGACATTTTGTGAAAATGCACGATTGACAAGTGGGCCGGGGCGTGTTAAGGTAATACCAAATTGGATAGCGGCAAAGGAAATCCCCGGAAGCAGGCCCTCGGGCCGAGGGACCGGGGACGGATGCGGCTCTGGAGAAGCCCGGAAGCGGGTACCGAAGGTGCAAGGCGGCGCGTGGGAGCGCCGGCCGAATCTCTCAGGTAAAAGGACGGAGTGGAATGGTACGGGCGCATGCCCGTTTCTGTCCCCTTGTTCGGAGCGGCGCGACGCCGTTCCTTTTATTTTTAGGAGGGAAACAACCGATGTTACAGCAAGTACAAGACGCGCTCCTGCCCATCGTGCAGGCCATCAACGCCTATCTGTCCGACTACGTCCTGGTGGGCCTGCTCATCGCCGTGGGCCTGTGGTTCTCCATCAAGACCCGCTTCGTCCAGATCCGCTGCTTCGGCGAGGGCATGCGGAAGGTCTTCGGCAACCTGTCCCTGGCCGGGGATAAGCACGAGAGCGGCATGAGCTCCTTCCAGGCCCTGGCTACCGCCATCGCCGCCCAGGTGGGCACGGGCAACATCGTGGGCGCCTCCGGCGCGATCCTCACCGGCGGCCCCGGGGCCATCTTCTGGATGTGGATCATCGCCTTCTTCGGCATGGCCACCATCTACTCCGAGGCCGTGCTGGCCCAGGAGACCCGGGTGAAGGACAAGGACGGCAGTATCCAGGGCGGTCCCGTGTACTACATCACCACGGCCTTCAAGGGCGGCTTCGGCAAGTTCCTGGCGGGCTTCTTCTCCATCGCCATCATCCTGGCCCTGGGCTTCTTCGGCTGCATGGTCCAGTCCAACTCCATCGGCTCCACCTTCCAGACGGCCTTCGGCGTGCCCTCCTGGATTGTGGGCGTGGTGCTGGTGGTCATCTGCGCCGTCATCTTCCTGGGCGGCGTGCAGCGCCTGGCCTCCGTCACGGAGAAGATCGTCCCCATCATGGCGGCCCTCTTCGTCCTGGGCGGCCTGGTAGTGCTGGTGGTCCGCATCAAGTACATCCCCGCCACCGTCGCCATGATCTTCAAGTACGCCTTCCAGCCCCAGGCCATCCTGGGCGGCGGCTTCGGCGCGGCGCTGAAGATCGCCTTAAGCCAGGGCGCCAAGCGGGGCCTGTTCTCCAACGAGGCCGGCATGGGCTCCACGCCCCACGCCCACGCGCTGGCCAACGTGGCCTGCCCCCACGATCAGGGCGTGGTGGCCATGATCGGCGTGTTCATCGACACCTTCGTGGTCCTGACCCTGAACGCCCTGGTCATCATCTCCACCCTGTACACCGCCGACGGCCCCCTGGCTGCGGGCTACACCGGCTCCGTCACGGAGACCATCGGCAAGGCCAACCTGGCCCAGACCGCCTTCGGCGTGGTCTTCGGGGAGAATCTGGGGGCCATGTTCGTGGCCGTGTGCCTGTTCTTCTTCGCCTTCTCCACCATCCTGGGGTGGAACCTCTTCGGCAAGATCAACATGAACTACCTGTTCGGGAAGAAGTCCATCGTGGTCTATACGCTGATCGCCCTGGTGTTCATCTTCCTGGGCACCCTGGCCTCCAACGACCTGGTGTGGGAGCTGTCCGACATGTTTAACAACCTGATGGTCATTCCCAACGCCATCGGCCTCTTCGGCCTGACCCGGCTGGTGGTCAAGGCCGTCAAGTGAGGCGGGGCCTCTTGCCCCTAGCTCTATAGAAAATCGGAGACGGCCCGAAAGGGCCGTCTCTTTTTGTGCGCGCCCTGACGGGCGGAGCGGAATGGCAACCAGCGATGGCTGGTTCATTGCACCCCCCATTTTCTCTTTTCCTTCCAAAAGGAAAAGAGAAAACGGGCCGTGCACGGTCCAAAAGAGAAAAGGAAGTATCGTCCCTGGGGGGGGGGGGACGAGAGACGGGGGACGCGCAGGCAGTGCTTCCGATTTTTACGCAAGTCTCCAGCCCGCGGCGTGGTCTTAGCGGGGGTTTGGTGCTTGTCGAATCGACTGCTCTCCTTTTTCCGCTGCCGCTGCCCTGGCGGGCACTGACTGAAAGAGGAGACAGTAGACACTGCGGCTTCCGGGAGCGCCAGGTTAGCGGCAGCGAGGATGGGAGGACAGGCCTTGCATCGACCTCCAAAACCCCCGCTTGCACCACGCCGCGGCCCGGAGACTTGCGTAAAAAACGGAGGCACGCTCCTGCGCGCCCCCGTTTTCTCTCTTCCACCGTGCACGGCGCATTCTCTCTTTTCGCAAAAGAGAGAATGGGGGGTGCATTGCCCAGCCATCTTCATGGCAGGGACCCCCGCCCCGCCCGCAAGGGCGCGCAAAATCCCCCCTCCCCATAGGGGAAGAGAAACCCCACCACCCCCTCCGCTGCCGGGGCCACGGCGTACATGGGCCAGAAATAGGCCAGCCCCTCCTCCGTCAGGTAGAAGTTCTGGGGGTTGAACCGCCGCCGGAGCTGGCGCCGCCAGTCCTCCCGCCAGCGGCTCGCCCCGGCCCGCTCCCGGCGCTCCGCCTCCGCCGCCGCGCGGGCCAGGAGCTTCTTCTTCCAGGCCGTCCCGGCGGGGAAGAAGTCCTTCAGCGGCACGGGATAGCCCGCCGCCAGGTCCCAGGTGTCCCCCCGCCGGGTCACCTGGGCCGGGCCGGGGCCCAGGACCTCCCGGACTTCGGTATACAGGCTCCACAGGCCCCCCTGGTTGTAGGTGACGCGGTAGCTCAGCTCCGCCCGGAAGGCGGGCAGGGGCCGGCTGGCCTCCAGGGCCGCCCGGTACTCCGCCGCCGCCTGGGGCAGGAGGCACTTCTCGCAGTAGCGGAGGAAGGCGCGGCACTGCGATTGATAGAAGCGCTTGATCCGCCGGGCCGTCCGGTCCTTCCCCAGGGGCTCGGGGACCCGGGCCTCCGCCCACAGCACCGGCACGCCCTCCGCCGTCCACTCCCGCTCCGCCGCGAAGGGCACCGTCTCCAGGGCCTCCAGACGCTCTCCCACAGCCACCGCTCCTCTCTCCGTATTTCTCCAGCCTATGCGCCGGAGGGGCGGGCGGTGACAAAAGGGCCTTTTTCTTTTTACTTCTGATACTCGAACTCCCAGCCGTCCATGGATACGGTGTCCCCGTCCTGGATGCCCAGGTCCTCCAGGCGCTGGAAGACCCCCGCGTCCCGGAGGGCCTTGTCGAACCACATGCGGCTCTCGTAGTCGCCGAAGTTCACGTTTGCCATGAGCCGCTGGAGCCAGGGGCCCTCCACGAACCACACGCCGTCCTCGTGCTGGATGTCCAGGGAGACGGCGGAGCCCTCCGCCTGGGGGGCCCGGGGCACGTAGTCCGGCTCGTACACGGCGATGGGGGGCAAGACGGACAGCCGCTCCGCCACCAGCTTTGTAAGCTCCCGGGTGCCCTTGTGGGCGGCGGCGGAAATCTCCAGGAGGGGATAGCCCAGGCCCTCCACGTGGGCCCGGAGGGCCTCCAGCAGGGCCGGGTCCTCCAGGATGTCCGTCTTGTTGGCGGCGACAATCTGGGGCCGCTCCGCAAGGTCCGGGCTGTAGCGCTTCAATTCCTCGTTGATGGCGTCAAAGTCCGCCACGGGGTCCCGGCCCTCGCTGCCGGAGACGTCCACCACGTGGACCAGCAATCGGCAGCGGTCCACATGCCGGAGGAAGTCGTGGCCCAGGCCCGCCCCCTCGCTGGCCCCCTCGATGATGCCGGGGATGTCCGCCATGACGAAGCTGACCCCCTCGTCCACCCAGACCACGCCCAGGTTGGGAAAGAGGGTGGTGAAGTGGTAGTTGGCGATCTTGGGCTGAGCCTTGCTGACCACGGAGAGGAGCGTGGACTTGCCCACGTTGGGGAAGCCGACGAGGCCTACGTCCGCCAGGAGTTTCAGCTCCAGAATCACGTCGTGGCTCTCCCCGGGGAGGCCCGCCTTGGCAAAGCGGGGGACCTGCCGGGTGGGGGTGGCGAAATGGCTGTTGCCCCAGCCGCCCCGGCCCCCCCGGCAGAGGACAAAGGGCTCGCTGGAGCTCATGTCGGCCATGATCTCCCCGGTCTCGGCCTCCCGGACCAGGGTGCCCCGGGGGACCCGGATGGTGAGGGACTCGCCGTCCTTGCCGGACTTCCGGCCCCCCTGGCCGTCGGCCCCGTTGGCGGCGGCATATTTGCGCTTATAGCGGAAGTCCATCAAGGTGGACATGTGGTCGTCCACCTGGAGGATGATGGAGCCGCCCCGACCGCCGTCCCCGCCGTCGGGGCCTCCGGCGGCCACGTACTTTTCCCGGTGGAAGGCGATGGCACCGTTGCCGCCGTTTCCGGCGCGGACGGTGATTTTTGCCTTGTCAATAAATCCTGATGGCATGAGGGCCTCCTTGCTGTTTCCCCCTGAAAAGGGGGAGGGTTTTTCCGGCCCTTCGGGCGGGGCGGATTGGTGACCAGCGATGGCTGGTTCATTGCACCCCCCATTCTCTCTTTTGCGAAAAGAGAGAATGCGCCGTGCACGGTGGAAGAGAGAAAACGGGGGCGCGTTGGCAGTACCTCCGGTTTCACGCATGTCTTCAGCGCGCGGCGTGGTGCGGGCGGGGGTGGGCAAAAACTGAATGGCCGAAGCGCCGCTTTCCGCTGCCGCTAGTCTTCCCTAAACGGTAACGGTTCACGGCCCGCCAGTTGGTCAAGGGTGACGCCGAAGTAGTCGGCGAGGATACACAGCTTGCGTAAAGGCGGTTCCCGTTCCCCGCTTTCATAACGGCGGTAGGACATGGAAGATATGCCGCAATGGACCGCCACGACTTCCTGACTTTCATGAAGCCGCTTTCGGCAGGCTTTTAGGTTTTCAGAAAAAGCGCTCATATATTCTCTACCCCCCTTGACAAATGTAGGCCCGTCAGTTATACTGAAATCGTACAATTTAGAACGTACATTTTTGTTCTATTTCGGAGAAGTGATTCTATGACTGACCTTATCAACAATCTCTTTTTTTACTCCGAGGACCACTGTGTTCCCCAGTGTCTGGAAACCTCGGAATACAATCGGACTGTCCACGATTTGGAACAGGACTGGGCCGGATTCCGCGCGTCACTAACGGCGGAGCAGGACCGGCGGCTGGAGGAGCTTTTGTCCCGTCAATTCACCGTGAAGTTCACCGAAGAGCAAGCGGTCTTCCGCTCCGCCCTGTCCATAGGCATCACTCTAGGCCGCCTGTAAGCGATCGGGGGCAGAACCTGCCCCTACCGCCAGGTTAGCGGCAGCGAGGAGGGCCGGGTAGTCCTTGCATCGACCTCCAAAACCCCCGCCCGCACCACGCCGCGGGCAGAAGACATTCGTGAAACCGGAAGCACTCCAGCCGCGCCCCCGTTTTCTCT
Organism: uncultured Oscillibacter sp.; assembly: GCA_910587875.1. Lineage (GTDB taxonomy): Bacteria > Bacillota > Clostridia > Oscillospirales > Oscillospiraceae > Oscillibacter. Next base: position 4,489 of record CAJUOD010000059.1, on the reverse strand, counting down.
CTTCCACCGTGCACGGCGCATTCTCTCTTTTCGCAAAAGAGAGAATGGGGGGTGCAATGGACCAGCCATCGCTGGTATCCAGTCCACCCCGCCCGAAGGGCCGGAACAATCCCCCACCCCCTGGAGGGGGGAGAAAAAGGACCCGGACGGCAGTCCAGGCCCTTCTAAACGCTTATTCAGCCTCGTAGACAGAGACCTGCTTGCGATCCTTGCCCAGCCGCTCGAAGCGGACCGTGCCGCTGGCGGTGGCGAACAGGGTGTCGTCGCTGCCGCGGCCCACGTTCACACCGGGGTGAATGTGAGTGCCGCGCTGGCGGACCAGAATGTTGCCCGCCAGGACGAACTGCCCGTCGGCCCGCTTGGGGCCCAGGCGCTTGGCCTTGGAGTCACGGCCGTTCTTGGTGGAGCCGCCGCCCTTCTTGTGGGCGAAGAACTGTAAACCAATGCGAATCATGTCAGGGACCATCCTTTCTGATAGAGTTTCCAGAGGCGTCAGTCCGCCTCTAAGACTTCGATATTCTCCGGGTACTCGTCGTGGAGCATGGTGAAGTAGAGCATCAGCCCCGTCAAAAGGGTCTGGCAGGTGCTCTCCGCCGTGGGGCCCAGGGCTCCGGGGAGGCGCAGGGAGATCAAGGCTTTTTCCTCGTCCACCCGCACCGCGGCGGCGAGGCCCAAAACGTCGTTGACGGTGGCCTCCACCAGGGTGACGGCGGCGGTGATGGAGGCGCAGAGGAGATCCTCCCCCGCCTCGGCGTATCCGCTGTGTCCCCTGGCCTCAAAGCCGGTGATCCGGCCCGCTTCCGTGTGGAAGGTGACGCTGGTCATGCTCAGACAGCGATTTTGACAATCTCAACCTTGGTGTAAGGCTGGCGATGGCCCTGGCGCTTGCGGTAGCCCTTCTTGGGATTGTACTTGAAGATGCGGATTTTCTTGCCCTTGCCGTTTTTGACGACCTTGGCCTCCACGGAGGCTCCCGCCACGGTGGGCGCGCCGAAGGTGGCCTTGTCCCCGTCCAGAATGGCCAGGACCTGGTCGAACTTCACGACGTCGCCGGCCTCCTGGGGCAGCTTCTCGATGTAGACCACATCTCCCTCGGCCACCTTGTACTGCTTTCCGCCGGTCACGATGATCGCGTTCATGCTTGTTTCAACTCCTTCATTTACGGGCTCGCTGTCGGGGGCGGCGCGGAAGCGCACTTTTCAAAGCCCATTCAAAGCGGCTCCCCTAGTATATCAGCAGATTCCGGGCTTGTCAATGGGGTTTTCCAAAATCCGGCCCTTTTCTTTCAGCAGTTTTCCAGCAGGGCTTCCAGGTCCTCCTTGGAGAACTTCTGGACGTTGTCGCAGAAGCGGCAGGTGAGCTCCGCGCCCCCCTGCTCGTCGATCATGGCCCGCAGCTCCTCCCGGCCCAGGCTGACCAGGGCCCGCTCCATCCGCTCCCGGCTGCAGTCGCAGCGATATTCAATGGGGCGCTTCTCCAGAATATTCAGCTCCAGGCCCGGCAGGGCGGCTTTCAGCAGGGCCTCCGGGTCCGGGTCGGCCTTCAGCAGCTCCGTCACCGGCCCCGCCGCCCGGAGGGATTTTTCCAGGGCCTCGGCGGTCTCGTCCCCCGCGCCGGGGAGGAGCTGCACCAGGTAGCCCCCCGCCGCCAGGACGCTCTGGTCCCGGTCCACCAGCACCCCCAGGCCGCAGGCCGTGGGGACCTGCTCGCTCTCCACAAAGTACAGGGCAATGTCCTCGGCGATCTCTCCCCAGAGGAGGCCCACGCTGCCCACATACGGCTCCTTCATTCTAAGGTCCCGGATCACCGTCAGGGTGCCCTGGTTGCCCACGGCGGCTCCCACGTCCAGCTTGCCGTCCTCCCGCAGGGGAATGTCCACCGCGGGGTTCTCCACGGTGCCCCGGACGTTGCCCTCGTGGTCCGACACCGCCAGCAGGGTCCCCAGGGGACCGCCGCCCTTGATCTGCAGGGTGAGGCTGGCGGCCTCCTCTTTTAAGGCGTTGCCCATCATAGAGGCCCCCGCCAGCAGGCGGCCCAGGGCCGCCGTGGCCACCGGCAGGGTCTTGTGGATCTGCCGGGCCCGCTCCGTCAGGTCCCGGGTGGACACGGCGGAGACTTTTATCAGGCCGTCTTGAGAGATGGCCCGAATCAATTGGTCATTCATTGATACTGCTCCTCGCTTTAACTACACTCAAATTGCCAGCGGTCCTCGTTCAGCTGGGGGGGCTTGTCCGTCAGGTCCCCCGTCAGCTTGACGGAGGCAAAGCCCGCCTCGGTGAGATACTGCCGGAGCTCCTCCTCCGTCCAGGCCCGCTCCCGGTGCTCCTCAAAGGAGCGGTCCCAGGCCCCGTCGGGCCGGAGGCGGAACAGGTCCACCTGATAGGTGCAGATCCGCTTTTTCTCCGAGAAGAAGGTCCGCCAGACGCAGACGGACTCCTCCGTCTCGTCCATGTAGAGCTGCCCGTCCATCCGCCGGAGCTTGTAGGGGGTGTTCACGTCGAAGAGAAACAGGCCCCCGGGCTTCAGCCAGCGGCGGACATGGCGGAAGGTCTCCCGCAGGTCCCGCTCCCGGGTCAGGTAGTTCAGGGAATCCAGGGTGGATACCGCCGCGTCCACGGGCCGGGCCAGGCGGAGCTTTGGCATCTCCTGGAGCAGAAACAGGGGCGGGCGCTCCAGCCCCTCCGCCTTGGCGGCCGCCTGGGTCAGCATCTCCTCGGACCCGTCGGCGGCGAGGACCTCATAGCCCCGCTTCGCCAAAAGGCACGCGATGGTCCCCGTGCCGCAGGCCAGGTCCAGCACCGTCTCCACGGGGATGGGGCTTTTTTTCAGCCGCCGCTCCAGAAAGGCTGCCCGGCGGCGGTAGGACCCGTCGGCCATGAGGCCGTCATAGCTGGCGGCCAGGGCGTCGTAGGCGCTCACGCCTGCTTGTCCTTCATCCGGGCGAAGAGCTGGGCGTAGGCCCCGGTGCCGTAGTTCAGGGACCGGTTTACCCGGCTGATGGTGGCGCTGGACGCGCCGGTGCGCTCCAGGATCTCGTTGTAGATCATGCCGTCGTCCAGCAGGGAGGCCACCTCGAAGCGCTGCTCCATGCTCCGCAGCTCCGCCACGGTGCACAGATCCTGGAAAAACTGGTAGCACTCCTCCTCATTCTGGAGCTGGAGAATGGCCTTGTAGAGCTGGCCGCTTTTTTCTTTCTTGCCGATCTTCACGCTGTGACCTCCTGTCTTTGTTTTCAACACTCCTATTTTAACCTTTCAGAGCGTGAAAGTAAAGGGGCGGTTCAGGAAAATTTTGAAAAAGGCCCCTTTTGAAAGGGGCTCCCGGCGAAGCCGGGTGGGGATTGTCCGCAGGGAGTTCTTTTATTGCCAGACCGGCATGTAGAAGAACTCCCTGCGGACAATCCTCCGTCACGGCTACGCCGTGCCACCTCCTTTCAAAAGGAGGCGTTTTCATTTTTTACCCTCACGCCCCGGCGAAGCGGAACACCACGCCCACCACGGCGGACAGGCCGATGAATACGATGGGGTGGAAGCCCTTCACCTTGGGCACGCAGTTGGTCAGCACCAGCAGCAGCGCCGCCAGGAGGAGGCCCGGCACGTTGAAGAGGCTCCCTCCGCTCATCACCGGGGCCTTGACGAGGCCGCCCGCCTGGGCTGCGAGCCGGACGCTGGTGAGCACCTCCAGAAAGATGGAGACGCAGGCCGCGCCGATGAGCCCCGTGGAGGCGGGCCGGAGGCCGTAGAAGGCCCGGTCCACATAGGGGTTGTTCCGGAAGCTGTGGAGCACCGCCGCCACGATCAGAATCACGATGATGGAGGGGGTGACCTCCCCTATGGTGGCGACAATCGCCCCCGGCAGCCCCGCCGCCGTGAAGCCCACGTAGGTCGCCATGTTGATGCCGATGGGGCCCGGGGTGGACTCGGACACCGCCAGCATGTTCATCAGATCCGTGTAGGTGTACCAGCCCGTGGACTCGCCGATGGCCTGGAGGAAGGGCAGGGTGGCCGGGCCGCCGCCCACGGCGAAGAGGCCGGTCTTGAAGAACTCCCAGAAGAGCTGCAAGTAAATCATGCCTTCTTCACCTCCAGGTTTTTCAGGATGACGCCCGCCAGGGCCGCGCCCACGACGAACCACACCGGGGAGAGCTTCAGGAAGAGGCCCCCCAGCAGGACCAGGACGAAGATGCCCGCCGTCCGCTTATCCACCACGGACTTCTTCAGCAGCTTCATGACGGCGTTGAAAATCAGCACGCAGACGCAGACCTGGATGCCCGCGAAGGCGTTCTTCACCCAGGCGAGGTCCGCGAAGTTGGAAATGAGCTTCGCCAGGATGGAGATGATGACCACGGAGGGGAACACCACGCCCAGGGTGGCGATGATCCCTCCCGCCCATCCGTCGTACTTCTGCCCGATGAAGGTGGCCGTGTTCACGGCGATGATGCCCGGGGTGCACTGGCCGATGGCGTAGTAGTCCGTCAGCTCCTCCTCGG
>CAJUOD010000058.1 GCA_910587875.1 uncultured Oscillibacter sp. | reverse complement strand
AGCTTGACGATGACGGAGTAGATGGGCAGGATCATGAAGGGCAGGTAATTGTACACCATGCCCAGCACCACCGCCCCCTGGGTATTCATCATGGGGAAGTAATCCAGGCTGGTTCCAAAGAGCCCGTTGTACAGGCGGAGGAGGCCGGTCTTCTGGAAGACCTGGTTCAAAAGCCCGTTGTTCTCCAGAATGGACATCCAGGAATAGGTCCGCAGCAGGAAGTTGATCCACATGGGCAGCATGATGAGCACCATGGCCGCCCGCTGGAAGCGCTCGCCCTCCCGGCTCATCATATAGCTCACCGGGTAGCCGATGATCAGGCAGATGAGCGTGGCGATGAGGGCCAGCTTGAAGGACCGGCCGAAGACCACGGCGTAGGTCCCCATGCGGGAGAAATTGTCCAGGGTGAAGCCCCCGGCGTCGCTGGAGAAGGCGTAGACCACCACCAGCACAATGGGGGCCACCACGAAGAGGGCCATCCAGACCACATAGGGGATGGCGAACCGGGAGAGCTTAGGTTTCATCTCCGCCCTCCTCCACCGTGTCCAGCTCGTCGTACTCGTCCGAGAAGGAGGAGTAGTCGCCGTACAGGCCGGAGTACCGGCTCTTTTTCATGACGTGGATGCCGTCCGGGTCGATCTTGATGCCGATGCGGGCTCCAACGGGGGAGTGGTCCGTGGTTTGAATCAGCCACTTGAAGCCCCGGAAGTCCACAATGATGTCATATTGCATCCCCTTGAAGGTGACGTTGGTGACGGTGCCCGTCAGCTGTCCCTGCTCCACGGGGACGATGTCGATGTCCTCGGGCCGGATGACCACGTCCACCGGCTCGTTCTCGGCGAAGCCCCCGTCCAGGCAGGGGAACTGGCGGCCGTACATCTGGACCAGCTTATCCCGGACCATGACGCCGTCGATGATGTTGGATTCCCCGATGAAGTCCGCCACAAAGGCGTTTTTCGGCTCGTTGTAGATATCCTCCGGGGTGCCGATTTGCTGGATGGTGCCCTTGTCCATGACCACGATGGTGTCCGACATGGTCAGGGCCTCCTCCTGGTCGTGAGTGACATATATAAAGGTGATGCCCACCTGCTGCTGGATGCGCTTCAGCTCGATCTGCATGTCCTTGCGGAGCTTCAGGTCGAGGGCGCCCAGGGGTTCGTCCAGAAGCAGCACCTTGGGACGGTTCACCAGCGCCCGGGCGATGGCCACCCGCTGCTGCTGGCCGCCGGAGAGGGCGTCCGTCCGCCGGTTTTCAAAGCCCTTGAGGCTGACGGCCTCCAGCATCTCCAGGACCCGGCTCCGGATTTCTTCCTCCGGGAGCTTGGCCTTGCGCCTGGGGTCCGCCGGGTCCGGCCTTCGCTGCATCCTTAAACCAAACGCGATGTTCTCAAAGACGTTCAAATGGGGAAAAAGAGCGTACTTTTGGAACACCGTGTTGATCTGCCGCTTATAGGGCGGGACATCGTTAATCCTCACACCGTCGAAGAGGACGTCTCCCGACAGTGGTGCCGTGAAGCCGCCGATAATCCGCAGCGTGGTGCTCTTGCCGCACCCGCTGGGCCCTAACAGTGTGAGGAACTCCTTATCATTAATATAAAGGTTTAAGTGATCGAGAACCAGCTCGTCGTCGTACGCCATGCAGAGATCCCGCAGGCGAATCAACTCTTTGGACATGTATCCTCCCCCATTCCTTGGATGAGATTTTTCAGCCTCTTTTCTCTGTTGGTTTTCTCTTGTTTGAGTTTTGACTTCCCGTCGAAATTCAGCGATACCTGCATGATAACGGAAGCGACTTGAAATGTCAAGGGAATTGTTGGGCGGAAACTATTGATTTTTTTGCAGTAGTTCTATTGACATTTTGAGCGGTGCGGAATATAATCACTTTAGTGACTACTGTGATTTTTACAGTATAGACAGAAAGGAGCGGTTTTATGAGGCGGGATTATCTCTCCCGGCTGTCCCTGGCGGCGAGGTGGTATCTGCCCCCGGCGGAGGCGGCGGAGGTGCTGGAGGACTACCGGGAGATCGTGGCGGGGCGGACGGAAGAAGAGCTCCGGCGGGAGGTGGGGAGCCCCCGGGAGACCGCCCGGCGGCTGGCCCAGCCCAAGGCCTACCGACGGTGGCTGAAGGTCTTGGCCGTTTTAACGGCTTGCGTGCTAGTTCCGATAGTCATGACCCGCGACGATGTATACTGGGGCCCGATCATTAGGCAGGTGTGCGCCCTCGCGCTCTGCGGGGGAATCGGCCTGTCCCTCCTGTGGTTCCAGCGGAATGGGACGCGGGAGGGCCGTTTGCCCAGGGGCATCGTGATACTGCTGGCTTTAATTCTGCTGGGGATGGCCTGGGTGTGGCTTTTGGCGGGACTTGTGCTGGGAGAATCCTGGGAGCGGCTGAACCTGGTGGCGGAAAGCGTCATCGCGCCCCTCGCCCTGAATGGGGCCTTAACCCTGGTGTTTTTCTTGATGGGGGCGGCAAGCCTTTTCGGGCTGGTAAAGGCCCGGCTGAGTGACCGCCGCTGGCGTGCGGTTTATGTCCTGGGCCTGAGCGGGACCATCCTGACGATCTCATTCTACCTGCTTCTGAGCAGTATGAACTTTGATGGATTTACCCCCGGCTGGTGGAGGATCTATGCGATACGGTACATCGCCATTACCCTCCTGGGCCTCCTTGGAACGGGGGTATCCCTATGCTGAAAAAGGACCTCCTGGAGCTCTGTCTGCTTTCCTTGATGACCCAGGGGGACCAGTACGGCTACGAGCTTCTCCGCCGCCTCCACGCCGTCTTCCCCGACATTCAGGAGAGCGCCATTTACGCCATCCTCCGCGGCCTCTGCCGGGAGGGGGCCACGGAGCGGTATCAAGGGGAGACCTCCGGCGGTCCCGCCCGGAAGTACTACCGCCTGACAGAAGCCGGAGAGGCCCGCCACGCCGCCCTGTTGGAGACCTGGCGGGAGACCCGGGACGCCCTGTCCGCCCTGGGAATTGAGTGAAGAAAGTCCGCCCATCGAGGGCGGGCTTTTCAATCCTGAGGGAAATACTTCTCTTTGAAGGGCACATCCTCCACCGTGAACTCCCGGCCCCGGAGGTAGTTCAATATCCCCGCGTCCGTGGGGAAGGCGAACCCCAGCTTATAGGCGTACAGCGCCTGCCGGGTCTCGTGATACTTCCGGTTCACAGCCCCGTTCCCATACTTCCCGTCCCCCAGCAGGGGACAGCCGATCTCCGCCATGGAGACGCGAATCTGATGGGTCCGCCCGGTCAGCAGCCGGCACTCCACCAGGGACAGCTCCCCCCGGGTCTCCAAGGTCCGGTACAGCGTGGCGGCGGACTTTCCCCCGGGGACGGGGCGGCGGTAAAAGGCCACCTGTTTTTTGGCCTCGTCCTTTAAGAGGAAGCCCTCGATTTTCCCCTCCGCCGGGCGGGGACGGCCCGCGGTGACGCAGAGGTAGGACTTCTCCAGCTCGTGGGCCCGGATTTTCTCGTTGATGATTCGCAACGTCTCCGCGTTTTTCGCCGCGATGACGACGCCTCCCGTGTTCCGGTCGATGCGGTTGCACAGAGCAGGGGCGAAGGCGTGCTCGTCCCGGGGGCTCCACTCCCGCTTTTGGTATAAGTAGGCCTGGATGTGGTTGATGAGGGTGTTGACCTTTTCCGTCTCGTCGGCGTGGACCACCAGGCCGGGCCGCTTGTCCACCAGGAGGAGGTTTTCATCCTCGTAGACGATGTTCAGCCGGGGCTGGAAGATGGAGAGGAAGAGATTTTCCTCTTTGGGCTTGTCAAAGAACTCATCGTTGATATATAATTGAAGGATGTCCCCCGCCTGGAGGCGGGCGTCCCGCTTGGAGCCCTTCCCGTTGACCTTCACCCGCTTGAGGCGGATGTATTTTTGCAGCAGGGCGGGGGGGAGGAGGGGCAGATTCTTGGCGACGAAGCGGTCCAGCCGCTGTCCGGCGTCGTTTTTTCCGATGGTGAGCTCCCGCATGGCGGACCTCCTGAGGGCGTTTTTTTCATCATACCCGTTTCGCGGGGAATTGTAAAGGAAAAGAGTGTGGAACATGAGCGAAGTGAACGTGGAAGCCCTGCTGGCCGCCATCCAGGACGGGAAGCCCTGGCTGGACCGGTTCACCGGGAAGGAGTATGACAGGGCCTATCAGGAGTACCGGGCGAAATACGCCCCCCTCTTCCGGGAGGCGGCCCTGGCGGACGGGGAGGAGGGCATTGAGGCCCTGGCGGAGGTGCTGCTGGACGGCCTGGCGGAGGGCTGGAAGCGGCAGAAGCCCTGGAACCGCTCCCTGGCGATGATGAACGACAAGCAGGTGATCGTCTGCTACCTGGGCCCCGTGCTGATGGAGGATCCGGTCTGTGCCCCGCTGGAGGAGAAGCTCCGGGAGGGCTGGGCCGCCCGGTGGCCCAAGGAGGCGTATAAGGCCGCGTCTCTGGAAAAAATCCGCAAGGGCTTCCGGCCCACCTTCCTGGGGATCGCCCTGCCCTTTGGGGGCGGAGAGGACGACGAATAAAAAAGAGGGTGGATGTCAAGAGTTTTTTTGGCAGCCCCTGGGAGGCGCCAGCGGCCCGAAGGGACGCGCGGCGGAGTGACGGCGCAGGAGAGGAGGAAGGTGTCCCGACGGGGCCGGGACGGGGAACGCTTTGAAGCCGCGCGGCGGGGACGGGGGGAATAAGGAGCCCCGGCCTTGCCGGGGCGGTCGCATAATAACAGTTGGCTGTCAAGGGCCGCAAAAAAGTTTTCCGGGTTGCGAAGAGCCCGGAAAATTTTTTTGCTTTCCGCTTCTGTATGCCTGGAGCTTTCCTTACCCCCCTGCTTTGCTCCAACCCTTGACAGCCAACAGTGATTATGCACACGGTGGGCAACCGAAAGCGACGACGCCGCTTTCGGCAGGCCGACACTTTTTTATCTTGGGACCGGGCAGTTCCCGGAGGAAGGAGCAAAACATGGAAAAGAAGCTATGGGACCTTTGCACAATGTGCCAGCACTACGGGAAGGAGTGCCCAGGGCACAAGGACGACGGGACGGCGTACACCTGCTACACCTACGAGAAAGCGAAGGAGGTGGGAGCATGGTCAAGGTGACGTTTCGGAGCCAGGAGGAGGTTTACTGGGCGGTGTGCGGGCGGGTGAGCCGAGTACCGGAGGGCGGGTTTCTGCTGGACAGCTTGCAGGAGGACAGCTCCGGGCGGGGACCGCACGCCTGGGCGAAGGTGCCGGAGGGGTGGAAGATCGTGTTTGTGGAGGAGGCGTGAGGCGTGGCAAGTAAACCGAACATTCGGAGCATCCGCTTTTCCGATGACCTGGCGGAGCTCATTAACCGGCAGGTTGGGAAGAGCTTCAATGAGAAATTCGAGAACCTTATCACCCGGTGCGTCTGGGAGCTGCCGCAGAAGGAGGAGGAGCTGAAGCGGCTCCAGGAGCAGATCAGCTTGAAGCGAAAGCAGCTGTATGACCTGGAGGACGCTATTCAGAAGCTCCGGCAGATGGAGCGGGATATTAAATACCTCCGGCAGAGCCTCGACGGCGTTATGAAGCGCGCAGAGACGGTTGTCAAAGCAGCGGAAGAGGATTTGATGTATCTGTAACACAATTTTGCTGAAGGCCTCCAGGCGCAGCTCATGCTTTTGTGTTACAGTGCGGCAAATGTCGGAAGCTGGGGCCGGGGGCCCGACAGACGCTGACTGACTACCAGCCGAAACGCCCTCTTGGGTGTCCGCCGGGAATCGCCCCCCGGCGCTGATGATGACAGGCGAGAAAGGATAACAGACATGGCAAGAAAGCAGCCGGAACCGATTATTACCCATTCCGAGATTTATTCTCGAGCAATCCGTAGCATCCAGGACGAAATCAAAGCATGGGAGGACCGCTGTGAGGGGCTCCCGCAGGAGCAAAAAGACGACATTGTATGCAGATCCACCGCCCACCTGCGCCCCAAACTGGAGGCATTAAAGGAGATGTACCGCTTCGAGAGCGGAGACGAGTACGATTAAAGTAAGTCATCGGCCAGAAAGAAAGTAAAACTGTAACACAATCTTGCTGAAGGCCTCCGGGCACAGCTTACGCCGGTGTGTTACAATAGGACCGCCCACGGCTTCGGTCGTGGGCGGCGGACTGTTCAAGGTCAGAAACTTTGACGCATGGAGGTATGCGGGGCTATGACGAAAGGGCAGAAAATCATGAGCTGGGAGCAGCGGATTCGGCTGGAGGAGAAGCTCCGGTATAAGGTCCCTATCTCCCAGATTGCCCGGGAGCTGGGGTTCTCCCGGCAGACCATCTATAACGAGATCAAACGGGGGCGGTATCTCCATACCCGCATCTATTGGGATGAGTGGCGATACTCGGCGGAGAAGGGCCAGGCTGTCCAGGACCGGAACCGCCAGAACAAGGGCCGAGGCCTCAAAATCGGAAAGGACCGGGCCCTCGCCGCTTTCCTGGAGGACAAGATACTCCGGGAAAAGTGCTCCCCTGCTGTGGCCTTGGAACTGGCCCGGCGGGAGGGCTTCAAAACCTCCATCTGCGTTCAGACCTTGTATAACTACATAGATTCCGGGCTTTTCCTGGAGCTCACCAACAAGGACCTTCTGGAGAAGCCGAAGCGGAAGCCGAGGAAGGCGGAAAAATCCAGGGTCGCCCATCCTAGCTTGCCCTCCATCGTGGACAGGCCCGCCAGCATCCGGGACCGGGCGGACTATGGGCATTGGGAAATGGACCTGGTCGTCGGGCCCCAGGAAGGGAGCGGGGCCGTGCTGCTGACGCTCACCGAACGGCGGACCCGGCAGGAGATGATCTTCAAGCTGCCGGACAAGAGGGCCGCCTCCGTCCGGGCGGTCTTTGATAAGCTGGAGCGGACCACGCCGGATTTCTGCCAGCGGTTCAAGACCATCACCACAGACAATGGGCCGGAGTTCCTGGAGCATGAGAAGCTCATCAAGTCCGTGCGGGGCGGCGAGAGGTTTACCGTCTTTTACTGCCATTCCTACGCCGCCTGGGAGAAAGGGACCAACGAGGTTCATAACCGGATGATACGGCGATGGTTTCCCAAGGGGACGGACTTCTCGAAGGTCAGTCAGCGGAAGATCAAGGCGGTGGAACGCTGGATGAACCACTACCCGAGGAAGATTCTCGGATGGAAAACGCCGGCGGAAGCGGCGTAGTATAAATGGGAAGGGGGCCCCGCGCGGCTAAAGCCGTGCGGCGGGGCCCCCTCTGAATCACTTCTTATTCTCCTTGCGCTTCATTCTCCTCCACCGTTTGGAGGGTTTCAGAATGCCCTCCATATTGGGCTCTTGGGTGTTCTGCTGGAGCTTCAGAATTTCCTCCTCACTCATCATGTCTCCGGCCTTCATAGCGTGCTTCAGATTGCCGACACAGGCCAGGGTATCATAAGCGTTGTAATCCCGGTCCCGGACAAACCAGCATTTCTTATTCAGCGGCGTCAGAAGCCTTGGATTCGTGGCGTTCTCCATCTCCCAGGCGTCGAAGGTGGAGAGGCGCTGGAACCGCCAGAGCTTATCACATTCTATCACGCAGCTTGTCACCTGACGGAGCAGAGCGTCGACATGGCCGAAACGCTGGGCAGTGTAGTACAGGCTTATGTAGTAATGGCGGCAGGTCAGGATGGTATTCAAGAACAGCGGATCGATGTTGGTCTTGAAGTTCCGGCTGTTCATCTGCACGCTGAACTCGTCTCCCAGGACCAGCGTCACGGTCAGGGTATCGTTGGCGTCGTCATACTCCGCTTTCCGTTCGGCGTCCAGGACCACCTGCTCCAGGCTGACGAACTCCTCGTAGGGGATGCTCAAAGAGACGTTGGAAATGGCCTTGATACGCTGGGTAACCATTTTCTTTCTCCGGGGGCACCAGACAAGCTTGCCGTCATAGACCCGGTAGGCGCTGACAACCTTATGAACGGCGGAAAGGGTTTTCCCTTTACCGAACAGGCCGCAGAAGGCCACGAGCTCACCGGAGGCGCAGCGGTTATACTCCTTATGCCGGAAATAGAACCAGACGTCTTTGCCGCTGTTCCAGGCCATAAGGAAGGGATGGAACAAAGCACAGCGGATGGTGGGGAAGATCGCCAGGACCACCAGAAGGACCACGGGGACAACAAAGATCATAGCGTTCCTCCTTACCAGCGCCGGAAATCCATCAGCAGCTCCACGAGGCGGCCGATAACCCGGAAGACGCCGGAGACCAGGGCCACGCCGACGAAGACCGTAAGGAGATACGGGATGAGCTCCCCCAGGGTTTGGGGAGCATAGGAGCTTAGCCCCATGATGCCGAAAAATTCAGCGACTACCGAAGCCATGCAAAGCCTCCTTTCAAGAGCTTGGCGCAGGCGGACACGAAAACGGCCAGCAGGAGGAGCAGGAGCAGCCCCTCCGTGACGGTGTAGTCTTCAAAGGGGGTTTCCATCATGGGATGGTCCTCTACGCCCTGGATGGTCTCCAGGCGTTTCAGGAGCTCCTCCATACCGATGATCTCTATGGGCCCTTCCAGGGTCCCCTCGGCGGGCAGGACGTCACCGCCGGGCAGAGGCGTTCCTTCTCCTTCCTGGGGCGGGGCCTCCTCCTCATCGTCTCCGGCCTCTTCTTCGCCCTGGCCTTCGCCGGTGATGCGGTCCAGGAGGTCCTCAATGGTGATAACCTCCACCGGGGCGGCAGGGGCCTCCGGCTCCGGTTCGGGGAGCGGAGCGGGGGTTGGTTCTGGCTCGGGAGGCGGGGCGGGCTCCGGTTCGGGTTCAGGGGCGGGTTCGGGAACAGGGTCCGGTTCGACAACGATGATCTCTTCTTCAGTCACCAAGAAATACCTCCGCTAAAAATTTGCCGACGATTACCGTAACGGCGCTGAAAGCAAAGACCTGCCAGAGAGAGAACGTAAAGCCGTACAGCGTAATGGGCAGGTCGAAAATGCGCATGGTCCAGGACATGAGGGCCGCGAAATCCTCCATTATCTTCTCACCGCCTTTATGATGCCGATGAAGACCACGGCCAGGATACCGAAGGTCAGGATGGTCATGAGCTCCGGGGGGAGGAAGGGGAACAGGGCCGTCAGGAAAGCCAGAAAACCGCCGAAGATCTGCGGGAGCTCGTCGAAGATGGAGAGGATCGCCTCGACTACCGTCTTCAGCCGCTCCATCATGCCCTCAACCAAGGCTATGAGCGCGTCCAGGAGCTTTCCCAGGGCGGCGTCGATGAGGCCGAGGATGCCGCTGCCTACAGCGCCGATGAGCTTGCCCAGCTTGTCCCAGATGGTTTCACCCTCATCGCCCGGGTCCGTGCCGGAGCCGCCGCCAGGGGGAGCCGTGCCGTCGGTGGACTTGTACTGTTCATGGCAGCGGGAGCACTCGAAGATGGTGTAACCCTGCTGGACAAGCTGGCCCGTGTCATCGTACTCCGTGGTGACGGTCTGCTTGACCTGCCAGTCATGGCCCAGGGCCGGGACGGCCTCCTTTTTCGTCTGCTGGCATTTGGAGCAGGTGGAGAACTTGGAGCCGGGCATGGTGCAGGTCGCGGGGGTGGTGCTGGTTTCCGTCCAGGTGTGCTCACAGGGGGCGGGAGGATCTACGGGGGTTTGAGAACCGGAGCCGTCGATCAGGTAGTAGATGGTGTAGTTGTTGGTGATGGTGTCTCCCTGGGAGTTGTCTATTTCCTGGATGGTAATGTATTCGTCTCCATAGGTGATGGTTGAGGTATTGGTCACCGTGTCTCCAGTGGTGTTGGAGGTGGTATAGTCCACTTTGTAGGAGCGGTCCGAGTAGTCATAGGACCAGTTTGTGATGGGGACGGTGACGCCGGTTGCGGGATTGTAGTAGGTGTTGTTCGTCTCGTTGACTATGGTGGAATTGTCTTCCACTTTGGTCATTTGGTTGTTGTCTCCTACTATGCCATAATTGCCGCCTGTGATGGAGGTCGGGCGGGTGGTGGTGGAGTAGGTGTCACCGGAGAAGGAAGCGGCGGGGGTTATTTCATAAATAGGAGCTATACCCTGAACAAACATGTATGTAACATACCATTTGCCATCAGCAGAATATGCATCTCTAGAATATGAAAAAGAAGTGCCTGCAGTATAGAAAACAGGGGAATCAACCGGATGAATATCGGTAAAAGAATTATTGCCGCCTTTAGTCCAATAACCAGAAGCAACAGGCGAAGCCACCCGCTTATAATAACCATCAACTGGAGCTATACCAGCATAGTTAAAAATGACATATCCAGCTTTAAAGTCCGTTTTTCCAGTACCCGGAAAAATACGCACAGAATTTGAACCACAATCAAAACTATAAGAAATGCCGGAGCAAGAAGAACTTGATCCGCCATTATAATGCGCACAACCAAGCTTACATCTAGGACTATGTGAGCCACATACAAGCTGCATGGATGATGGCTTAGGCGAATAACGGAGTTTGCCACTAGAATCGTAGCCTTGGGCCGGGAGGGTGGTTACGTAGTCGTCATAAGCGGCGGAGAGGTCCGCATCATATACCAGAAACTCTGCCGAGCAGTAACTGCATATGGCAGTATACGAACCATCAGAATTTTGAGCGTAAGTTTTCAAAGAGCCGTGATGCCTTGAATCGGGAGATTCAGAACATGCGCTATCGGCAAGCTGTCCGATTAAAAATTTGGTGCCAGGTCCAAGAAACCATTTGTTTTTCAAACTCGACCAAAAAGTCCCCGTTGAAGTATATTCATCAGTCACTGCATAACAAGGAACAACCGTCACAGAAAGCAAAATCACAGCCAATAAGCCAGCGCAAAACCGTAATACACTTTTTTTCAAGAATTGACACCACCCTACTAAATGTGATAAGCTCTTTCCAAAAGGAGGGAATGCAATGAACAGCTACATAAAAGCGCAGATTCTGAACATTACCACCATAACGAAAACCTTTGAACAAGCTTGTGAAATGGCAGCAATGAAAGATGATGGGAAAATCAGCCGGGAAGAAGAAAAGCAACTCAAGAAAATAAAGGCCGCCTCCCAAAAATTTAGGAAAGAGCTTGAATCTATCAAATGACGGGAGGGAATATGAAAAATCCAATTGTCAGAGCATGGATTATCACACTAATCTGTTTTATTTTCATTTGGCCTCTCGGCTTAATAGCTGCTTGTATATCCCTATACATGACTATACGAAGTTTACTCGTTGACATAAAAAAGCAAGCGGCCATGGAAAAAGAGGTCGAGATGGTGCGGAAGTCAAATGAAATCCTGTTACATCTTATCCAGGATGAGCACCGGGAGGAGGACCGCTAGGGGCGGGGCTTGCGGGGGCGGTGAAGGAGCTGGCGGAGCAACAGGTAAAAGGCCGTCAGCGTCGAGATAATGAACCTCACCAATACCGGAGCGAGCTTTTCCAGGAGAAAAAATGCCTTATCAAAGAGACGATCCAGAACGGAAATCACAAGCAGACCGGCGACGAGACCAGAAACACAAAGAAAGAGACATCCAACGCTCAGCATCTCTATAGGCGCACACTGGAAATTTTCCGCCAAAGAAATAATTGCGTCGGCCAAAGCGTCGTCGGAAACCAGATTGATGAACATATCAAACATCGCAAAATCTCCTTTCACGGGCCGCTATTAGCGGCCCTTCTTCTTTCGGCGGATCCAGAACCAGAGGGCGGGGGCCAGCTGGGCCAGGGAACGGCCCAGGCAGTAGGAGCCGTAGGCGATGCCGAAGACCGCGAAGGGCAGGGCGAAGACGAACAAGGCGGTCATTCTTCTTCATCCTCCTCCCGAAGCGTCCAACGATAATAGACTATAGCCAAAAGAAGCCCGAGCACAGTCACGCAGAGAAGGCCGAGCTCAAGCAGAAAGAACAGAACAAGCTCAAAGGGAGACAAGCTGAGAAGAAAGCTATGGAGAGCGGTCATGCCTCGGCCCCCTCTACATTCATTTTCCTTGCAATGCGTTCGTGGTTCGGCCAGATTTCAAGGCGGGGGCATTCCTCGAGGAAATCAGGGGCAGAGGTTTCGGAAATCACCAGATCCAGAGCGGAGCGGGCCATGGGCCAGTTATCGCTTTGAAAGCGGAGCTTTCCAGTAGCGTCATAGACGTAGTAGTACATAGAGCCTCCTTAACGATTCTGGTGAAAGAAGACGATAATCGTCAGCATGTGAAACACAAGGCAGACCAGCAGCAGCCGGAATAGAAAATCAGGATCGGACGCTGCACGTTCAATGACGTATCCAATGAGCTCTGTCATAAAATCACATCCTTTTCCCCCGGCGCACAATCCAGGAGAAGATACCAACGATAATCAGCAACAGGGCCACGCCCAGGAACAGGGCCAGCTCCGGGACGTCCAAGACCGCCCGGAGGGTCGAATCGAAAAGCCGGACAATGCCAAGCATAGTAAACCTCCTTAGAAGTGGGGCGGGGCCGAGCCCCGCCCCTTGCCCGGTCAGCCTCGGGCGGCGTTGCGCAGGGCGGTGAAGATGCTGATGCCGATGGGCAGAAGCCCGGCGGCGCAGCACAGCGCAAGCAGGGGATTGCTGGTCATCAGGTCCCAGCACTTGCTCATCAGCTGGATCACCGTATCCATCGCGGCCATAATGGCGGCCATGCCAGTGACAGCGGTAGTAGCCTCGACGCTCCCTCCTTTCCTAAAAATCATGGTTGCGGGAGCCGGATTTGAACCGGCGTTCTCCAGGGTGAGAACCTGGTGAGTTAAACCACTTCTCTATCCCGCGATGTATTGAAAATGCGCTTGCAAGGCCCCGGCGGATTCATGGATTGTTCATTAGACGAAACGTCCTTCTTTTGGTAAAATATCAGTTGTCCAGACAAATAAATTACCTAACAGGAGAACCATCATGTTTGAAACAATTGAATACTTAACCGAGTTGGCCGGAAACCTAATCGACAAGCTCACTGTTCCATTTGTCGGTGAAGCCTTCTTACTAATTGCGGTAGCAATCGCTTTAGGCTTTGGCGACAGAGCTATCAGACGGTAAACCCCTTTCACCCGGCCCGGTACGTGACAGCGTGCCGGACCTTTTCCGCTGGGGCCTTGGAAACGCACTTTCATTTGTAACACAAATTTCCTCCAGGACCTCGATGCCGCGACGTCAGATTGTGTTACAATGCCGCCGTTCGGAAGGAGTTGTAATCTGATATGAGAAACTCCTGTTTCTCCGTAAGACGTTTCAGGGAGTCCATGGCGATCTCCACGATATGCCGGGGGCCCAGCGTCTGAATCAGGATAGCCAGGGAGGGGCCTACCTGGGCCTCCACCCAATTGCTGATCCGCTCCACACTGTGCTGGACGACGCAGCGGGCCACCAGGTGGACCTCCTCGATTTCGTCCACGAACTTCCGCCACCAGCCGCAGACGGAGCAACGGGTGATGTTGCTGTCGTCCCGTTCGATGAAGCTGAATTTGTCGTTCATCACCTGGGCCGCCAGCTTCCCCACGTTCTCCGAGGAGGTCATAGCCTCTACAAAGGCGTTGGCGTTGTCCTTCCTCATGACGAGCTCCACACGTATCCAGTGGCCGTCTACGCCCTGTTCCAGGGCCTTGTCGTAGATCCGGACACGGAAGTCGGAGGAGGGAGCGCCTATGTAAACCGTGGACCCGGCTTTTGACTCGCCGTTGATGGACTCATGGATATCCTTCCATCTCAAACGGCTGTTGATTTCCAGGGCACGGGTTTTCTTTATGATCTGCTCCATATCCAGATAGCCCTCCCGGTCGTCGCAAGCGATGTCCAGGCGGGAGATGTTGGCGGACTCGTCCGCCGTGAGGAGCTGGAAGAGGGCCGGGAAAGCCACGCTTTCCCCTCCACGCTTGTCCTTTCCCAGCTTGGACATGGTCTCAAAGGCCCGGCAGCCGTTGCCGGACATGCTGACACATACGCCCATGTTCTTGAAGAAGTCGTTCTGCCGGGGGTCGTAGCAGACGCAGATGTCCGAGAACCGGAGAACCTTGTTGTAGCCCAGGAGGCTGTAGCCCACGTCCTGAAACAGAACAGGGTCCAGACCCAGGTACTCCTTGATAACCTCGTTGGGGTCTTCCTTCTTCACCGAGAACGTCAGCCAGTCGATAGACACTTGGCACTTCATTGGTAATCCACCCTTCTATTTGTCATGAGTACCCCCGTGATTACTTCCGGGGGTCCGGGCGGCCCTAGCGGGCCTCCCGGATTCCCTTTGATCTTTTCAGTTCACGGCAACACGGCATATCATCACGACATTCCAGGTATTACCAAATGGACCGACTTACTCGTCCACTTCGATATAGTGCGGACAATCATCACATGTAAGCTCTAAGTTATCCGCATACGGACAATAGCCCAACTCACACATAGGGCCACCTCACTCGTCCAGGGCGGCCATGACGACGTTTTTCTTGTCGTCGAAGAACAGGCGCACACGGCAGCCGATTTTTAGGTCCTTCCAGACCTCGGCGCTGACGCACTTCTTTTTCTCCGCTTTCATGCCGTAGGCCCGGTAGTCGTCGGAGGTGAAGCTGCTCACCGGGGTGACTACGTACATGTTGTAGTAGGGCCGCTTTTCCTTCCCTTCTCCATCAGGAGAATCTACCTCGAAGCGGCCCATGGCATAGCCTACGAAGACATAGCCGGTGTAGCTCGGGTCAACAAGGAACTCCTTGCCGCTGGTTTCAGCGGCGGGCTCTAGGGTCATTTCATTAGACTTCTCATTTTCTTTGCTCATTCCAAGCACTTCCTTTCTGGGGTCCTGCCCCTGCTTTTTATAAAAAATCAGCCGGACAACCGACCGTTGTCCGACTGTCAAGAACCATTATAGAATCCGCCCGAATAAAAAAGAGGATAAAAAACGAAAAAATTGTTTGACATTGGCGGGACCATCCTTTATAATACGTAAGGTATCGTTGCGAGGTAGCTTATGGTAATTGATGTAAGACCCATCCTCCACACTCCCGGCAAGCGGCTCGATTTTCAGTTCGAGCTGGACCTGTCCGACCTGGAGTTCGACGGAGGTCGGCCCGTTTCCCGCCCGGTGGCGGTGGAGGGGGAGGTCCGCAACACGGCGGACCTGCTGGAGCTGGACCTGACGGCCCGGACCACGCTGGACGCGGTCTGTGACCGCTGCGGGAAGGCGTTCCCCCTGGAGAAGGAGATCCCTTACGGCTGCATGCTGGCGGAGGAGCTCCAGAACGAGGAGAGCGACGAGATCGTCCTGCTGGAGGACGGAAAGGTAGACGCGGGCGACCTGGCCCGGACGGCCTTCATCCTCGGCATGGACAGCAAAATTTTGTGTTCGGAAGATTGCAAAGGACTGTGCCCCCGGTGCGGCGCCGATTTGAATCTCGGCCCCTGCTCCTGTAAGAGGGAGCCGGACCCCCGGCTGGCGGCCCTGGCAAGCCTTTTGGATAAGAAATAACGAGAAGCGCTCCGCGCCTTTTGTATGAGTAGGAGGTGTCACAATGGCAGTACCCAAGGGTAAAGTATCCAAAGCGAGAAGGGACAAACGGCGCAGCTCCACCTGGAAGCTGGCGGCCCCCAATCTGGTCGTGTGCCCGAAATGCGGTGCGATGCACCTGCCCCACAGAATGTGCCAGGAGTGCGGTACTTACAACGGCCGGGAGATCAAGGTCGTGAAGTCCGTCGTCTCGAAGTAAGTTCTGTTGGATCAAGAGAGAGGAGCTTGTCTCCCCTCTCTTTTTTTCATCTTCCCCCTTGACAAACGGCCTACAAGCGTCTATAGTGTACTTAACGAACCAGTACACACGGTACAAACAATACAAGGGGGCGGTTTTATAGACATCCTCATCAGCAACAGCAGCGGGAAACCGATTTATGAGCAGATCTGCCAGCAGGTCAAGGCCCAGATCATGGACGGGACCCTGACCGCCGGGGAGGCGCTGCCCTCCATGCGGGCACTGGCCAAGGAGCTCCACCTCAGCGTCATCACGGTCCAGCGGGCTTACGAGGACCTGACAAGGGACGGCTTCATCGAGACCGTGTCCGGCAAGGGCAGCTTTGTGGCCGCCCAGAACCGGGAGTTCATCCGGGAGGAGCGCCTCCGGGAGGCGGAGGGCCTCCTCCAGCGGGCGGCGGAGCTGGGCCGGTCCAACGGCATCCCATTGGAGAAGCTGACGGGCATCCTGGCCCTATTCTACGAAGAAGGAGATTGACCATGGAAAACAGCATTCTGGTCCGGGACCTCACCAAGCGCTTCCCGGACTTCACCCTGGACCGCGTGTCCTTCCAGGTGCCGGCGGGCCGCATCGTGGGCTTCATCGGTGAAAATGGGGCGGGGAAGAGCACCACCATCCGCCTGATTTTGAACGAGCTGAAGCGGGACGGCGGGACCGTGGAGCTCCTGGGCCGGGATCCGGCGGACCCCGCCGCCCGGACGGACGTGGGCGTGGTCTTCGACGCCTGCAACTTCCCGGAGGTCTTCACGCCCCTGGACGTGGAGCGGGTCCTCTCCGGGGTCTATCCCGTCTGGGACGTGGAGGCGTACCGGGGCTATTTGAAGCGCTTCGGCCTGCCGGAGAAAAAGCGGGTCAAGACCCTCTCCAAGGGGATGAAAATGAAGCTGGCCATCTCCGCCGCCCTGGCTCATAAGCCGAAGCTGCTGATTCTGGACGAGGCCACGGCGGGCCTGGACCCGGTGGCCCGGGATGAGATTCTGGATCTGCTCCTGGACTTCATTCAGGATGAGGAGCATTCCGTCTTCTTCTCCTCCCACATCACCTCGGATATCCAGAAGATTGCCGACTATGTAGTCCTGATCCACCAGGGGCAGATCGTCTTCGAGGAGGAGAAGGACGTCCTCCTGGACCGGTACGGCATCTTGCGCTGTCCCAAGGGCACGGAGGTGGAGCGGGGGGACTACATCGTCCGCCGGGAGACGGGAGTCAGCGCGGAGTACCTGGTCCGGGACCGGGCCGCCGCCGGGCGGAAGTATCCCAAGGCCGTGGCGGACGCCGCGTCCCTGGAGGACATCATGCTGTTTTACATCAAGGGGGAAGCGTCATGCGAGGAATGATCTATAAGGACCTGTGCCTGTTTTTCAAGGGGATCATCGACAAGTGGGTTCTGGCGGTGACGGGAGGGTTTCTGGTCCTGCTGGTGTACAAGGGCGGCGTGTATGGCGGGATGCTGTTCTCTTTCGCCCTGGATATGATGCTGGGGCTTCTGCACCTCTCGGCCCTGGAGAAGGAGGAAAAGACAGGTTGGAGGAGCTATGAGCGAACGATGCCGGTAGGCGTGGGGAAGGTGATGGCGGGGAAGTACGCCGCCGTACTGCTGACGGTGCCGGTCAGCGTGGCGGGGGCCGTGGCAGCGAATCTGTTGGCCTTCGCCAGGTACTGGAAGTTTTTGCCGGAGGCGCTGGGACTGTCGGCAGCAGCGGCTGTCATAATTCCCCCGGCCTTCGCGGTGTTCAGCCTGCCCTTTTACTACTGGTTCGGAAACCAGATTGCCCAGTTTACCTGCCTGCCCCTGGGCAGATCGGAAGAGCGTCGTGTAGGGAAAGAGTGTAGATCTCGGTGGTCG
>CAJUOD010000057.1 GCA_910587875.1 uncultured Oscillibacter sp. | reverse complement strand
GAAATCGTCCAGGGTGAAGGATCCGCAGGGGAGGGAGCGGTGATCTCCCTCCCGGTCCCAGTCCGTCACTCGGATAACCGCCTCCAGGGTATCTCCCTCCGCCGGGAGCCAGGCTCTTGCCCAAAGGCCGTCCCTGTCGTGGAGAGATAGGTCCAGGCTGTCCGCCTCGCCGGAGGCGGGGTCCGTGTAAGAAATCTCCGATCCCCGTCCCAGCAGCTTCGTCGTTACCGCTGCGCCGTTCCAGGTAATGTCCACATTTGCCCTTCTGGTCTTCATACGCTTCAGCTCCTCCAAATAGGCAGGTTTGCCAGCTTGTCGTCCGCCGGGAGCTCCGGGGTTTGAAGAACCACGCCAGGGCCGAAGGAGAAAGTGTCCAGGTGGCGGAGATTGTGTTCCATGAGGAAGCCCGCATATCTCTCCGCTCCGTAAACACGGTAGGCGATGGCGTCCCAGGCGTCCCCCTGGCGGGTGGTGTAGGTCGTTTCCATGGCGGTCCTCCAAAAAAGATAGTGGGAAAGCTGAAAAAACTCTTGACATTTATACGCATTATGCGTATAATAGGATTATGAGGAGGGGAGAGAATGACAGCATTGGAAATCGAGCGGGAGCTCCGGGCGGACGGCTGGTATCACGTGAAGACCACCGGCAGCCACAAACACTTCAAGCATCCCTCCAAGCCCGGTAAGGTCACGATCCCACAACATAAAGGGGACCTGCACCCCAAGACCCTGGACACCATTCGGAAGCAGGCGGGGCTGAAATAAGCCCCGCCCCGGTATCGCATAAAGAAGGAGGAAGCAATATCTATGAAACTTGTGTATCCGGCGATTTTTTCCCCCTGGGAAGACGGAAAGGGCTATACGGTCGAGGTTCCCGACCTGCCCGGCTGTGTGACGGAGGGACCCACTTTGGCCGAGGCCATTTTTATGGGCGAGGACGCCGCTGCCGGCTGGGTGCTGGATGAGCTGGAGGACGGCCGTTCCGCCCCCGTCGCCAGCGCCATGAGCGATATCCACCCGGAGGAGGGAGGCTTTGTCAGCCTCCTCTCCTTGGACATGGACGCCTATGCGGAAAAGTACGGCAGCGCCGCCGTGCGGAAGAACTGCACGATCCCCGCCTGGCTGAACACCTTTGCCGAGTCGCAGCACGTCAACTTCTCCAAGGTCTTGACCGACGGGCTTACGCAGCTCTACCAGTCCTCCCGCTGAATCCTTCCGCCGCCCCACGCGGGGCGGCTTTTTATGCCCTCTGGAAGCTCTTCCGCCGCTCCTCATCCTGGAGCTGGCGGTAGAGCTTTTTGAACTCCTGGAAACCCATGCGGGCGGCCTCCTGGGCCTCCGCCTTTCCCGCGTTCCCATAGAAGTTGAACACCAGAGTAACCCGGTCTCCGCCGCCAGGGAAGGGACTTCCGCTGTTGGAGCCTCCATCGTAGTCCGGGGCCGGGAATGGCCCCGCGCCCCCCGCCGGGGCATTGCCGGGAAGCCCCTCCAGCAGGGCCGCCAGCTTGGAAAGGGGCAGGATGGCCTCCGGCTCGCCGCCCTCGCCTGCCTCCAAGATCGTGGGGCCGGTGACGATGCCGCCTGCCGCCAGCATGGGGATGGTGGGGAGGTTGAAGCCAAGCGTTTTCCCACCCATGCCGGGCACCCACTCGGGGATGGTCACGGAAATATTGTTGATGCGGCCCAGCACGGAGTTGATTGCGGAGACCACACCGTTGATGGGCGCCTTCGCCATATTCACCAGGCCGCCGAAGAGGTTGCCGAAGATGTTGACCAGATTCTCCAGGGCTGCGGACCAGTTCCCAGCAAATACGTTGTCAATAAAGCTGACGATGTTGGAGAAGACCGCCTGGATATTGGCCCAGGCGTCCCCCACACTCTTCCACCAGCCCTCCATGACCGCGCCCAGAATCGGGAACCGCGCGGAGACGGCGGCAATGGCGTTCTGGACTGCCGCGTCGATGTTGGCCCATATGGCGGAGACCGCCGCCCCCAGCTCCCCGGCCTTGGCCTTCACGGTATCCCAGTTTTTATAGAGCAGGATACCGCCCGCCACCAGCAGTCCGATGCCCGCGCAGGCGGCCAGGACCGGGATATTCAGGGCGGTCATGGCCCCGGCCAGGGTAAAGGTGCCCGTTGCGCTGGCCGCCGTCACGACCTTGTAAATGCCCATGGCGGCGTTGTAGCCTGCGAGAGCTAGCTTATAAGCCTTATAGGCCCCCACGGCCGTCAGCACGCCGGCGGCGATGGCCAGGATGAGGCCCCGGTGCTCCATCGCCCATTTGGCTCCCTCCGCCAGCTGAGGGATGATCTCCTCGAGTTTTTCAGAGATGCCCGGGAGGACATTCTCCGCTAGGTAAGTAAGCCCCTCCTGGGCATAGGGCAGGATTTCCGTGCCCGCTTTGGTCAACATATTTGAGCCCAGGTTCTTGATGGTCTGCCAGGTGTATTCCAGGCTCTTGGTCTGGCGCCGGAAGGCGGTGTCCGCCGCCCCGGCCGCCGTGTACATTTCCGCTGTTTTTGAGGCCAGGTTTTCAGACTGCGCGCCCGCCATAGCCAGGACGGCGGTCTGGGCCTCCACAGATGAGAACATCTTCGCAAACGCCAGCTCATCCCCCTGCACGCTGCCCTTCAGGGCCTCAAGGGCCCCTTGCAGCCCTTCGCTTTCGAGAAGAGCCTTCCCGCTCTCATAACCCATGGCCGAAAGCGCCGCCTGCATATTTTTAGAGGGTGACAAAAACGCCTGCAAGGTGGCTTTGAGCTGTGTGGTCACTTCCGCCGTGGAGCCGGTCACGCCGGTCAGCGTGCTCATGGCGCCGAAGAGCTGTTCCTGCTCCAGTTTCAAAGTGCCAGCTAACGGGATCACCTTGCCCATAGAGGCCGCCAGCTCCGGGAAGGAGGTCTGGCCCAGCCGGACGGTGGCGAAGGCTAAATCCGCCGCTTTCTGTACCGCGCCGGCAGACGTGTCCCCATAGCCCTTGGTCACGGCAGACAACAGATTGATACTGTCCGCCGTGGAAGCGTTTCCCGCAGCGGCCGCCTTGGCGGCGACCTCCAGCTGACTGGCCGCGTCCGCGCTGTCTCCGAAGGCGGAAACGACCTGGTACATGCCGTCGGTCAGGTTGTCGGTGGAAACGCCGGTCTTGTTGGATATTTTCAGAATTTGATTCCCGATTTCTCCGGTCCGGGCAGCCACCTCCGCCTCGGTTCCCGTCAGCAGCGTGGATACGTTGGCGAGCTGGGCCTGGTACTCCTTCCCCGCGTTGACAGCGGCCACGACCCCCGCAGACGCCGCTCCAGCGGCGGCCGTGGCGGCTCCCGCCGCCACCTTTGCCGCCGTCTTGGCTGCGCCGCCCAGGGTGCGGAGGTTTTTGTCCGCCGCCATGCAGGCGTTCTTCAGGGAGCTGTCCATCTTGCCGCAGATCTTCAGCATCAGCTCATAGGTCTTACCCTTTGCCATGACGCGCCGCCTCCTTCAGATAGGAAATCAGAATCTCCGCCGTCTCGTTCAGCTCCTCCACCGTCAGGCCTTCAAAATAGTCCAGGCCGGTCCGAAGATGCAGGGACAGGGCGACACACGCCTTGCGGATATCTCCGGGGGCTATTCCTCCCCAGCCCCGCCGTAGAAAAAACCGGAGACCATGGCCTTGAGCCGCATCCCGTCCCGGGCAGGCAGGCCCCGGAAGAACTCATAGGGCCGCTGGGTCACCCGTACCGCCATCTCGATGCAGAACGGCATGGTGGATTCCAGCATCGCCGGGTTTAGTGTGGGGGCCTGCTGGAGGACGGTCTTGCCCACCCGTGCCAGCGTCCCGGCGGTGACGGATTCCAAACCGCCTAGGTCAACCTCCGTGTAGGTCTGCCCCTCGAAAGCATAGGGCTTGGAGAGTTTTAGGACCAGTGAGCTCTCCGCCGCCTCCGGGGCGGCATCCTTCTTTTCCAGATTTTCCATCAGCACATCTCCTTGACCTTGGCCAGAACATCCCGGCCCCGAATTTTGAATACCTCATTGAGCTTGTCCAGCTCCACCATAGACTCGCCGCCAACCTCAATGAGGATATACAGCAGGGTCAGCTTGATCTTCGTGTCCATGGGGCTGCCGGGCTTCACCTTGCCCGTGGAGAGCGTGCTGGACCGACCCCGGACCACCACCCGCATGGAACGAAACTCAATGTCTCCCTCGCTGTTGGTGGTCTGCTGAGCGCCCCGGATGGTCAGCTGGACGGCTCGGGTCATATCCATCATGTCCACGGCCTCCTTGTCCAGCACCCGGAAGGGGATCTCCAACTCCTGGTTGCCGAAATACCCCACCGTGGGGTCGTCGATCTCTCCCAGAACGCCGGCGCCGCTGACAGTTTCACTGGAGCTCTCGAAGTCCGGCAGGGGCATCTCATCCCCCACGCCCAGCAGCCGTTCACCGGCGTTGTAGACGTTGTATTTGTTGATTTTCGTGGGAATCGTTTTCACGCTCATCGGTTAAGCCCCTCCTATCAGCATCGCCTCCAGGGCGGTCACGTCGTATTCCCGGATATTCTCAATGGTCTCCGCCGGGATAAACGGAGCTAGGAAGGTGCGGACCGTCAGATGGCCGGCCATCAGCTCCACAATGTCATTGTCATCGGAGCGGAACTCCGTATGATACCCGGCGCAGTACTGCCGGGCCACGTATCCGTTCCCGATGACGTTCTGGCTGTCCACAATGGACTGGATCAGGCGGGTGTTTCCCGGCTTGTCCACCTTCTGGAAATAGGTACGGATAAAGTTGTTGCCGTCCCAGTTGAAGAAACGGCGGACGGCCAGCCAGCGGTCCTTGGGGTCCGTGGTGGCAGGATAGGCCGCCGTGGAGTTGCCCCAGGAGCGGAAGCCCTCCTGGTTGATGGCGGTGATGATTCCGTTGGCATTCAGCATATCGTTGGCCTGCTGCTGATCCAGGACCACCTCCGTCCCGTCCGCCAGCACGGTGGCGGTGATTCGCAGGTCCTTATTGGACGGGCTTTCATAGGGCACGTCGCCGTTGGAAGCGTCCGTGTATGCCGTCAGGGCGGCAAACACTGCGGAGTAGTGGTATACCTTGTCTCCCACCACCACCATGGGCCAGAGGGCCGCCGCATGGGTAGAGGAGGCCCCCAACTTCTCCTTGGCGGTTTTGACCTCTGTGTAGACCGCCGCCCCATTTTCTCCCTCCGTGGGGATATCCAACAGGCAGGTGCACTCGAAGACGCCGTTGATGGCATCCGTCTTGGCCTGGAGGGCGGCGGCTACTACCGGGTCCCCGCTCCAGCCGGGGGCCAGGAGCTGGCCGGGGACCATGCCCAATTTCGGGTAGATTTGCCGGACCAGCTCCAGGCCCGTCTCCTTTCCCGTGATGGTATCCACACCGCCCACGATGTCCGCCTTTGTGACTCCCGCCGGGTTCAGACCCTTGGCGGAAACGGAGAGGGAGGCGGCGGCCTTGGCCGTTTCGGAGAGGAGCAGCAAGACCACGTTTCCATCGCCGTCACGGGCGGCGGCGTAATCCGTCTCCGCCGCCAGGGCGGTTTCTCCGTTCTTGACCTCCAGGCTGTCCAGCAGGACATAGGGTTTGGAGTAGACGGCTTGGCCGTCCCGAACAGGGATATTCTCCGCCTCATAGGTCTTGACGTGAGCGGGCTTGCCGGGGTCCAGGACATTCACCAGGATGATGGGAGCCACGTTGAAGACCCGGAAGCTGGCGTCCATAGACTCGCAGAGAGTGAAGTTTTTGAAGTCGTCGGAGTACCCCGCCGCCTGGACACACTCCGGGAAAGAGTAGCATAAGAGGGGGGTGTTGACGGCCTTGGCGGGATTCTTCGCCAAGTGGATGGGAGCGGTACCGAACACCACCGGGATGCCTGCGCTGCCCCGAATGGGAACGGTCAGACTGGTGTCCTGTTCGGAATTATATACGCCGTGAAAATAGGCCATAGATTAAGCCTCCTTTCGATTTGCCAGCAGGTACAGGCTGTAGATAGGGCCGGACCTCCGGTTGATGGCATTACGGGCCTCCGGGAGGCGGTCCAGGGGGAGGAGCAGACCCCGCAGGGCCGGACGGGCCTCCAGAGCCGCCGCCAGGGGGCTGGGAATGCCGTTCCGGTACACCGTGTACTGCCGGGCCGCGCCGGGGAGCGTGGGCCCGCAGTAGACCACCGGGCCGGTCTGCTCCGCCGGCGCGGGCTGGTCTTTCTTCTTGTTCATGTCTCGGGGACCTCCTTAAAGATGGCCGGTCCCTCGAAGGTGAGGGCCATGGCCGCGAAATAGTAGGGATGGGTATCTTCTTCCTGGGCGGCCCATTTGATGGGGTATTGCAGAACCCAGCGTCCGCCCACCACGCCGTTCTCACCGTAATGGCGCAGGACCGTGTTGACGATGTGCAACGCATCCCGGAAGCCTTGGCGGTCCGGGGCCGGGTCCTTGACGCAGATCACCAGCACGGCCTCTATTTTCTGGGGAGTGTCCTGATTCGGCAGCTCCCCGGAGGGGAGGCGGACGATGACATAGGGGTCTGGGGGCTCGTCCCACTCCGCCTCGTCCGGGCCCTCCCGAAAGGGCAGGTCCTGGGGGAATACCTGGACCGGCCAGGACTTTTCAGGAGGAAACCTCGTTCTGCTGTCCTGGAACAGCGCCGACAGGTCCGCCACCAGTGCGTCTAAGAGGGATTCCTGTGTCATTAGGCCGCTCTCCTTCCCAGAGTCCGCTCAATCTGCCTCTGAATATGCTTTTGGAGTATGGAATAGAAATCCAGCTCCGCTTCCTCATAGCTTTTGCCGTAAAGGAACGGTACCGCGGGAGCCAGCAGCTTTTTGAGCTTGGTCATATCGGCATAGGGCCCATACTTTTCCGCACGTTTACTTTGTCCTTGCGCGGAGTATTGCCCGGAAGGATCCCGCTGTACGATAGCGGTATGGCCGCTCTCAAAGGTGGTCACAAAGGCTTTCCTTCCGCCGGTTTCCAATGCCGTCAAATTACTGCTGTTCAGCACCTTCAGCATTGCCGCAGTAGAATCGCTGTTCGCGCGCGTCATGTACGCCATGACGTCGAGCATGGGCCCTTTTGAGATCAAGGCCGCGAACGTGCTTGCCCCCGTCGCTTTTTGCAGGAACATTGCTCCCTGATTTTTGTCTTTGAGGACTCGCGTGTCAGTTACGGCGTATCTTTTTCGGACCTTAAGGCCGAGTTTCCGCTTCATTTCGTTGGCCGTCATATTCAGTGCGGATGCCAGAACTTTGGGAGCCCCTATCTGATCCGGCAAACTATGCAGCTGGCGGATGATCTTCTCGATTTCCGATTCCACATCAAACCGGAAAGGTTCTATGTTCACGTCCTCGCCGCCCCCAATTCGATGGAATACATTCCAGCCTCCTCCGTACAGGCCGCAATTTTGAATTGCCGTCCGTCCAGGTCCAGCAGGGAGCCGATGGGGGGCCGGGGGCCGAAGTCGGACGCAGCCACGAACAGGAAACGGCGGGCTTTATAGAGACCGTCCCGGTGGGCATCCCGGCCCTTGTCCCGGTCCAGGAGCTCGTTTTCGTCCATTTGTACAGGCATGGACCTGCCGTTGACCCGGTGCTCCTCCGAGAACTCCCCCAGGTTCAGAAATACGCTGTGGATATCCTGGGCCACAACGTCCTTGAAGGTCTTCATGCCGGAGCCTCGGGCGGCGGACTCTCCGGCAGAGGATCAGATTCCCCCGCCCCCAAAACAGCTTCGGCGTCGACGGAGGACAAGGCTTCCACCCGCTCCGCGTTGGTCTTGCATCCGGCAAGGTCCACGCCAAGGTCTTCCGCCAGGTCCAGCAGCTCCGCCTTGGTCAGTCGGGACAGGCTGGTTCGAGTGAAATGCCCGTTGGAATCCGTATCGAGGACTTTTCCTTCTTCGAGATCCTGGGCCAGGGCGCAGAGCTGCTCCTTCAGGCGCTCCTCACCCACGAAATGCCCGGCCTCATCTTCGAGGATCATGCCCAAGGACCGGAAGACATCCGCCGCCATGTCGTTCACTTTGGAGTGCATGGCGGCCTCCTGAATGGCGGCAGCTACAGCTTCCCGGCCTGTTTCCTCCCAGGCTGCGCTGCCAGCTTTCAGCCACGCCGCCGTCATCAGGGGATCATTGGAAGGAAGAGGGGACCCGCGTTCATAAGAGCGCCCCAGATACTGAATGGGCCGCTGTGCTATCAGTTTTTTCATGACCAGGCCTCCCTCTCAGCCCAGCAGCTTCACCAGCGCCGTCCCATCGTTTGCGGCGGCCGGGGCGGCGGCGTACCCGGCGGGAATGTGGGATACCGTGGTTTTCGCGTCTCCCGCCCCGCTCTCTGCCGAGGCCTTGCCTGTGACGGTATCCGCCGTCGCGTCATAGTAGACCGCCGCGCCCATGGTCAGGGCCTCGCCGGAGGCCTTTGCCAGCCGGAAAAGGCCCTCCACATGGACGGTCCCGGTCCCGCCCGCCGGGATGTCCCCGGCGGCAATGCCAATTCGGGTCCCCAGGGGGACCACCGCGCCGTTCTTCACGGCCGCCGCGGCCGTGTAATCCAGGGCCGCGCCCTGCTGTACATAGATCGCTTTCATGTCGCTTCCTCCTTATCCCAGCTTCACGCCGTCGTTCCGCAGGAGCCCGCGGAAGTCCGCCTCGTTGACCACCCAGTCCATCCAGATATCCCAGACGAAGCCCAGGTAGCCGGCCTTCTCGCTCCGACGGAACGTCGGAGTGGTGACGCCGTTCAGGTAGTCCACCTGCATTCCTTTCACCAGCCGGGGATCCGCCGCCATGAACCAGGGGCAGGCGCCCTCTCCCGCCAGCACGTTCAGCGTTCCTTCCTCCACAACCCGGACCTTGCTCCGGTATTGGGTGTTCAGCACGTTCACCGCATGGCTGCCGATGCCCTCCACGTCGATCTCCGCCGTGCCCAGGAGCTGGTTGACCCTCATGCCCAAGCCCACGGGGACGATGATGAAGGCGGGCTCCACCATGATGCTTTCCCCGAACTGGTCCACCTGCTTCCCCATCATCTGGATCATCTTCTCCAGCACGGCGATGCTGGGAGCGGACCCGGCGGAAATCAGGTTCCGGTGGGCCGCGTCGAAAAGGGGCGCGCCGTCGAAGATGGCGGGGTTCTGGTAGACGTGTTCATAGACCTGCCGGTTGATCTTCCGCTTGGCCTTGCGGGCGTACTGGCCGGGCATGGCCGCCAGGAAGCCGATATCGTCGTTGATGAACGCCTCCCGGCTCATGGTGAACTGGGTGCCGTAGGTCTCCAGTTTCCGGTTGGGCAGCAGCTCCGTCTGGAGGGTGCTGTGCTTCAGCTCGCCGCCCTCGTTGACCTTGTAGAAGTCTCCGCCGCCCAGGGCGTATTCGTGGTTCTTGGTCAGCTTGAAGTCAGAGAGGGAGCCCTTGCTGGTCCAGAGCTCGAAGGTGGCGGGCACCAGCTGGTACTGTTGGACCAGGGCCTTGTTGACGGCGCTGTCCAGAATGGCGGGGAAGTCCGCCGTGGGGGAGAGGAAATCCCGGGCGGCGCTGTCCCAGAGATCATTCCGGGAGCGGCGCAGCAGCTCCGTGGTGGAGCCCTGGCCGGAGCGGGCCAGGCTCTCAATGAGGATGTCCCGAAGAGACATACCCCGAAGGGCCTCCGCTCCCTGGGCGGGGTTCTCCACGTCCACCCCTGCCTGCATCAGCAGAGCGTCCCGGGCGGCGTCCCGGAAGTTGTCAGCGCCGGAATCTCGGGCGCCCACAATCACCGGTGCGCTGTGATGGAGCAGGTGTTCCACCGCCGCTGCCCGAACGGTTTCCATGCTGTCGCCGTTTTCGATGTACTGGTCCGGCTCCATGCCGGTCTGCCGGCAGAGGGCCATAATATCGCCGACCCGCTGTCTCTCTGCCTCAATAGCCCGCTGGGAGGCATCCCCGCTCTCGGGGACCTCCGCTCCGTCCCTGCCGGGGATTGTGTCCAAGTTGGACACAATCCCTCCGGCACCGCGTTCCCCACCATTAGGGGCGCCGGAGGCGGGAGGCTTTGCCTCCGCTTCGATCTGCCGCTGAAGATCGTCAAACTCCGCCTGTTCCGCCGCCGTCAGGCTCCGGCCCTCCGCTTTCGCCGCGGCCAGAATCTCCAGCTGCCGCTTGATCCATTTGTCTTTCATCGTCTTACCTCCAAAATCTGTTGATATTGGCCTGGACCTGCCGCTCGTAAAAAGACAGATCCGGGGGCTCGTTTCCAGCGGTCTCCGCAGACCGTCCCACGCCAACCGTGGCGTCCGCCGGGACGGACACGATGGACACTTCCAGGGGCCTCCACTTCCGGGCGATCTGGCAGGGGCCCTGGAAGCGCCCGTCTGCCGACGCGGCCCCGGCTTTGACCTCCTCCCAGGCGTCCACCTGGTAGCGGACGGAGGTGGTCTTCAAGGTCCCGGACTGGACCTTCCCGAAGATTTTCTCCGTGTCCTCATCCGTGTCGAACTCCACCTCGGCATAACCTTTGCTGTTTTCCACCCAGGCCCGCAGCACCTTGCCCAGCACCTGGTCCACGTTGTGGTTGAAGAGGAGCACGCCGGACTCGTTCAGCCTTCCCAAATCCACCGCGCCTTCAGCATGGTCCAGGATCTCCATGCCGAAGTACCGGCGGTAGGGAGTCTCACTGGAAAAACTAATCGTCAGTTTCCGGCTGTTCTCCTCCTTCGCCCGTACCGGCTCCATCGCCATTGTCCGAAGCATCGTCTTTTCCTCCTTTTGTTCCAATTCCATAAATCAACCCCAACAGGTCGATTCCTTTTTCCCGGCCGTAAGACACGGCCTCCGCCATCTCGTCGATGGCTTCCTTCCAGTCCTTTCCCTTCTCCGCACAGAGGTCCTGGAAGGTCTTCTGCCCGCTTTGCAGGGCGGTCTTGTCGGCGTTGGCCTCCTTGACCGGATCGATCCATCGCTTGGGGGCCTTGATCCAGGAGTGGGCGAGATAGGTCTCCTTCCTCTGCCAGAAATCCGAGATGGAGAACAGACCGGACAGCACGCCGGAAATGACGAACGCCTCGTAGACTTCGCTCATGAAGGTCTCCAGCAGCTCGATTTCCTCTGTATACGTGGCCTCATCCTCAATGGCGTTCTGCCGGGCGGAGGAGTAGGTGGATTTGGAC
Organism: uncultured Oscillibacter sp.; assembly: GCA_910587875.1. Taxonomy (GTDB): domain Bacteria; phylum Bacillota; class Clostridia; order Oscillospirales; family Oscillospiraceae; genus Oscillibacter. The sequence continues at coordinate 6,427 of CAJUOD010000057.1, read as the reverse complement.
ATATCCCGGCTCACCGCCTCGTAGCTCAATCCCTGCCCGGCGGAGATCAGCCCCTGCTGGGTTTTGAGGAAGCCCGCCGCGTCCGTGGCGGTGTTCTTGGGGTCGATGACTTGGGCCTCGTCTCCCTGATTCAACTCCACCACCATGCCGGGATGCACGTGCAAAGAGGAGTAATCCGTCTTGCCCGCTCCGCCCGGCGGCGAGGCTCTCCCAATATTCCCGCCGGAGGGGAACAGCTTCTTGATGAAGATCGCCAGGATGGCGGAAAGCCGTTCCTTGATGGAAACCGCCGTGATGAACTCATTCACATCCCGGATGCGGGTCACGGTGGGGGCCAGGTCCGACATCTCCCGGAGCTGGGTGGGACGGCGCTTACTTTTGTAAAAGAAAACATCTTTCGCCGGGACAAACATCGGCGCCATGGCCTGGTAACCCTCCAGATCATACTGGCGGAACCAGTAGCCCACGGGCTTTCGGTAGCGGTCGTATTCAATACCTCCGACAACTTTGTTTCCCCGATACTGGGGAGCGGACTGGGAACTGTCCAGCTCGTCCACCTCCAGGCATTGGAGCTTGAAGGGGACCAGCCCGCCCCGGGTGTAGCGGAACAGCACCAGGATGCCGCCGTCTACCTTCTTCCGATCCACCATCATACGGAGAATCTCATTGAAGCCCTGCTCTCCGGTAATATCGCAGTTCTCCGCCAGCGTCCACCGTTTCCAGGCCTTCTCCAGCCGGGTGTCCAGCTTATCATCCCCGGTGAGGGCCCGGAGGGTGTAGCCCCGGCCCACTACGTTTCTGCGGTAGGCGTGAAGCACCGCCTGGGCAATGTCGCTGTTACGCTCCAGGTCCCGGGACCTGGCCCGGACAATATCCCGGCCTGGCCGGTCCGTCAGCTCGGCACTTTGGTTTACCACCCGCCAGCCCGCGTTGATCCGGTCGCCGCTGGCGGCGTCGTAGCTTCGCATTTCCTCCAGCATCCGCCGGGACGCTTCCCTCCGACAGGCCGCAGCGGGGGAGATGGCCTCGATCATGTTGTCAAGCCAGCTCACGCCGCTCACCTCCCGTCGAATCGTGCCACCCATGTCCGGGGCAGCAGGCCGTCGCCGCTCTCCTGAGCCGCTGCGGCCGCCAGCTCCTCTCGGAGGGCCCGGAGCTGGCTGAGGTCCGCCCGAGTCACGGACCGGCTTCCCAGCTTATAACTCTGGCCGCCCGCCAGCACCGCCTCGATCGCGGCGTCCACCTGGGCCAGCCGATCCGAGGGCCTCAAATATTCATCCATAAGCCCCTCCTATATCCAGTTCTCATTTTTGGGTATCCATTCTGTTTCAGTAGAAGGCGGTTTTTGTTCAGTCCGGGGCGGGGGCGGAACTTTTTCTTCCGGCCACAAGGCTCGGACGCCCTTAAGGTCAGCCGCCGCCGCTGTGTAAACCTCCGCGTCAAGGTAGTGGTTTGCCGCATGGGACATCTTCGGCACCCACCTTTGTACGGTCTTTCCACCAGACTGTTCAGAAATTTTGTGCTCCGCCGTTACCTGTTCGGCATATTCAACATCTGTGCTCTTGTCGACCATCCAGGAACCCGTTCCATTTGGTTTTCGCATCCGGGCAGCAATCAGATCCTTGTATTTCCCGCCGTCCACCAGGACAAGCTGCATCCCATTGGCCCGGCTTCCGGCTTTATTGACGGTGGAAATGCGGTAGTGGGACTGCATGGTGGGCACGCCCTTGCAGGGCAGAGCCCAATCGGAGTTTTGGAGACAGAACTCATACACCAGGTCCGTCTGGTCGCCGCTGTCCACCAGGGCCAGATTCACCAGCATCCGCTCCCCGCTGGCCTTGGCGTATTCCAGGTTCATCACCCGGGCCACCTCGGCAAAGCTGAGGGCCTGGCCATGGGCCACTTTCTGGCTTGTCATCCCCACACCCCACGCTCGAATGACCCAATAGAGGCTGCTTTCCTGAACATCCACGCCGCCGGTGAGCAGCTGGGTCCACTCCGGCAGCACGAACTCGGGAAGTTCGGTCCGCCGTTCCATCACCAGCTCCACGCTGGTCTTCAGCTTCGTGTTCTCCCAGGGCTCCGCCAGCCACGAGTTGACAAAGTTCTGGAAGAGCTCTGGGTCGTCCTTCGATTTCATGAACGCGTCCGCGATTTCAGAAAAGGTCGTAAAGGGAGAGTAGAGCGTGGAGATCCAATAGGCCACGCTCTTCGCGTTCCCGTGGGAGCCCCGCACAGTCTGCCAGCGGCCGGCCTGGAGCATACGCTGCTTCTCCCGGTCCGTAATGACGCCGCCGCACTCCTGGCAGCAGTACACGGCCCGCGCCGCCCGGTCCGTCCGGTCTGGGAATTCCTCCTTGCCCGGCCATTTGAGCTGGGCAAATTTCAACTCAATGAACCTCCCGCAATGGGGACACGGAACGAAATAGTGCCGTTCCTCGTCGGCCTCCTCCTTGGCCCGCCAGATGTTCCCGGTGGTCAGGGTCGGCGTGGAGGTGATGAAGATCTTCCGAGTGGTGGTATAAGCCTTCGTTCTCTCAATGGCCAGGCTCATGGCGTCAGCTTCTTTTTTGGAGGCGCCGGGATACTTGTCCACCTCGTCCAGGAACAGCTTGCAGATCGGTGTGCTGGCAAGGCTCGCCGGGGAGTTGGCACCGGAGAGATAGACCGTCATTCCTCGGAACTTCAGCCGCTGGGAGGTGCTCTCATGTTTCTGATATTTTTCCGCCAAAGCCGGAGTGCTCTGGATCATGGGCTCCAGCTTGGCCTCCACTGTCCGCTCCACCAGCGTGTCGGTGGGGTAAACCACCATGGCAGGGGCGGGCTCCTGACAAATCAGGCTGCCCAGCATGTTCTCCAGGGCGGAGGTGCCGCCCACCTGGGTAGGCTTCACAAAGATGATCTTCTCCGCGTCCTCGTCGGAGAACGCGTCCATGATCTCCGTGAGATAAGGCGTCACACGGTTCTGCCAGGGGCCAGGGATCGGGCTGCCCGGCGGCAGCACACGGTTTTTCTCCGCCCATTGGGAAACCGGGAGGCGGGGCCTGGGCCGTAATTCCTCCACAGCCTTCTTGATCCATGCCGGAACATAGATGGGCGGGACGACATACGGTTTCATCCAGCCTTCGCGCCTCCCTCGCCCAGCTCCAGGACGGCGTCGGTGAAGGCCGCCAGCATAGCCTCCAGTTCTGTTCGCATGGCCCGCTCTAGGGCCTTCGCTGTCACCGCGTCCACTTGGCCCGGGATGGAGCGGACTGCCCGGGCGGGCATGTCCAGGGCAAACTGACGGAAAGAGCGCAGAAACTCCGCCAGATCCCGCCCGGCGTTTTCCGTGTCCACGTATTTGCCTGCGGCGATGGCCGTCTTCAGACGGTGGAGTTCTCCCTGGCTTTCCTTCAGCTCCACTTCGGCCCGCAGCTTCTTCAGCCCCAGCTCCTCCAGCTCCGCAACGCCTTCCGCGTCGTCCTGGGCCTTCTGGCGGACATGGGCGATGTACTTCCGAACCGTCTCGCGGGTCCGGTATTTCCGGGCCTTGCGCCCCGGCGGGGCTTCGGCTTCCAGCACGCCGGAGCGGGTAAGCTGCTGGATGCGCCGCTCGCTAAGGCCCACCAGTTCCCCGATGGCTCCCGCGTCCGCCCACTCCGGGATAGCGGTCAGGATGGCCGCTTTTTCCGCCGGAGCGGCGCCTGTTTTCTTAGCCATGGCGACCTCCCTTCCGGCCCCTCTGGGGCGCTTTGATGATTTCGCCGTTTGTCCTGGGACCGATTTCGCTTTTTCCCGGGCCGCTTTTTTCTCGTTATCCCCCTACGGGGATAAGAACTTGCCATTTTCCCCGGAAAACGAAACGAAATCGCCTGGAAAAATCTCGTTTTTCTGGACGGAATAGGCGGGCTTCGCCAGCCCCGCACCAGGGGCCGCCCCAGGAAGGACCCGCTGCGCGCCGTCCGGGGCCGCCGCCGCTTTGCTCTGTCTCCCGTGGGCTATCACCTCCACGCAAAACAAAAAGCCCGCCCCGACAGCCGCCTCCGAAGAGGGGACTATCGGCACGGGCTAACCAAGAAGCACTGGCCACCAACGATATTCACGACATGGACGGTCTTGCAGCGATGGCACCAAAGCTCCAAGCCTCTGGCCTCGACATCCGGGCCAACGTGCTGATGGGTTCGCTGCTTGCATACCGGACAGATTACCCATCCGTTCTTTACAGCTAGTTTAGCAGGTTTCGCTCCGCTTTGCAATGGGCTCGCCTCCTGTTTTTGGGGATTGGTGAATTAACGCACTATATTACAAGTATATTGATTCTTTGATTTAAAATAAAAGCTCCGTTTTTATCGCCGCGCCTTGATGTGCCAGGCGTACCGATAGGCCCCGAACTGGTTGCCCGTCTGGTACTGCCCCCGGCTCATGGCGTCCTTTGGGATCCTGATGACGCCGCTCTTGGCCTCGAAGTACTCCGCCGCCGGCAAAGCCTGGTTCAACGATCGGCTCCATCGGCACACCCGCTTCCCGATGGGGATGACCACGCCATCCGTGGCCTCCTTCAGCATGTACTTGGCCGTCCGGCGGAAGCTGTCCCCCGGCCTCCTAAGGAGAGGCTCGTCGTCCACCCAGCCCCGGCCCCAGAGGTGCTGGAGCTCTGCCGGGGAGAAATCGGCGTCCCGGAGGACCAGGTGGAAGTGGTAGCGGTGATCCCCGTGCCTGCCCTCGATGGTGTACACATAATCAAAGGACCGTCCCAGCCACTGCCGGAGCTGCCGAAGAAAGGCCCGCCAGACCAGCTCCACGCCGTGGAACGTCTCCGGGAGATGGTCCTCATCAAAGGTGAGCGTGTAGAAGCTGCCCTCGTGGCCAAACAGGGCCAGCCGCAGTTCCAGCCGGTCTATACGTGTCCGGCAGACAGAGGAGTCCCGGGGAGGGCGGAGGATCTTGTTCTTCTCCACCCGTTCAAAAGGGCTGTCATAGGGGCTGAGGCGAGGCCGCAGGGCTCGGCACTCCTTCACCAGAGGCCCCGCCCGCTGGCGCACACAGTACCAGATTGGCGTCTCACTCATTTGCCCCACCTCCCAGTCCTGTGCCGCTGACAGTCAGCTCTATCCCGGCTTCCTCCTTCAAGGTATCCCGAAGGTCCTGGATGGTGACGTAGCCGTTTTTGATGCTGTCGGCGCGCTCGTTCAACGCATCCAGGACACGGCGCAGCCGCTTGGGGCCGAAGCCTTCTTTGTCCCGGAGAACACTGAAGAAAAGGATAAACGCCTCTATGACCCCCTGGGACTTCGCCTCGGCTTGGAGCTTCAGCATGTCGGCATAACCTGGCGGCCGGCGGGGAAGGGGCCGTTTCTTTCCCTTCATGGCTTCGGCCCTCCGCTTGCCAGGAGCTGACGGATGAGCTGCTCAGTCCCCGGACTCTGCGTGTCCTCCAAGCCGCAGCGGGATGGATCATTGAGGCAGGGATTCCGGCATCGGTCCCGCTTCCGCTCCACACAGTCGGCGCAGCAGAAGCGATCTCCGCGCTTGTCACAGTGGAATCGGGAACACATCCGGGGCTCCTTCTTTTTTTTACGCATCGTCCGCTCCCTCTTTCCGCTCTGCGGCGATCCGCCCCATGTCCTCCAGTCCGCACCGGGCCGGATCGCTCTGACAAGACTCCAGACACAGTGGCCGCCGGCGGCAGTCGACGCAGCAGTAGTTCCCCCCGCGCTTACTGCAATGGAATCGGGCGCACATCCGGGGCGCTTTCTTTTCAGGCATCGGCGGCTCCCTCCTCCCGTTCCGCGGCGATTCGCCCCATGTCCTCCAGCAGCCGCCCGGCGTATGCGTGGATACATGACGCGCCTTCCAGGTCCGGGGCCCGCAGGGCAAAGGCGCGGCCGTCCAGCTCCACCGACAGCTCCACGGGACCTTTCGTGACCGGGAGCGCCAGGGGCCGGGGCGGCGGCGCTTTCGGCTCCGCCTCCTTCGGCCGCTCGGCCTTCCTGGTGTTAGAGGGCAAATTCTGGACGAATCGCCAGTGATAGACTGTGTTCCGGCTGACTCCCAGCGCCTCGGCGATCTCCCGGTCAGATTTTCCAGCGTCGTACATGGCTCTGGCTGCTTCCGTGTCCCAGCTTTGTTTTTTCATAGCTCATCCTCCTCCGGTGCCGTCCAGCACACGGTCAGCCTCTGCAAGCCGCACTGGACAGCGTAGTCATAGCCTTTGCAGCTCATACTTGGTTTTCCCACCTCACATGGCATTTACAATTTGCGGCAATTCGCTCAACATCGGCCTCTGTGGCATCCGGGTGCTTCTCAAGATACCGCTCGACTTCAAGGCCCGCCGTATATGGTTCGCAATCGGAGAAGTCATCCACGGGGCCGTTTGCAATGATTGTCCAAGCTCTCATATTTCCGCTTGCTCCTTCGGCGCCACCCAGCACACGGTCAGCTTCTG
>CAJUOD010000056.1 GCA_910587875.1 uncultured Oscillibacter sp. | reverse complement strand
CGAGATCTTGCTGTGTGACTGGAGTTCAGACGTGTGCTCTTCCGATCTTACAGAATCATCAGCGCGCCGAAGAGCACGGAGCCCCAGATGGCGGACAGGGGCCGCCACATGCAGAAGATGACCAGAGCCACCGCCAGCCAGCCCACGCCGCTCAAGCCCTCGTGATTCCACACGCATCCGGCGATGGTCATGATGTACACCATGCCGCCCACGGCGGAGATTCCGCCGCCGATGACCGTGGCCAGGTACTTGTAGCGCTCCACGGCGATGCCCGCCGCGTCCGCCGTGGCCGGAGACTCGCCCACGGAGCGGAGGTACAGGCCCGTCCGGGTGCGGTTCAGGAAGAAGAACATGCCGATGGCCAGGATCAGCCCCAGGTAGAAGAACACGCTGTTGCCGAACAGCACGCCGCCCACCACGGGGATCTTCCGGAGGGCCGCCGGGAAGGGGGAGTTCTGGAAAAAGCCCTTCAGGGCGTTGCCGATGGAGATATAGCCGTTCTCCCGGACCCGCATGTACTCGCCCACGAACTGGCCCACGCCGGTGCCGAAGATGGACAGGGCCAGGCCGGTGACGTTTTGGTTGGCCCGGAGGGTGATGGTGAGGAAGCTGAAAATCAGGGAGGCCAGGGCCCCCGCCAGGAAAGCGCAGAGGATGCCGATGCCCACGGCCGCAAGGCCGCTGGCCCCGCCGGCCTTCTCGTAGTAGAACACGCCCCCCAGGCCCAGGGCGCCGCCCATGAACATGATGCCCTCCACGCCCAGGTTCAGGTTGCCGGACTTCTCCGTGAGGATCTCCCCCAGGGTGCCGAAGAGCAGCGGCGTGCCGTAGGTGATGGCGGCGATGATGAGGGCCAGGAACAGACTTAAGAAATCACTCATGCCGCGCCTCCTTCCTTCCCGCGCCGCGGAAGATCAGCTTGTAGTTGATGAAGAACTCGCAGCCCAGCATGCAGAACAGCAGGATGCCCGTGATGATGTCCGAGATGGACGTGGGCACCGCCATGCGGGTCTGGAGGGTCTCGGCCCCCTTGCTCAAAACCGCCAGCAGGGCGGAGATGCCCACCATGGCGAAGGCGTTCAGCTGGCTGAGCCAGGCCACGGTGATGGAGGTGAAGCCCACGCCTCCGGCCACGCCGTCGTACAGGGTGTTGTTGGCCCCGGAGGCCACGATGAAGCCCACGATGCCGCTGATGGCCCCGGAGAGGAACATGGTCCGCATCATGACCCGGCCCACGTTCATGCCCGCGTACCGGGCGGTGTTGACGCTGTCTCCTATGACCGCGATTTCATAGCCGTGTTTCGTGTGGTTCATGTAGACGTGCATGAAGACCACCAGCACCAGCACGATGACCCAGCCGCAGTGGACCCCCATCACCCGGGGGAGGCAGGCGGCCTCGTCGAACTGGGGGATGATCTGGGAGCCCTTCCGGCCCTCCCAGGGGCCGCCCTGGAGCCAGCGGACCACGCCGATGACGATGTAGTTCATCATCAGGGTGAACAGGGTCTCGTTGGTGTTCCACTTGGCCTTGAAGAAGGCGGGGATCAGGGCCCAGAGGCCCCCGGCCAGAGCACCCGCCACGCCCATGACCACCAGCAACACGGGGGAGGGCATACGGTTCGCCCAGAAGAGGGCGAAGTAGCTGGCGGCGATGGCCCCGGCGGTGATCTGGCCCTCCGCGCCGATGTTCCAGAAGCGCATCTTGAAGCAGGGGGCGATAGCCAAGGCGCAGCCAAGCAATGGAACGGCGATTTTCACCGTCTGGCGGATGGCGCTCTTCTTTCCCAGAGCGCCGGAAATCATGGTGCCGTAGGCGGTGACGGGGTTCGCCCCCGCCAGGGCCATGACCAGGGCCCCCAGCAGCAGGGCAAAGAGGATGGACCCGGCCCGGATGCACCAGACCTTCCAGCCCTCCATGCCGTCCCGCTTTGCCAGGCGGATCAGGGGGACTTTCTTCTCGTGGTTCATTCAGCTGGCCTCCTTTCCGCCCAGGCGGGTCATCAGCAGGCCGATCTGGTCCTTGGTGGCGGACCGGGCGTCCACCACGCCGCTGACCTTCCCGCCGCAGAGGACCAGGATGCGGTCGCACAGCTCCAGCAGCACGTCCAGGTCCTCGCCCACGTAGACGACGGCCACGCCCTTCATCTTCTGTTCCGTCAGCAGGTTGTAGATGGTGTAGGAGGTGTTGATGTCCAGGCCCCGGACCGCGTAGGCGGTCATGAGCACCGAGGGGGCGCTGGCAATCTCCCGGCCCACCAGCACCTTCTGCACGTTGCCGCCGGACATGCGCCGGACGGGGAACTCCGTGCTGGGGGTGACCACCTCCAGCTCCTTCCACACCCGCATGGCAAGCTCGTTGGGGTCCTTCCGGTTGAGGAAGACCCCCCGGCCCTTCTTCCAGGAGCGGAGCATCATGTTCCCCGTCATGCCCATGGACCCCACCAGGCCCATGCCCAGCCGGTCCTCGGGGACGAAGGCCATGGCTACCCCGGCCTTGCGGATCTGCATGGGAGTCTTGCCCACCAGGTCGGCGGGGGCCCCGCCGTCGGGGGTGTAGAGGACCTCCCCGGCGGCCACGGGGCACAGGCCGGAGATGGCCTCCAGCAGCTCCTTCTGGCCGGACCCGGCGATGCCCGCCACGCCCAGGATTTCGCCGCCCAGAGCGGTGAAGGAGACGCCGTCCAGCTTTTTCACGCCCTCCCCGTCCAGGACGGTGAGGCCCTTGACCTCCAGACGCTCCACGGGCGTCTCGTACCGGGGGCGGTCGATGTTCAGGGTGACGGCGTGGCCCACCATCATGTCGGTCAGGGCCTGGGGGTTCGTCTCGGAGGTTTTCACAGTGCCGATGTACTTGCCCTTCCGGAGGACAGCCACCTTGTCGGACAGGGCCATGACCTCGTGGAGCTTGTGGGTGATGATGACGATGGCTTTTCCGTCGGCCTTCATGGCCCGGAGCACGTCGAAGAGCTTGTCGGTCTCCTGGGGGGTAAGGACGGCGGTGGGCTCGTCCAGAATCAGGATGTCGGCCCCCCGGTAGAGGACCTTGACGATTTCCACCGTCTGCTTCTGGGAGACGGACATGTCGTAAATCTTCTGCCCGGGGTCGATGTCGAAGCCGTAGCGTTCACATATGGCCCGGACCTTGGCCTCGGCGGCCTTGATGTCCAGCTTGCCGCCCTCCTCCAGCCCCAGGACGATGTTTTCCGCGGCGGTAAACACGTCCACCAGCTTATAGTGCTGGTGAATCATGCCGATGCCGTTGGCAAAGGCGTCCCTGGGGGAGCGGATGGAGACGGGCTGTCCGTTCACAAAAATCTGGCCCTCGTCGGGGAAGTAGATGCCGGAGAGCATGTTCATCAGCGTGGTCTTCCCGCTGCCGTTCTCCCCCAGCAGGGAGAGAATCTCCCCCCGGTTTAATTGCAGGTCAATGCCGTCGTTGGCCACCACCTCGCCGAAGCGCTTGGTGATGCCTTTCAGTTCAATGGCGCAGTTTTCCAAAAACGCTCATCCTTTCTAAGAGGTCCCGGCGGCAAAGACGCTGTGCCGGGCGGAGTCCGGATGGAGTGGAAAAGAACAGGGGCCCCCGCAGGGGCCCCTATGGAGTTCTTTTGTGGATAAATAGGTCTGCTTAGAAAGCGGAGTTCAGCCACTCAATGCCGTCGATGGACAGGGCGAAGTAGGGAGCGGACTGGAAGTAGGACTCATGGAACGCGCCGTCGAACACGGCCTCCTCAGAGTCAGGGGTGAAGTCGCCGTCGGTGTCCAGGGCGAAGGCGCTCTCCAGCTGCTTGCCCTCGATGGTGAAGGTGCTGGTGTCGAAGACCTGGAGCTTGCCGGAGCGGATCTGCTCCTCGACCTCCGCCAGCTTCTCGGCGGTGCCCGGGGCGGCGATGGCCTCGTTCAGGTCCGTCATGACCACGGCGTCCATGTCCATGCCGCGGCACCAGTCCTGATCAAAGCTCTCTCCGTTGGCCACGGACTCGATGGCGTACTCGAAGTAGGGGGCCCAGTTAATCCGGGTGCCGATGAGGGAGGCCTCGGGGGCCACGGAGATCATGTCGTTGTTGTATCCCGTGTGGAACACGCCCTTGGTCTGGGCCGTGGTGGCCGGGGTGGTGTTGTCGGAGTGCTGGGAGATCATGACGCAGCCCATGTCGGCCAGGGCGGAGGCGGCGTTGGCCTCTTCCGTGGCGTCGGACCAGGAGCCCACGAACTGGACCTTCATGGTGACGCTGGGGCAGACGCTCCGGGCGCCCAGGAAGTAAGAGGTGAAGCCGGAGATGACCTCGGCGAAGGAGAAGGCGCCCACGTAGCCGATGACGGCCTTGTCTGCGGAGATTTCCCCGTCGTCAATCATCTGCTGGAGCTTCATGCCCGCCACGACGCCGGCCAGGTACCGGCCCTCATAGATATTTGCAAAGGCGTTGTGGGTGTTGTCCAGGCTGTCTCCCCAGGAGGCCTGGTTGGTGCAGGCGATGAACTCGATCTCGGGATAGTCCGGGGCCACCTTCAGCATGAAGGGCTCGAAGCCGAAGGAGTTGTTGATAATCAGATCACAGCCCTCGTCCGCCAGTTCGATGTTGGCGTCCTCGCAGCCAGAATCTTCCCCGATATTCCATTTGGTGACCCATTCCACGTTGATGCCTTTGGCGGCAAGGGCCTCCGTGGCGGCCTCCTTGCCCCGGATGAAGTTGTAGGTGTAGCCCTGGTCGTTTTCGTCTCCGATGCAGATCAGGCCCACCTTGACGGTTTTGGCCTCAGGCTCGGCGGGCTCATTGCCGGAGTCGGCGGGCTGCTGGGTGTCGGCGGGCTTGGACTCGTCCGCGGGCTTGCTGTCCTCGCCTCCGCCGCCTCCGCAGGCGGCCAGGCTCATGACCATAATGATAGACAGCAGCAATGCAAGAAACTTCTTCATACTGGTTTTCCTCCTTAATAAAAATCTGTATGGAAGGACACGGGGACGATGTATTACCCCGTCTGTATTGATTATACAGGAAACGGGCGGAAAGTTCAATCGCTTTTTCATCTTTTTGGAAATTTCCGAAAAAAACGCCGGAATCCCCCGAATCCCACCGGTCCCTCCTTCCCGGGACGCCTTGCGTCCGGAGGCCGCGTCTGCTATAATGCCGTCATACGACACGGGCGGCGGAAGCCGGCTTATTATGAGGAGACTGCCTATGGATTTTCACATCACGCGTTTTCAGGACCGGGACGCCGAGGAGACCGCCGCCGTCATTGAGCGGACGCTGCGCGTCAGCAACGCCCCGGACTACCCGGAGGAGATCATCCGGGAGATGGTGGAGCTGTACGCCCCCGCCAACCTGGCGGTACAGGCCGGCGGCGAGCACCTGTACGTCCTCCGCTGCGGGGACGCCGTCGCCGGGTGCGGCGGGATCGCGCCCTACATGAACCGGGAGACGGAGAGCATCCTGGTGACCATCTTCGTCCTGCCGGAGTACCAGGGCACAGGCGCGGGAAGGCGCATCATGGAGACCCTGGAGAACGACGAATATTTCCTCCGGGCGGACCGGGTGGTCATCCACTCCTCCATCACGGCCCGGGACTTCTACCGCAAGCTGGGATACCAGTTCTCAGACGGCGTGGGGACCCCCGACGGGGAGGGGTGCATCCACATGGAAAAGCGGCGCTGAGCGGACCCAAAAGAAGCCCTCCCCTAGGGGAGGGCTTCACCGTTATTTCCGGATGTGGGACAGGTAGCGGTACACGCTGGCCTGGGAGCAGCCCAGTCCGGCGGCCACGTCCTTCACGGCTCCCTTGAGCAGGAAGATGCCGCTCTCCTCCAGGGCGGCGATGATCTGCTGCCGCTCCTCGGAGGTCAGCCGGTCCGCCGGGACCCCCAGGCGCTCCAGCTCGTGGGCGATGGCGTCCTGGGCCACGGCCTCGGTGGAGTTGCGGAAGGTCTCCGGCCGGGGGGCGTGTTCGTCCTCCGGCGGCTGTTCCAGGGCCTGAACGAACTGATTCGGGTGGCAGAGGGTCAGGACTTGCTGGGCAAAGTTCTGGAAACGGCTGTCGTCAAAATTGATGCAGAGCATGCCGATGAGCTTCCCGTCCTCTTTGATGAACATGGTGCTGGAGCGCAGGGCGTTCCCGGCGGCGGAGACGCCGGAGTAGTGCAGCCGGTAGTCCTGCCACTCATAGCTCTCGTCCTTCAAGACGCTCAGGGCCATGTTGGTCAGGGGCGCGCCCACCTCCCGCCCGCTGATGTATCCGTTGGCGATGGCGATGACGGAGCGGTTTTTGTCCGTCAGGTCGTGAAGGGCCACCTCGTAGTCCGGGCCCAGGGCGGCGCCCAGGAATTCCGTCAGCTTCACATATTGGCGCAGCAGGGCGTTGGCGGTATCCGGCATAGGAGCCTCCTTTCCTTCCTGCGTGGATTCCGTTCTTTCTTTTTTCCCTCATTTTAGTATTATATTCCTAAAATGAACCTCTGTCAAAAAAATTTTTTCTCACCGTGAGAAAGGTTGACCTATTTGAGCCTATTCATATTTTCTATAAAAATTTAGACAGGAAAATAGTGATTCATACAAAACGCACAAAAAGGATTGACATTTTTTAGGAGTGCTGATAAAATTATCTCACATTAAGAAGCAAGTATCGTGATTTTCACGGCATTTGCTCCCCTGCTCCCTTCCCAGGAGCGTTGGCAAATCCCCGTCCCTCACACCAGGTACTGTCCGCTAGGCGCCCCGTCCGGCCATGGGAAAGCCGGACCGGCGACGACCGGGGTACCTCCTGAACATCTGGCGAAAGCCACACTTTATGGAGGTAGATCAAAATGGACAAGAACATGACGCACTATCCCCTGGACGTTCCCGCTCCTCATCACTTCACCTTCGCCGTCCGCGACCTGCCCACCGTCACGGTGGAACAGCGGGAACGGGCCCTGAAGGCCACGCATTACAACGAGTTCGCCTTCCCCTCCGGCATGCTGACGGTCGACATGCTGTCCGACTCCGGCACCACCGCCATGACCAACCAGCAGTGGGCCACCCTCTTCCTGGGCGACGAGGCCTATGGCCGCAACACCGGCTATTACGTGCTGCTGGACACCTTCCGCGACATCTTCGAGCGGGGCGGGGAGAAGAACTGGAAGAAATCCATCGACCTGGTGCGCACCGACTGCCGGGACGTGGAAAAGATGATGAACGAGCTGTACCTGTGCGAGTATGAGGGCGGCCTCTTCAACGGCGGCGCCGCGCAGATGGAGCGTCCCAACAGCTTTATCATCCAGCAGGGCCGGGCCGCCGAGTCCGTGCTGATGGAAATCGTCAAGAAGATCCTGGCCCAGCGCCATCCCGGCAAGGTCTTCACCATCCCCTCCAACGGACACTTTGACACCACCGAGGGCAACATCAAGCAGATGGGCTCCATCCCCCGCAACCTCTATCACAAGGAGCTGCTGTACCAGGTTCCCGAGGGCGGCAAGTACGAGAAAAACCCGTTCAAGGGCAACATGGACATTGAGAAGCTGGAGCAGCTGATCCAGGGCGTGGGCCCGGAGAACGTGCCCCTGATCTTCACCTGCATCACCAACAACCCCATCTGCGGACAGCCGGTCTCTATGGCCAACATCAAAGAGATCCACCGGGTCTCCCGGAAGTACGATATCCCCCTGGTGTTCGACGTGGCCCGCTGGGCGGAAAACGCGTACTTTATCAAGATGAACGAGCCCGGCTACGAGGACAAATCTATCGCCGAAATCGCCACGGAAATGTTCTCCTATTGCGATGCCTTCACCATGTCCGCCAAGAAGGACGGCCACTCCAACATGGGCGGCATGCTGGCCTTCCGGGACAAGGGCCTGTTCTGGCAGAAGTTCTCCGACTTCAACGAGGACGGAACCGTCAAGACCGACGTGGGCGTTCTGCTGAAGGTCAAGCAGATCTCCTGCTACGGCAACGACTCCTACGGCGGCATGAGCGGACGGGACATCATGGCCCTGGCCTGCGGCCTGTATGAGAGCTGCGACTTCCGCTACATGGACGGCCGCGTGAAGCAGTGCGAGTACCTGGCCCAGGGCTTCTACAAGGCCGGGGTCAAGGGCGTGGTGCTGCCCGCCGGCGGACACGCCGTGTACATCAACATGGACGAGTTCTTCGACGGCAAACGGGGCCACGACACCTTCGCCGGAGAGGGCTTCTCCCTGGAGCTCATCCGCCGGTACGGCATCCGCGTCTCCGAACTGGGCGACTACTCCATGGAGTACGACCTGAAGACCCCCGAGCAGCAGGCCGAGCTTGCCAACGTGGTCCGCTTCGCCATTGACCGCGACCGGCTGACCCAGGAGCACCTGGATTACGTCATCGCCGCCGTCAAGGCCCTGTACGAGGACCGGGAGAGCATCCCCAACATGCGCATTGTCTGGGGCCACAAGCTGCCCATGCGCCACTTCCACGCCTTCCTCGAGCCCTATCCCAACGAGGAGAAGTAAGTCCCCCCTGAAAAGTAAGTGCCACTGTACCGCAGGTTGAGTGTACAGCTTAGAGAGGGCGTCCGCCCAGACACCCGGTCATAATGACATGGACCCGGCGGACAGCCCTCTCTTTCTCGTTTTGCGGCCTGTGGATTGTGTGTATATTGAGAAAGAGGAGGAAATTGTTACATGAGCAACGAGACCCTGCAGACCCGCGATGGGTTTAAGAGCCAGTGGGGCTTTATTCTGGCCTGCATCGGCTCCGCCGTCGGCATGGGCAACATCTGGCGCTTCCCCATCATGGTCGCCAAGTGGGGCGGCCTGACCTTCCTGATTCCCTATTTCATCATCGTCCTGCTGGTGGGCAACTCCGGCGTGATGGAGGAGTTCGCCCTGGGCCGCCGGGCCCAGGCGGGCCCCATTGACGCCTTCGGCCACTGCACCGAGGCCAAAAACGGCAACAAAAAGCTGGGCCAGGCCATCGGCCTCATCCCCATCATCGGCTCCATGATGCTGGCCATCGGCTACACCGTGGTCATGAGCTGGATTTTCAAGTACACCTTCATGTCCCTCTCCGGCAGCCTGTATGCTCTGGGTCAGGACATGGGCGCTATCGGCGGCACCTTCGGCGGCGCGGCTCCCGAGGCCGCCAGCCTGGGCGAAGCTGTCAGTATGATGCTGGGCGGCGGAATCTTTGGCGTAGGCAACAGCATGTGGCTGATCATCGGCCTGGTAGTGGCGATGATCATCATGGCCATGGGCGTAGCCAATGGCATTGAGGCCGCCAACAAGATCATGATGCCGGTCCTGTTCGGCCTGTTTGTCATCCTGGCCGTCTATGTCGGCTTCCAGCCTGGCGCTTCCGAGGGCTACAAGTTCCTGTTCACCCTGGACCCCAAGGGCCTGGTGAATCCCTCCGTGTGGATTTACGCCTTCGGCCAGGCGTTCTTCTCCCTGTCCGTGGCGGGCAACGGCTCCGTCATCTACGGCTCTTACCTGCCGAAGAACGAGGACATCCCCGCCTCCGCCCGTCGCGTGGCCCTGTTCGACACCCTAGCCGCCCTGCTGGCCGCCTTCGTCATCATCCCGGCCATCGGCGCCTCCGGCTTCGCCATGGGCGACATCAACCCCGGCCCCGGCCTGATGTTTGTGTATCTGGTCAACATCCTGAACGGCATGCCCGGCGGGCGGATCATCGGGATCATTTTCTACGTGGCCGTTCTCTTCGCTGGCCTGAGCTCCATCGTCAATCTGTATGAGGCCCCTGTGGCCACCATGCAGGAGCAGTTCAAGCTGAAGCGGCTCCCCGCCGTGGCCGTTATCGGCGTCATCGGCGTGGTAATCGCCCTGCTGATTCAGCCCTACACCTCCCAGTGGATGGACATTGTCTCCATCTACATCTGCCCCCTGGGCGCGGGTCTCGCCGCCGTCATGTTCTTCTTCGTCCTGCCCCGCAAGGAGGCTCTGGAGGAGGTCAATCGCGGCGCCAAGAAGCCCGTGGGCAAGTGGTTCGAGTACCTGGGCTATCTGTTCATCGTGATGTGCTTCATCGCCCTGGTGGCCGGAGCCATGCTGGGCGGCATCGGCTAAGCCCGGCTGTCCGTGAGCTGCTTCCCTTTGCGTACGGTTTTACCTGTATGAGAAGCGCCCGCTGTCTTTCGACAGCGGGCGCTTTTTCACGTCTCCGGCTCTTCGTAGGGATTGACATAACCCGGCGGGCAGAGGCGCTCCGCGCTCCACTGGAGCATCTGCTCCAAAATGGGCTGGAAGCTCTGCCCCAGCTCCGTCAGGGAGTACTCCACCCGGGGCGGCACCTCCCCGTAGACCTCCCGGTGCAAAAAGCCGTCCCGCTCCAGCTCCCGCAGCTGCTTCGTCAGGGAGGACTGGGTGATGCCCTCCAGGCGGCGCATCAGCTGGCCGAAGCGCTGGACCTTGTAAAAGGACACGTACCAGAGGATGAGGATCTTCCACTTGCCTCCCAGCACCGCCTGGAGGCTGGCCATGGGGACGCAGCGGGCCATGGCTTCCGGTGTCTGAAATTTGTTTCCCTCCATGGGGGCCTCCTTCCATTGGTGCGAAAAAGGGTACTGACCCTAAAAAAATTGCGTACTTGCGGCGCTTCGCGGCCCGGAGTAATATGGCGGCAGAATCGAAATCGAGAGGAGTTGGACCCATGCACTTTCACGGAACCATCTGGCGGCCGCCCTATGAGGCGGAGTCGCTGCTGCTCCAGGCCACGGCGGGCTGCACCCACCACGCCTGCAAATTCTGCACGTTGTACGAGGACCTGCCCTTCCGCTTCCGCATGTCCCCGCTGGAGGAAATCGAAGCGGACTTACAGGAGGCCCAGCTCTGGGGCACGGACCCCATGGCCCGGCTCTCCGCCAAGCTCCAGGGTCTCCCCGGGCCCCAGGGGCCCCGGCGGGTCTTCCTGGTGGGGGCGAATCCCTTCGTCCTGCTGCCCCAGCGGCTGGAGGAAATCGCCGGGCTCATCCGGCAGTACCTCCCTACGGTGGAGACCATCGGCTGCTTCGCCCGGGTGACGGACGTGGGGCTCAAGAGTGACGGCGAACTCCGCCGCCTCCGGGCCCTGGGCTACGACGACCTCACCGTGGGCGTGGAGACCGGGGATGAGGAGGCCCTGGCCTTTATGAACAAGGGCTACATGGCCCGGGATATCATCGAACAGGCGGCGCGGCTGGACGGGGCGGGCATCTCCTACAGCTTCTTCTACCTGGCGGGCATCTCCGGCGCGGGCCGGGGGGCGGAGGGGGCCCTGCGGAGCGCGGAGGCCTTCAACCAGACCCGCCCCAAGCGGATCGGCTCCTCCATGCTGACGGTGTTCCCCGGCTCAGAGCTGTACCGGGAAATCCAGGCGGGAAACTGGCGGGAGGAGAGCGAGCTGGAAAAGCTGGGAGAGCTGGAAACGCTCCTTGAACATCTGAATATCCCCACCCGCTTCGAGACTGAGGGGGCCTCCAATCTGGTCCATGTCCGGGGCGATCTGCCGGAGGACCGGGAGCGGCTGACGGGGTATCTGAAAAATCTCATCGCCGGGGCGGACGAGGAGGCCCTGCGGGCCTACCGGGTCACTTTAAAACATCTATGAAGGGGATGCCCTTCACCACCCAGGCGTCGGGCAGGTAGCGGCCCTGAGGCATGGCGCTGCTGTTTTTTGTGATGCTCCGCCCGTTGTAGGTCATGGAGGAGCTGGAGCCCCCGTCCATGTTCATGGCGGTCCAGCAGCCGTAGCGCAGCAGGATGTCCGCGCACTCCGACACGGTGGTCCCCAGGCTGTGGCCCACCCGGCGGCCGTCGATGACCAGCAGCAGCGTCGCCTTGTCCGCCGTTTGGCCGATGACCGTCCGGGGCTGGATGCCCATGCCGAAGGAGCCGTCGATGTTCTTCTCCCCGTTCAGCACGATGATGGGGTAGAACTGCACGGCGTCCCGCATCTCGTCCAGGTCCAGGCCCCGGCCCGCCCGGAAGTTGTCGTCGTAGTCAAACCCGGCGGTCTGGTAGCGGCCCTTCAGGGCCTGGCCCGAGTACTCGCCGCCGGAGAGGACGAAGCCCATGGGCGTGTTGCCCCGGCCCTTGCCCTCCGGGTCGTAAAAGCCGCTGGCGTTGACCCCCAGCACACCGCCGTAAGCCTCGCAGAGCTCCGTCACCGTCTGGCCCCGGCCGGAGAGGGTGTTCTTCGCCAGGATGACCTGGGAGCTGTCCTTGGCGATGGCCAGCTTGCCCTGGTAACCCTCCCCGGAGACGGTGAGAATGAGAATTTTGTTGGGCACGTCGATGGCCCAGACCTTGTCCCCGGCGGTGGTATAGACCCCCTCCAGCTTCTCCTTCTCCAGGGCGGGCAGGTCCTCCCAGGTGATGGACTCCGGCAGGGTGTCCAGGTCCACCTCCGGAAAGAGGGCGGCAAACTCCGCCACGGCCCGCTCCTCCGGGGTCTGGGCGGGCTCCGCGGGGGGCGGCGGGACCTCCGCCGCCTGGGCGATGTCGCTGGCCTCGATGAGGTTGTCCTGGAACCGGGCCTCCACGTCCTTCATAGCCTCCTCAATGACGGAGTCCGGCAGGAAGGCCGTGGCCAGCCACTGGTGGGTCATGGTGCCCATGGCGGTCTCGATGTACAGCGTCCGCCACTTGGCGATGAAGGGGACGCCGGAAAAAGCGAACAGCAGATATAACGCCGCCAGCAGGGCGGCAACGACGGCGGCAGCGGCGGCGATCCGCCCTCCGCGCCCGGAGCGGGAACGGTTTTCCTCGTTCATGAACAGGGCCTCCACCCGAGGGTTGACTGGTTTTTTTGGGTCGTTTCAGTATAGCAAAGCGCTCCCGTTTTTGTCAAGGCGGCGGCCCGTCCCCTTCCCGGGGATTTCTTGTCGAACCCTTGACGGCGGAGAGTACAAAATTGGACTTGCAATTTTTGGAATTTTCGGTTATAATGAATAAAACAACATCAGCGGCGCATTGTTTTCCGACGCCCCGGCGGCGGGCCGCGTAATTTGGGAGGACCTTTCGGCATTATATGAACACCGTTTAAGCATCTTATCTGATTTGATTTATCTGATTTGAAAAGATCTGAACAACGTTTATGGTAAGCGCAGGAGCCGGACGGTCAGGGCCGGGTCTGCGCTTTTTTATCTTTATCTTTATTAGAAAGGCGGTGCAGCGAATGAGCTGGCAGGACGAATTGAGGAACGGATACCGGACGGCGGAACAGCTGGCGCCCGTCCTGGGATGGACGCCGAAGGAGACCGCCCGCTACGCGGAGGTCATTGAGCGGTATCCCATGCTGATCCCGCCCTATTACCTGTCCCTGGTGGACCCCAAGGACCCGGAGGACCCCATTGCCCGGATGTGCGTCCCCTCCCTGGCGGAGCTGGACGCCGGGGGCGAGGCGGACACCAGCGGAGAGGCGGACAACACCAAAATCGAGGGCCTGCAGCACAAATACACCCAGACGGCCCTGCTCCTCTCCACCAACCAGTGCGCCATGTACTGCCGCCACTGCTTCCGCAAGCGGATGGTGGGCCTCACCGACGCGGAGCTGAACAAGCGGGTGGACGAGGCCGTGGCCTATGTCTCCGCCCACAAGGAGGTCAACAACATCCTGGTCTCCGGCGGAGACGCCTTCATGAACCCCAACCACATTCTGGAGCGTTACCTCCGGGAGCTGACGGCCATCGAGCACCTGGACCTCATCCGCTTCGGCTCCCGTGTGCCGGTGACCCTGCCGGAGCGCATCTACGGGGACCCGGAGTTCCTGGATCTCTTCGAGACCTACGGGAAGAAAAAGACCCTGGTGCTGGTGACCCACTTCAACCACCCCCGGGAGCTGACGGAGCAGGCCGCCCGGGCTCTTCGGGCCCTGATCGAGCGGGGCGTGCCGGTGCGGAACCAGACCGTGCTGACCAAGGGGGTCAACGACAACGGGGAGACCCTGGGGAAGCTCCTCTCCGGCCTGGTGCGGCTGGGGGTCATGCCCTACTATATCTTCCAGTGCCGCCCAGTCACCGGGGTCAAGGGCCGCTTCCAGGTGCCCTTGAACGAGGGAATCAAAATCGTGGACGAGGCCAAATCCTATCAGAATGGCCTGGGCAAGGCGGTGCGCTACGCCATGAGCCACCCCCGGGGCAAGATTGAAATCGTGTGCCAGCTGCCGGGCGGGGAAACCCTGTTCAAGTTCCACCAGAACAAGTACCCGGAGGACCGCTCCCGGGTCTTCACCGTCCCCCTGTCCCCCGCGGACACCTGGCTGGACGGGGAGCTGCGGGGTATCTGAGCGGCGGGAGAAGGAGAAAACAACCAAGCGCGGCGGGCCCGGAGGCCCGCCGCGTTTTGCCGCTTAGAATTCAGGGGAAGCGCCCGGCAGGGCCGGGGGTGCCCACTCCCGGAAACGCTTGGCGGTCCGCCAGAGGTAAATCATCCGCGTGACGGCGTAGTAAATCATCAGGCCCACGGTGGCCAGCGCCGCCAGCACCATGACGAAGGGCCCCATAAACATGGAGAAGAACAGGAATACCAGCGCCCCCAGGGTGAGGAGGACCAGCTTCCACAGCTTTCGCCAGCCGACGGCCAAATCCGCGTCCAGGGGCTCCACAGCCTGGGCGTGGGCGAAGAACTCCACGTAGCTCCTGTAGAAGCTCACGATGATGGAGGGGATGCCCAGCAGGAAAAACAGGCCGGACCCCTCCGGGATGACCGGCAGGAACACGTCCATGAGTACGACAACCATCTGGCAGAGGGCGGCGGTGCGGTAGTCCCGCAGCACCGGCGTCAGCTTCCACAAAAACAGGGCGTAGGCCAGGCCGCAGAGGAATTTCAGCGCCGTCCCCACAGTCTCGGCGGCGGGGAGCGCCTGGGCCACAAAGTCCGCCGTCAGCAGGCCGGCCAGCTCCGTGGGGACCACCAGCCAGAACATCATTGAGACCCACTTCCCCATCGGCGGAGCAATCTCCGCCAGACGGCGCTGCTTGGCCGCCTCGTCCTCCCGGCGCTGGAGCTCCTGCCGGGGGATATCGTCCCGCCGGGCGCGGCGGGGACAGCCGGAGAGGTAGGCGCAGGTCCCGCACCCCTCGTGCCCCTTCTCCCGGCAGCAGGCGGCGATGTCGCAGGGGCCCGTGAAGGGCTTTCCCATGTCCGTCCGGCAGCCGGCGCAGTTCAATTGGTCCTTCCAGGCGCAGGACTCGCAGCTCTTTCCGCAGACGTTTTCCATGTCGTCCCCTCCCCTTTTCAAGGCGCAATTACGGCTTGTTGTTCAGCCCTATTTTAATACGAAAAGGAGGGGAATTCATAACAAAAGAGTAACAGTGTATGACAAAAAATTACAGTCCCGAAGCGGATGGAACATGGAAACCCTCCTGAAGGCACCGCCTCCAGGAGGGTTCGCGTTCTCTATCCGGTGATGCGCCGTTCCAGGTCCGCCTTCACCTGCATGTAGTTGTGGAAGGGAATGGGCAGAACCTCTCCGGTGATGAGGGCCGCCTCATAGCGGCGGACGGACATGACATAGCGGCTGTTCACCGTGTAACAGCGGTGGATGGGGCAGAAGGTCTCCGGCAGCATGGCGTTCACCTCGCTGATGCTCAGGTCGCTCTGAATAATTTTGTCCACGCAGTGGAGCTCCGCCTTCCGGTTCCGGCTCTGGACGTAGAAAACCATGTCCGGCTGGACGAAGAGCGTGGTGCTGCCGCAGGGAACGGCCAGGCGCTTTTTGGGCGGAATCTCAATCAGCACGTCCCGGACGAACTGATAGGCGGACATCTCCAGCTTGGGCCCGTCCTCGTTCAGGGAGAAGGGGTGGAGGAACTCATAGTTGGCGTGGAGCAGCACCAGCTTGGTCTCCGTGCCGATGAGCTGATACAGAAAGGTATAGGAGGCCATCACGGAATCCTCCGAGCGGTCCGGGTTACTGGCCCGCACCTCTCCCATCACCGCCTGGCAGCGGGGCGTGAGGGCCAGGGGGGTGTACTCCTCCTGGGCGATCTGATAGCTGTACTTCCGCTTCTCCACCCCGGCCTCCAGCCGGGCGCGGATAATGTCGCCGCCGATCAGCACCCGTCCCCCGGTGCCCAGCCACACGCTTTTCGAGCAGAGGCGGGACAGGTAGGGCTCCATGTTTCCGGCAAAATAGGCATGGGTGATCTCCCGGCTGATGGCTACGGTATCCTCCAGTTGACCGCTCATGGAATTCCCTCCCTTTGTGATTATTGTAACAATATTATACAATAACCGACCGGAAAAGGCAAGAGGAAATAGGTGATACTTTTAGGTTCAGCTGGAAAAATGTTACATTCTGTACGGAATTTTAGCGCCTTGTCACACGCCGCTGCGGTACTGCTCCGCCGTCAGCTTGACGCTGACGCCGCCGGGGCCCAGGGGCGTGGCCTGAACCTGGAGCTGGTTCTCCAGGGGCTTGTTCTCGTCGATGCGGAAGGCCCGGGTAATTTTCGCGCCCGCCGGGAGGTAGATGCTGGAGAATACGTCCATGCCGTGTCCCACGGTTCGGAGCCGGTGGACGCCGATTTGAGCCTCCGACGCGCCGGTATTTTCAATGGTGATGGCGGCGTATTTGCCCAGCAGGGCTGTGAAGGCGAAGGTGTGCTCGATCTCGTACTCGTCCTTGAACTCCTGCCCGTCCATGGACCGTCCCGAAATGCTGCCCAGGTTCATCTCCGCCGGGTCTGCCTCGGTGTACATGCCGAAGGTCTGGCCGTACTCGGGCTTTTCCTTCAGGAGACTCTTCCGGCGGGCCCACTGCTCCTTCTGGAGCTCCGGGTCGGGATTCGGTTCCCGGCCGACGGAATGCCTCTCGAAGGAAATCCCGTCGTCGTGTGTCGCAGGGAATCCCTCGCTGGTAACCACCATGGTACTGGGGTCTACTTTCCCGTTCTCATCTGTTTTGCCGGAAGCAATCAGGTTGAAGTCATGCCGCTGGGCGGAGGAGGAAACCGGATTCCAATACTGTTCGCCGGTGGGATTTCCCTCCTTATCACGGAGCTCCCGGCCCTTGGCCCCGAACTCCAGCTGATTGGCTTCCTCGTGGAAGTTCACGCCGTTGGTCACGTCAAACAGCTCCGCCACGGCAGTGGCCTCGATGTAGTAATGGGTCTCCCCTTTGCTGTCGGCATAGCTCAAAACCTTGGGAGCCGTGCCGCCCTTCTCCGTGGTCAGGGTCTCGCCGGGGGCGATCTGCTGTTTCAGGAACACGCCCACGCCGACCTGGGCGGGCTCCACTCCGCCGGAGGGCGGGGCCTTGGAGTCGCTGTTGGCCGCGAAGGACGCGGAGATCAGCCCAATCAGCAGGATCATGGTGACCATGCCCGCCACGAAGGGGGTGTAGTTCTTTCTCATTTCCCGTTTGCCGCGCATTGTGATTCTCCTTTACCATTTCATATTTTCCGCGATCTGAAACAGGTCCTCCCGCTCCAGACCCTTGGCGCACAATAGGAACACGTCTGCCCCCTGGGTCCACAGGAGGCGGGACAGGGTGGTGTCCGGGTTGTAGATGAGGATGGCCTCCTCCCCGTCCACCTCCACGTCCTCCAGGGTGAAGTTCCCCGCGAAGAGGCCGTTCTGCTCCTGGCCGTGCCACTGCTCCACATAGAAGTAGCGGTGGTCCGGGTCCTCCTGAGAGCGGTAGAAAAAGACGGCGTGTCCCTGGACCGTGCTCTGGTCCTTGTCCAGAATGAAGCCCTCTGGGGCCCAGCCGGGGGTCAGGGGACGGAAGGGCAGGTCCACGCCCGTGTCCTTGGGCCGGGCGGAATAGCTGACCATGCCGTCCTCCTGGGCGGCGTAAACCCGGTAGTTGTCGGGCCGCTCCGCCCCCGCGCCGAAGGCCAGCAGGGCCGCCAGCGCCGCGATGACCGCCGCAAGCAG
>CAJUOD010000055.1 GCA_910587875.1 uncultured Oscillibacter sp. | reverse complement strand
AAAGCCCTGCGGACGCAGGGCTTTTTTGCGGGCAAACAATTTGTGCGAAACCCATGTATTGCGCTTTTGCTTTCTTCTGGTATAATGGAGAGTGATCCGCATGGCGCGGACAGAGGGAGATTTCTTATGCGTACGACAAAGAAAACCTGGCAAAACGTGCTGTTTATCTGCATCCTGCTGGCGGCGATCGTCCTGCTGTTCCGCTGGTACGCCACCGCCAACAGCCGGCGGATTGAACGGCAGAACCTGAACTACGCCATGGACTCCGCCGACCAGACGGCCAAGCGGGTGGAGAGCGAGTTCAACAGCGCCCTGCTGCGCCTGCGCAACTACGCCTACCTCCTGGGCAACGGCCAAAGCCGGCCTGAGATCACCGCCGGGCTGCTGAAGGGAATGGAGGAAAACGCCTCCTTTGACGCCATCCGCTTCACCAACGCCCAGGGGCTGAACCTGGCCTCCGACGGGCAGACCAACGACAGCTCGGACCGAAACTACTACGCCGCCGGCATGCGGGGGGAAAGCGGCCTGGAGGTGGTCCGCTCCCGGCTGACCGGGCAGATGATGACCGTGTTCTATGCCCCCATCGAGTACGACGGCGAGATCGCCGGCATGCTGCTGGGCCTGTACTTCGCGGAGGACTACCTCCGGGACATGCTGACCACCAGCTACTTCGGCGAGGAGGCGGATACCTTTTTGTGCGCGCCGGACGGGAAGATCATCGCCTCCTCCAGGGAGAGCGGCCTTGAACAGTACCTGCCCGACCTGCTGCTGGCGGACGGCAGCGTCAACGCCGAAATCTCTGAGAAGCTCTGGACGTCCTTCCAGGGCGGCGGGGAAAACGCGGGCTTTACCTGCGGGACGGACTGCCTGCTGGACAACCTGTGTGTGTTCCCCATCCCGGGCAGCGAGTACACCCTGGTCCAGGCCTTCCCCCAGAGCGTGACCCAGGCCATGCTCCGGGAGGCCAACCACACCGGCATGGTCCTCCAGGTCATCCTGATCCTTCTGTTCGCCGCCTATATCCTGGTCCTGCTGGTCCGGGGGCGGGCCCGGCGGAAGCTGCTGGAAAAGCAGAACATTCAATTCAGCTACGTGCTGGACGGCCTGAACACCCTGTTCGCCTCCCGCTACCTCACGGTGGACCTGGAGAACAACACCTACTCCTATATGGCTGGCATCCGGCCCCTGGGCAGCCGTCTGTCCATGGAGGGCTCCTATGACGACATCCTCCGCGTCCACTCCCAGGACGTCATCGGGGACGAGGGACAGGAGCAGTTCCGCCGGACCTTCCGCAAGGACTCCATTGTGGATATCCTCTCGGATCAGGACACCTATACCTACGAGTGCCATGTCTGCCGGAACGGAAAAGAGGACTGGGAACACCTGATCGCCGTGTGCCTCCAGCGGAAGGAGGGCCGGGCCGTCCGCATCCTCTACGTCCGCCAGAACATCACAGAGCTGAAGCAGCGGGAACGCCAGCAGACCCGGGCCCTTCAGGACGCCCTGATGCAGGCCCAGCGGGCCAGCCAGGCCAAGACCACCTTCCTCTCCAACATGTCCCACGACATCCGGACGCCCATGAACGCCATCATCGGCTTCGCCTCCATCGCGGTGAGCCACCTGGAGAACCGGGAGCAGGTAAAGGACTGCCTCCAGAAGGTCCTGGCCTCCAGCAACCACCTCCTCAGCCTCATCAACGACATCCTGGACATGAGCCGCATCGAGAGCGGAAAGGTCCAAATCAAGGAACAGCCCTGCAATATCTCCGAGCTGACCCACGACCTGGTGAACATCATCCAGCCCCAGGTGAAGGCCAAGCAGCTGGAGCTGTTCATAGACACCTTCAATGTGAACAACGAAGACGTCATAGCGGACCCCCTGAAGCTGAACCAGGTCTTTATCAACCTGCTGAGCAACGCCGTAAAGTATACCCCGGCGGGGGGCACGGTGAGCTTCCGCATCCGGCAGGAGACCACCCTCCACCGGGGCTGGGGGGACTATGTCTTTATTGTCAAGGACAACGGCATCGGCATGGCCCCGGACTTTGTGGGGCACATCTTCGAGCCCTTCGAGCGGGAGGACACCGCCACCAAGTCGGGCATCCAGGGCACGGGCCTGGGCATGGCCATCACGAAAAACATCGTGGAGATGATGGGCGGGACCATCTCCGTCCAGAGCGAGAAGGGCAAGGGCAGCGAGTTCCGGGTGGAGCTGAGCCTGAAGCTCCAGGACGTGGAGAAGGACGCGGCCCAGATCAAGGAGCTGGAGGGCCTCCGGGCCATCGTGGTGGACAACGACTGTGACAGCTGCGAGAGCGTGACCCAAATGCTCCGGCAGATCGGCATGCGGGCGGAGTGGACCGCCTCCGGCAAGGAGGCCGTCTACCGGGCCAAGAGCGCCCACAGCGAGGGAGACCCCTACCACACCTACATCATCGACTGGCAGATGCCGGAGATGAGCGGCATCGAGACCTGCCGGCGCATCCGCGCCGCCCTGGGCCAGGAGGCCCCCATCATCATCCTCACCGCCTACGACTGGGCGGATATCGAGGAGGAGGCCAGGGAGGCGGGCGTCA
Organism: uncultured Oscillibacter sp.; assembly: GCA_910587875.1. Lineage (GTDB taxonomy): Bacteria > Bacillota > Clostridia > Oscillospirales > Oscillospiraceae > Oscillibacter. Next base: position 15,853 of record CAJUOD010000055.1, on the reverse strand, counting down.
CCGCCTTCTGCGCCAAGCCCCTGTTCATGTCCGACCTGAAGGCCGCCCTGCTGGCCGCCAACCGGCCGGCGGAGCAGGAGAGCGGGGCCCCCTCCTGGACGGAGGCGGACTTCACCGGCAAGCGCATTTTGCTGGTGGAGGACAACGAGCTCAACCGGGAGATCGCCCAGGCCATTCTGGAAGAGACGGGCTTCACCGTGGAGACCGCGCCGGACGGCACCGACGCCGTGGCCATGGTCCGCCGGTCGGAGGAGCACTACTACGACGCCGTCCTCATGGACGTGCAGATGCCGGTGATGGACGGCTACGAGGCCACCCGGACCATCCGGGCCCTGCCCCGGCGGGACGTGGCGGACCTCCCCATCATCGCCATGACGGCCAACGCCATGGAGGAGGACAAGGAAACCGCCCTGAAAAGCGGCATGAACGCCCATGTGTCGAAGCCCCTGGACATTGCGCTGTTTTTGAGCATTCTGGGCAAGTACTTAAAGTGACGGGCCCCAAGGCAGATTTTAGGGGATCCTGCGAAAAAATGCTTGCAATCCCGGGGAGAGTGTGATATTCTATTCAGGCTACAAAGGGCGGTCCTCTGCCGCGCGCGGAACACCGCGCAGGAAAAGCGGGCAAGAACGCCTATTATAACAGGAGGAAATATCCATGGATCTCATCAAGGAACTGAACAAAGAGGCGCTGGGCAAGGAGACGCCCAAGGTGCAGATCGGCGACACCGTCCGTGTCCACGTGAAGGTCAAGGAAGGCTCCCGGGAGCGCATCCAGGTCTTCGAGGGCACCGTCATCGCCAAAAAGCACGGCGGCATCGAGGAGACCATCACGGTCCGCCGCATCTCCTATGGCGTAGGCGTGGAGAAGGTGTTCCCCGTCCACTCTCCCTCCATCGACACCATCCAGGTCGTCCGCAACGGTTCCGTCCGCCGGGCCAAGCTGTACTATCTGCGGGGCCGCGTGGGCAAGGCTGCCAAGATCAAGGAGAAGCTGTAAGCTCCAAAAACAGGAAAGAGAGGCGCAAGCCTCTCTTTTTTCCCTCTTCCCCCTTGCATTTCCGCTCCCCCTGTGCTATAAATAGTAGAAGATATCCGCGATGAACGGGAAAATAACGATCACGCTTCGCCAAGAGAGGATGGGCCGCCGGCTGCAAGCCCGTCCGTGAAGCGCCGTTTGGTTCGCCCGGGAGCCGCCGTGGAGACATGGCCGGTCCGCCCTCCGTTACCGGGGCCTCGAGGGCGCGCCTCCAAGGCGCGAATTTGGGTGGTACCGCGGAAGGGCTTGCCTTTCGTCCCATGATTCTGGGGCGGAGGGTTTTTTCTTTTTCCCTCCCCGGCGCTTTTGATTCTCTGAGAAAGGACCTGACCGCACATGAACTCCCTTGCCCTGGCGGCGGCGCTGTCCCTGGCGCTGTCCGCTCCCTTTTCCCCCGCCGTCGTCTCCGCCGCCGTCCCGGAGCCGCCCGCCGTCCAGGTCCGGGAGGCCGCCGTCCCGGAGGTCCCCAAAGTCCGTCCCTCCTCCCCGGAGGGTGCGCCGGTGACCTACGACCTCCGCCTGCCGGTGCTGATGTACCACCACGTGGTCTACGACTGGCAGGAGTGCAACGAGATGACCGTCACCGCGGGACGGCTGGAGCGGGACCTCCAGTGGCTGGCGGAGAGCGGCTATGAGGCCGTCCTCCCCCGGGAGCTGGCGGCGGGGGAGCCCCTGCCGGAAAAGCCCGTCCTCATCACCTTTGACGACGGCTACCGCAGCAACTATGAGCTGGCCTACCCCCTCCTCCAGAAGTACCACACCAAGGCCGCCATCGCCGTCATGGCCTATATGCAGGACAACCCCGGCGGGAACTTCCTCACCTGGGACATGTGCCGGGAGATGACCGCCTCCGGCCTGGTGGAAATCGGCTCCCACGGCTACGCCATCCACAACCTGGACGGGCGCATGGGGAACTTCGTCCCCGGCCAGGCCAACGGCGTCCAGCGGCGGAACGGGGAGAGCGACAACGACTTCTACTGCCGGGTCCTGGACGACCTCCGCTACAGCTACGACCGCATTTCCCAGGAAACTGGGGTCCCGCCCACCTTCTTCGCCTATCCCTTCGGCAAGACGGACCCGGACGCCGACGCCTACCTGGAGGCCCTCTTCCCCCTGACGGTGGTGACCGGGCCGGGCAAATACACCGCCAACCTCTCCAAGGGGCTCCACAAGCTGCCCCGCTTCACCGTCACCATGCAGAAGGCGCCGGCGGAGCTTTTGAAAAAGGCCTGAACCAATACACTCAAAGAAAAGGAGTACCAGTATATGAAAGAACAGTTGGAAGCCATCCGCAAGGGGGCCCTGGAGGCCATTGAGGCCGCTCAGGAGACCGCCGGGCTGGAGTCCCTCCGGGTCAAGTACCTGGGCAAGAAGGGCGAGCTCACCGCCGTCTTAAAGCAGATGGGCGGCCTGCCCGCCGAGCTGCGCCCCGTCATGGGCCAGCTGGCCAACGACGTGCGCGCCAGCCTGGAGGCTGCCATTGAGGCCCAGTCCGACATCCTCTCCCAAAAGGCCCTGGAGGCCAAGCTCACGGCGGAGGCCGTGGACGTGACCATTCCCGGGAACAAGCCTATTCTGGGCCACAAGCACCCCATGTACTCCGTCCTGGACGAGATGAAGGAGATCTTCCTGAACATGGGCTTTGAGATCATGGACGGCCCGGAGATCGAGCAGGCGGATTACAACTTCACCAAGCTCAACGCCCCGGAGAACCACCCCTCCCGGGACTGGACGGACACCTTCTACCTGACGGAGGACTCCTCCGTCCTCCTCCGCTCCCAGACCTCCCCCATGCAGATCCGGGCCATGGAGGGCTACGGCGTGCCCATCCGCATGATCTCCGCCGGGCGGGTGTACCGCAAGGATGAGGTGGACGCCACCCACTCGCCCATGTTCCACCAAATCGAGGGCCTGGTGGTGGACAAGGGCATCACCATGGCGGACCTGAAGGGGACGCTGAACGCCGTCATCCGGGAGATCTACGGCCCGGAGACCCAGACCCGCTTCCGGCCCCACCACTTCCCCTTCACGGAGCCCAGCTGCGAGGTGGACATCCAGTGCTACAAGTGCGGCGGCAAGGGCTGCCCCACCTGCAAGGGCGAGGGCTGGATTGAGATTCTCGGCGCGGGCATGGTGCACCCCAAGGTGCTGCGGGGCTGCGGCATCGACCCGGAGGAGTATTCCGGCTTTGCCTTCGGCATGGGCCTGGAGCGCCTGGCTTTGGGCCGGTATAAGATTTCCGATATGCGGCTGATTTTTGAGAACGATATCCGGTTCTTAGAGCAGTTTTAACCCACCGCCAAATTGAAATGAGGAGATAACGCTATGAAGCTATCCCGTAAATGGTTACAAGAATTTGTGGACGTGGGCCCGGTCAGCGATCGGGACTTCGCCGAGGCCATGACCATCTCCGGCTCCAAGGTGGAGGTCACCGAGGACCTGGGAGCGGAGATCAAAAACGTGGTGGTGGGCCGCATCGACAAAATGGAGCGCCACCCGGACAGCGACCACATGTGGGTCTGCCAGATTGACGTGGGGCAGGACGAGCCCGTCCAGATCGTCACCGGGGCCTGGAACATTCACGAGGGGGACCTGATCCCCGTGGCCAAGGACAACTCCTGGCTCCCCGGCGGCAAGCACATCACCCGGGGCAACCTCCGGGGCGTGAAGTCCAAGGGCATGCTCTGCTCCCTGAAGGAGCTGAACCTGGACGAGCGGGACTTCCCCTACGCCGTCATCACCGCCGCCGCCCTGCTGAACGACTACAAGCCCATCGACCCGGAGAAGCCGTCGATTCCCAAGGACGTTATCCCCGGATACAAAATCTTCGGGGATGTGAAAGCCGCATTTGTCACAGAGGTTCTTCCCGATGGCAATGGACGCTTCCTTGTGGAGTGCGACAGCGGCGGGCGGACCCACAAAATTGGGACCAGCTGCCCCAATATCCACGCCTGCGACACCGTGGCCCTGGATATGACGCGGGAGCATATCTGCACCCTGGCGGACCTCCACGCGGAACAGAAGGAGTTCCCCCACTGCATCCCCGACGGCATCTTCATCCTCCACGAGGACTGCAAGCCCGGAGACGACATCCGCCCGGTCATCGGCGCGGACGACCATGTGGTGGAATTTGAAATCACCCCCAACCGGCCTGACTGCCTCAGCGTCATCGGCCTGGCCCGGGAGGCGGCGGTGACCTTCGGCAAGCCCCTCCGGCTCCACGACCCGGAGGTCAAGGGCGGCGCAGAGGGCGCCCTCCCGGAGCTCCTGGACGTGGAGACCCCGGACCCGGACCTCTGCCCCCGGTACACCGCCCGCATGGTGCGGAACGTGAAGATCGCCCCCTCCCCCAAGTGGATGCGGGAGCGCCTCCGGGCCAACGGGGTCCGGCCCATCAACAACATCGTGGACATCACGAACTATGTCATGCTGGAATACGGCCAGCCCATGCACGCCTTTGACTACCGCTATGTGAAGGGCGGGAAAATCGTGGTCCGCCGGGCCCGGGCGGGCGAGGAGCTCACCACCCTGGACAACAACGTCCGGAAGCTGACCCCCGACATGCTGGTCATCGCCGACGACACCCGGGCCGTGGGCCTGGCGGGCGTTATGGGCGGACTGAACAGCGAAATCGTGGAGGACACCGTGGACGTGGTCTTCGAGTCCGCCAACTTCGACGGGGCCTGCATCCGCAAAACCGCCCTGGCCTTAGGGATGCGCACGGAGGCCAGCGCCAAGTTCGAGAAGGGCCTGGACATCCTGAACACCCTCCCCGCCGTGAACCGGGCCTGTGAGCTGGTGGAGCTGCTGGGAGCCGGCGAGGTGGTGGACGGAACCATCGACATCCTGAACTTCGTTCCCAACCCCGTGACCGTGAAATTCGAGCCGGAGAAGATGAACCGCTTCCTGGGCGTGGACATCCCCGAGGCGGACACCCGGAAGACCCTGGAAGCCCTGGGCTTCGGCCTGGAGGGAGACACCATCACCGTGCCCTCCTGGCGCTCCGACGTGGAGCACTGGTCCGACATCGCCGAGGAGGCCGCCCGGTTCTACGGGTACAACAACATCCCCAACACCCTCTCCGCCGGACTGAACGAGCGCCGGGGCTGGAACCCCGTCCAGCAGGCGGAGAACGCCGCCGGGGCCATCTGCCGGGCGGCGGGGTACAGCGAGATCATCACCTACTCCTTCATCTCCCCCACCTACTACGACGAGATCAACCTCCCGGCGGACTCCCCTCTCCGGGACTCCATGAAGATTCTCAACCCCCTGGGAGAGGACACCTCCATCATGCGCACCACCACCCTGCCCTCCATGCTGGAGATCCTGGCCCGGAACTGCCACTACCGGAACAAGGCCGTCCGGCTCTACGAGCTGGGCCGGACCTACTTCGCCAAGAACGACGGCTCCGGCATGGCCGACGAGCCCAAGGTCCTCTCCCTGGGGGCCTACGGCGGCGGCATGGACTTCTTCGGAATGAAGGGGGCCGTGGAGGCCGTGCTGGAGGGGCTGCACATCGAGGGTCTCCGCTTCGAGGCGGAGAGCGGCAACCCCTCCTACCACCCGGGCCGCTGCGCCAGGGTCTGGAGCGGGGACCGCCTCCTGGGCGTGCTGGGCCAGATCCACCCCGCCGTGGCGGAGAACTACGACGTGGACTGCGAGCTCTACGCCGCCGAGCTGGACTTCAGCGCCCTCTATGAGAGCATGGGCGGCACGCCCGTCTACCAGCCCCTGCCCCGCTTCCCCGCCGTCACCCGGGACATCGCCCTGGTGTGCGACAAGTGCCTCCCGGTGGGCAAGCTGGAGGAGTGCATCTGCCGGGGCGCCAAGGGCCTTTTGAAGGGCGTGCGCCTCTTCGACGTGTACACCGGCAAAGGCGTGCCCGAGGGAAAGAAGAGCGTGGCCTTCAACCTGGAGCTCCGGGCGGACGACCGCAGCCTCACCGCCCAGGAGGCCGACGAGGACGTGAAGGGCATCCTGGATCTGCTGGCCAAGGAGCTGGACTCCGTCCTGCGCTGACGTTTCCGAGGCTTCCAGTAAAAATCTTTCGTAAAATTCCCGCCGAAACCCTTTACAGTCCGGGAAAAATCGAGTATACTAGGACGTAACCAGAAAGGAAGGTGGTGTACCTATGGACGATTTCACCAGAAAGTTTAGTCTCGCCTTGGAGAAGGACGAGGAGATCCATCAGATCCTCTCCACCGTCTACAAATCCCTGGAGGAGAAGGGCTATAATCCCATCAATCAAATCGTGGGCTATATCCTGTCCGAGGACCCCACCTATATCACCAACCACAACAACGCCCGGACTCTGATCCGCAAGATCGACCGGGACGAGCTCTTACAGGTGCTGGTGCGGAAGTATCTGGGCCAGTAACAAAAAGAGTTACAAATTGTCACCAATTTCGACGCGCGTCCCGTGGAACACGGCCCGCCGCTCCCCAAGGCGGAGGCCGTATTCCACGGGATTTTTGCGGTTTTTGTCAGGTGTGCCTAAACCGCCCTCCGTTTTTTCGTCAAATTGCTTAGATTCCAATATTGACAAAACGGGAAAAAGATGTTACAATTTGGTTACAAAATTTTTCAGGGAGGTTTTTATGGCTGGAACCAAGAACAGCAAAACCGAAGGCCTTATCTATAAGGGCCATCCGCTCCGCCGGGCAGGGAACCTGATCTACTACGGCACGATGGCTGAAAAATATATCATCATGATGCAGGTGCTGGAGACGAAGAAGGAGCAGGACCTGGACCTGGCCTCCAAGGTCTCCATCCAGCTTCAGCTCACGGACCCGGACCTGAAGTCCCGGGACCGGGTGGTGAAGAGAAGCGAAAAGGACAGCCTCTACGCAGCGATGGACATCGCCACCGTCTGGCTGAACCGGGCCTTAGCGGGCAAGGAAAAGTAATACTGGCCGCTTACCCTAACCGTTTTACAAAAGACACGAGAAAGGAAGCTACCACTTATGAATCGACTTGCAGGAAAGGCCGCCAAGGTCCTGACCCTTACTCTGATGACCATGCTCTGCCTGACGCTGACGGCTTTCGCCGCCGACGGGGACCCCCTGGTGGTGGGCATCGGCAAAACCACCGGCTCCTCCCTCCGCCTCCGGTCCGATCCCTCCCTGGACGCCTCCGTCATCACCATGCTGGACAAGGACTGGACCATCGCCGTCCTGGGCGAGGCCGACGGATGGTATCACGTGGCCCATAACGGAGACGACGGATATGTCTCCGCCGACTTCTTCACCATGAGCGAGGAAACCGAGTTTGAGTACTACGGCCGGATCAACGCCCGGGGCGTCAACGTCCGGGCCGAGGGCAATCTGGACGCGGAAATCGTCAACAACCTGGGCCTGAACTCCGGCGTCACCGTGGTGGGTATCGAAAACGGATGGTATCACATCACGGGTACATACGGCGAGGGCTGGGTCCGCAGCGACTACATCAGCCTGACCAACCAGACTCCCCTGACTCCCGGCGCCAGCGTGGGCGACAGCAATATCGTGGACTTCGCCCGGCAGTACCTGGGCACCCGGTACAGCTACGGCGGCGCGGCCCCCGGCGGCTTCGACTGCTCCGGCTTTACCATGTATGTGTACAAGCAGTTCGGCGTGTCCCTGCCCCACACGGCCACCGGCCAGTGGCAGAGCGGCCTGGGCACCCGGGTGTACAGCCTGGGCGAGCTCCAGCCCGGCGACCTGGTGTTCTTCAACGACCCCAGCCGGAACGCCGGCAAGGCCTGCTCCCATGCGGGCATCTACGTGGGCGGCGGTCAGATGATTCACTCCTCCTCCTCCCGGAGCGGCGGCGTGATCTACTCCGACCTGACGGACGGCTATTACAATACATACTTCGTGGGCGGCATCCATATCTGATTTTAGGACAAGTTGAGAGAGGCACGGCGGAACGCCGTGCCTCTTTTTTTGCCCTCCTGGTATACGGGGCCTCTAAGCGGCAAAGCCGCCAAGAGGCCCCATGCCTTTCAAGAAAGGTAACAATCCGTCGGCCCCCCCAGGAGCATCTTCAGCCCATGCCCCAAGGCGGGCAGCACCGCCTCCAGATTCTCCCGGACGGCCTTGGGGCTTCCGGGAAGATTCACGATAAGGCTCCCGCCCCGGATGCCCGCTGCCGCCCGGGACAGCATGGCCCGGGGGGTAATGGCCAGGGACGCGGCCCGCATGGCCTCCGGGATGCCGGGGGTCAGGCGCTCACAGACGGCCAGGGTGGCCTCCGGCGTCACGTCCCGGGGGGAAAAGCCGGTGCCGCCAGTGGTGACAATCAGGGCAATTCGGCTTTCGTCCGCCAGGCGGATCAGGGCGGCCTCGATCTCCGGCTGCTCGTCCGGAACCACGGCGGTTTCCACCACCTGATATCCCGCCTCCTCCAGCAGGGACGCCGCCAGCGGGCCCGCCTCGTCGGGGCGCTCGCCCCGGAAGCTCCGGTCGCTGACGGTTAAAACGGCGGCTGTGTACATGTGCGATCTCCTCCTATTCCAATAACATCAGATCCTCCGGGCGGACCGCCGCCAGGAGGCGGGTCCGGTCCGGCAGGGCCTCCCAGGCTTTCTCCGGCAGCTCCATCCAGAGGAGCGGCGAGTCAGGGGAGGCGGTTTCCGGGCGGAGAGCGATCAAGACGGCGGACACGTCCTCCACCACCTGGACTACCCGGCAGGGGAAGGCGTTGGCCTCCTCCGGCTCCGCCGGGTGGACAGCGCTGGCCCGGAGACCCAGGGCGGCGACGCCCTCCCGCCAAGGGGCAGAGGACTGGAGTGTCAGCCCCCAGTCCGGGATTTCCACCAGTCCCGGCGCGGGGCCGGGGCGGACGGGGACGCAGTTTTTGCACCCGGAGAGCCGGGCGGCGCCCACGGTGCCAGGGTCCCGCATCAGCCCCGCCATGTCCGTGACGGGGGCGGACCTTCCGGCGTCCAGTACGCAGACCCGGGGGCAGTTCCGGCGGACCTCCCCCCGGTCGTGACTGACCCAGATTGCGGGGCCGGGGAAGCGGGCCAGGAGCTCCCGGAGCTCCTGCTCCAGCTGCCACTTCAAAAAGCTGTCCAGGGCGGAGAAGGGCTCGTCCAGCAGCAGCGCCCGGGGCTCCGCCGCCAGGATGCGGGCCAGGGCCGCCCGCTGCTGCTGCCCCCCGGAGAGCTGCCGGGGATAGAGGGCCGCCTGGCCCTCCAGGTGGAGCAGGGCCAGCAGCTCCGCCGTCCGGCCCTGGCGCTTCTGCTTGTCCAGGCGGCCCAGGCAGACGGAAATGTTCCGCTCCACCGTCATGTGGGGGAACAGGGCACAGCTCTGGAAGAGGAGGCCCACCCGGCGCTCTTGAGGGGGCAGGTCCACGCCCGCCCCGCTGTCGAAGAGGACCCGGCCGTCCAGCTCGATCCGGCCCCGGTCCGGCTTGTCGACGCCGGCGATACATCTTAAGGTCGCGCTCTTCCCGCAGCCGGAGGCCCCCAGCAGGGCCAGGGCCTCGCCGCCTTCCGCCGTGAGGTCCACGTCCAGCCGGAAGTCCCCATAACGCTTTTGAATCCAGACCGTCAGGGCCATGAGCGCCCCTCCTTCCGCTCCAAGAGGTTTACCGCCAGCAGCACGGTGGCGGAGATCCCCAGGTTCACCAGCACCCAGCGGAGAGCCAGGCCGTCCTGCCCGGTGCGCCAGAGCTGGTAGACGGTGGTGGAGACGGTGGCGGTACGGCCCGGGGTGTAGCCCGCCAGCATGGACGTGGCTCCGTACTCTCCTAGGGCCCGGGCGAAGGCCAGCACCGTCCCCGCCAGAATGCCCTGGCGGCAGACGGGCATTTGAATGCGCCAGAAGACATAGGCGTTGCTGAGCCCCAGGGTCCGCCCCGCCTGGGCCAGGGTCTGGTCGAAGGACTCGAAGGCCCCCCGGGCGGTGCGGTACATCAGGGGGAAGCTCACCGCCACGGCGGCAAAGACGCCGGACTGCCACGTCATAGTCAGCCGGAGACCGAAGGTATCCAAAAGCCAAGCCCCCAGGGGCCTCCGGGGTCCCAGGGCCAGCAGGAGCAGCCAGCCCACCACCGTGGGCGGCAGCACCATGGGCAGGGTCAGCACTACGTCCAGAACGCCCTTCACCAGCCGGGGCAGCTTGGCGATGAAATGCGCGGCGAAGACGCCCAGGAAGAACACCAGCACCGTGGACACGGCGGCGATGCGGATGGAGTTGTAGAGGGGAAACCAGTCCATGGGGTCCTCCTTACGTGGTTATCCCAGGGGCGTAAAGCCCACAGCCTCCAGCACAGTGCCGGCCTCCGGGGTGCGGAGATAATTCAGGAATTCTTTGGCCTCTTCTGGGGCCTTGCTGTTTTTCAACGCGGCGGCGGGGTAGATGACCTGGCCGCACATGTCCGCCGTGGCGGCGTCCACGGGTTCCAGCCCAGCGGAGAAGGCGTCCGTGGCGTAGATGATCCCGCAGTCCACGGTCCCCTCGGACACCTGGGTGGTGACTTCCTTCACGTTGGAGCCGTAGGTCAGGGCCCCGGCGGCGTTCAAGGCGGCCTCGTCCAGGCCGTAGTAGGCGAAAATCTTTTGCGTGTACTGCCCTACGGGCACATCCTCGTTGCCGATAGCCAAGAGGATGTCCCCGGCCTCCAGGGCGGTTTTCAGTTCGCCGAAGCTGTGAATGCCCGCCGGATTTCCCTCCGGGACCGCCAGGACCACCTTGTTCTCCAGCAGGTTTATCCGGGTGTCGGACAGGACGAAGTCCAGGGGTTCCTCCTCCTCCGGAGCATCCGCGTTGACGGCGGGCTGGACAGCGGCGTCCAACTCATCCATCTGTTTCCGCCCGGCGGAGATAAAGAGGTCGCACGCCGCCCCCTCCTCGATCTGGGTCTTGAGGGTGCCGGAGGAGTCGAAGTTGAAGACCAGGGATACGCCGGGGCGCTCCGTTTGGTAGAGCTCTCCGATCTCCGTCAGCGTCTCCTGGAGGGAGGCGGCGGCGAAAACCGTCAGCTCCGTCTCCTTGGGGCCGCCGCAGGCGGGCAGGAGCAGCAGGGCCAATAAAAGGGGAAGCAGCCGTTTCATAAGGGTCTCGCTTTCAAATATACTTTATAAAAGAAAATTCTTCACTTTCCAAACCCGCAATTGGGGTAGGTGCAGACCTCGCAGCCCAGGCACAGCCCGCCCTCGCCCAGGACGGTGATGTCCGCCCGGGTGACGGGGACTCCGGCGGCGATTTTGGGGAGCACCAGGTCGAAAATGGTCCGCTTGGCGTACATGACGCACCCAGGGAGGCCCAGGACGGGGGTCCCGTCCTCGAAATACCCCAGCAGGAACATGGCCCCCGGCAGCACCGGCGCGCCGTAGGAGACAATCCGGGCCCCGCTTCGCTTCACGGCTCCGGGGGTGTTGTCGTCCGGGTCCACGCTCATGCCCCCGGTGCAGAGGATGAGGTCCGGCCCTTTGGCCTTGGCCTCCAGGATGGCATTCTTCACGGCCTCCATGTCGTCCCCGGGCGTCCGGCGCTCCACGGTCTCGATGCCGAATTCCGCCAGCTTCCGCTCCACCACCGGGGTGAAGGCATCCTGAATCAGGCCCTTGGCTACCTCGCTGCCCGTGGCAATCACGGCGGCGGTTTTCAGCTTCCAGGGCAGCAGTTCCAGCAGGGGCCGCTCCCCGGCGGCCTCCTCCGCCCGGCGGAGCTTTTCCTCTTCAATCACCAGAGGGATGACCCGCATGCCCGCCAGCTTGTCCCCCTTCTGGACCGCCGTGCCCCCGTGGCGGGTGGCGATCATGATGTCCTCCAGGGCGTTGACGGCGTTCAGACGCCGACTGTCCACCAGGAACAACCCGTCTCTGGCGGCGGTGAGCTCAATCTTGCCCTCCTTGACGGCGCTCCGGTCCATGCCCTCGTTTTGGCAGAGGGCGCGGAGGCGCTCCGCCGCGTCGTTCTCGTGGACCATGCCGGAGACCATCTCCCAGACGTAGAGGTGCTCCTTGCCCATGGAGAGAAGGACGGGGATGTCCTCCTCCCGGACCACGTGGCCCTTGCGGAAGCGGGCGTCCTTGTACTTCCCCGGGATGATCTGGGTCATGTCGTGGCAGAGGACGTGGCCCACGGCCTCTTGTGTCGGTATCAGCTTCATGGCGTCCGCTCCTTATATAGAATCTTTTAGAATCTCGATTTCATCGCCCCTGCGGACGGAGCCCTCTTTGACCACCACGGCAAAGATACCCTCCGTGGGCATGACGCACTTCCCGGTCTTTTTCTTGATCTCGCAGTCGCTGTGGCACTCTTTGCCGATCTGGGTGACCTCCACCACCGTCTCTCCCAGCCGGAGCCGGGTCCCCACGGGGAGGGTTTTCAGCTCCAGCCCCCGGGTGTTGATGTTCTCGGCGAAGGCCCCGGGCTCCAGGCCGGGCAGGAGGGAGCGCATCTTGTCCACGCTCTCCTCCGCCAGCAGGGAGATCTGGCGGTGCCAGTCCCCGGCGTGGGCGTCCCCCACAATGCCGTGGCGGAGCTTCAGTTGAATCTCCGGGACCTCCCGCTTGACGGTGCCCTTTTTCTCGCTGATGTTGACGGATACCACCTGTGCCAAAGGAATCTCCCTCCTTACATAAAAGCATTTATAAAGTCTCCACTCTTTCCTCCGCTCTTCCGGCAGAGGCGGACGTCCGTGATCTCCATGTCCCGCTGGACGGCCTTGCACATGTCGTAGACGGTCAGCGCCGCGGCGGACACCGCCGTCAGGGCCTCCATCTCCACGCCGGTCTCCCCCTTGCACTTCACCTTGGAGCGGATGTGGACTGCGGCTTCCTCCAGGGTGAAGGCGATGTCCACCGCCGTCAGCCGCAGGGGGTGGCACATGGGGATGAGCTCGTGGGTCCGCTTGGCGGCCAGGATGCCCGCCACCTGGGCCACGGCCAGCACGTCCCCCTTGGGGGCCCCGCCGGTGCGGATGAGCTCCACCGTCTCCGGCGTCATGCGGACCCGGCCCTCAGCCTCGGCCTGGCGGAAGGTGACGTCCTTCTTCGTCACGTCCACCATGCGGGCCCGGCCCTGTTCGTTGATGTGGGTCAGTTCCATGGGTTCAGCCTCCGATCTGATGCATGTTCCGGCCCGCCTGGCTGCGTCCGGTCTCGTTCATGTGGTGCCGCTCCGGCTTGGCGGCGATCCCGGTTTCGATGGCCCGGCGCAGGGCCTCGCCGTGGAGGCCCCGGAGGGGGAGTTCCTGGTCCGAGTGGAGGCAGGGCTTCAGCTTCCCGTCCGCCGTCACCCGGATGCGGTCGCAGTCTCCGCAGAAGCGGCGGCTCATGGGCTCAATGAGCCCCACGGTCCCCCGCCCGCCGGGGGAGCGGTACCTCCGGGCCACACCGGAGCCCTCCGCCGGGCGGAGGTCCGGGCAGGCGTCCAGCACCGCCTGGGCCGAAAGGAACTCGGCGTTTTTGCCCTCCCCGATGGGCATTAATTCAATGAAGCGGACCTCCACGGGATACCGCCGGGCCAGGTCCGCGAAGTCGGGGATTTCGTCCTCATTGAAGCCCTTCATCAGCACCACGTTCAGCTTGGTTCCGGTGAAGCCCGCCTCCGCCGCGGCCTCCAGGCCCCGGAGCGCGTCTTCCAAGCGGCCCACCCGGGTCATGTAGGCGTAGCGGTCCGGCCGGAGGGTGTCCAGGCTGACGTTCAGCCGGTCCACCCCGGCCTCCCTGAGGGGCTTCGCCAATTGGGGGAGGGCCAGGCCGTTGGTGGTGAGGCAGAGCTCCTCCACCCCCGGGATGGCGGAAATCCCCCGGCAGATGTCCAAAAGGCCCCGGCGTACCAGGGGCTCCCCGCCGGTGAGGCGGACCTTGCGGACCCCGCAGTCCGCGGCGGCCCGGGCGATCTCCACCAGCTCCTCCACGGAGCAGATGTCCTGATGGTCCCGTTTGGGGACCCCCTCGGCGGGCATGCAGTACCGGCAGCGGAGGGAGCAGAGGTCCGTGACGGAGAGGCGGAGATAGGTGATGGTTCTGCCGCAGCGGTCCCGCATGGCGGCTCCCTCCTTTCCTGACGGCGTGAGTTGAACCTATTATAAAGGAGGCCCGGACAAAAAGAGGTTGTTGTGACAACATTTTTCTGCTATAATTTCCAGGAAGGGAGGGGAAGCCTATGGACGTAAGCTTGACAGCTCTAAGCCGTTGCCGCCTCTTTCAGGACCTGCCCCGGGAGGCCCTGGAGCGGGAGGTCCTGCCCCGGGGGAAGCGCCGGGAGCTTGAGCGGCAGGCGGTCCTCATCGCGCCGGGGGACTGGGTGGACTGGTTCGCCGTGGTCCTCCGGGGGAAGGTCCAGATCTCCCAGATCTTTTCCGACGGGACCAGCAGCCTCATGGACGCCCTGGGGCCCGGCTATGCCCTGGGGACGGACCTGATCTGTACCCGGAGCCGCCGGTCGCCCTACTATGCCGTGGCGGCGGAGCGGCTGGAGGTCCTCCAGTTTCCGGGGGCGCTGCTGTTGGAGCCGGGGGCGCTGTCGGGGGAGGCGCAGGCGGTGCTCCGGCGGAATCTGCTGACCATCCTCTCAGACGACAACCTCCGCAAGCACTACCGCCTGGCGATTTTGGCCCAGCGGGGTCTTCGGGACCGGGTGCTGGTGTACCTCACCATGCAGGCGGAGCGCCGGGGGACCTCCACCTTCTGCATCCCCTTCTCCCGGGAGGAGCTGGCGGCCTTCCTCTGCGTGAACCGGAGCGCCCTGTCCCACGAGCTGAGCCGCATGGAGGCGGAGGGGCTGATCCGCTTCCGGAAGAACGAGTTCACCCTGCTTTCCGCCGGGGCCCGGCGGAGCGCCTGGAGCGGGACGGAGTAAAAAAGTCACCGCCAAGGTTGGTCCTTGGCGGTGACTATGGCTTTTATAAAGTATTTATACTTTCTCACACTTCCAGAACGCCACGCTGTAGGGGGGCAGCTCGCTGCCGCCGCCGAAGTCGTGGAGCTTCCCGGTAATCAGGTCCACCGCCTGGCCGCAGCCCGCGTCGAAGTGGGCGGTGTAGGGCTGGTCCGAGGCGTTGACGGCCACCAGCACCCGTTCGCTGTCCGTCCGGCGCTGGAAGATGGTCTGGTGGTTGGTGAGAACGACGTCCTTGAAGTCGCCGTAGCACAGGGCCTCGCTCTCCCGGTGGGCTCGTGCCATAGCGGCGATCTGGTCCGTCAGCTCGTTCCACTCCGGCGCGTCGAAGGCGGGGCGCAGGGCGTCGTCCCCCTGGGACTTCTCCCCCAGGGCCCCCCACTCGCTGCCATAGTACAGGCAGGGGATGCCGGGCATGCCGAAAGCCAGGCCGTAGATCAGGGGCAGGTGCCGGGGGTTCGTCAGGATGCTGGCGGCCCGGGTCACGTCGTGGTTGTCGGCGAAGCAGAGGAGGTGTTTGCCCTTGTAGAGGGTCCACTGCTCCGGGCCGAACTGGCGCTTGAGGCTGTGGACGATCTCGAAAAGGTTCATGGAGTTCAGGCTGGAGTAGAGGCCCTTGTAGCACTCGTAGTTGGTGCAGGAGTGGAGGAGGCCGTCCCCCACCCAGCGGTTGTAGTCTCCGTGGAGGGTCTCGCCCACCAGGAAGAACTCGGGTTTCAGCCCCTCGGTGAAGGACCGGAGGCGGCGGAGGAAGTCGGGCTCCAGACAATAGGCCACGTCCAGCCGGAGGCCGTCGATGTCGAACTCGTCCACCCAGAACTTCACGCAGTCCAGCAAATAGTCCACCACGGCGGGATTGCGGAGGTTCAGCTTCACCAGCTCGAAGTGGCCCTCCCAGCCCTCGTACCAGAAGCCGTCGTTGTAGTTGGAATTGCCGTCGAAGCTGATATGGAACCAGTCCTTGTAGGGGGAGT